>JAVVFC010000004.1:0-41120 GCA_032250975.1 Longimicrobiales bacterium | reverse complement strand
CCAGCACGGTGGCCAGCACCAGGAAGACGAGCGCCATGGAGAGGTGCGATGTGGAGATGGCGTCCGGAAGGCGGTAGATGACCGTCAGCCCGCCGAAGATCGCCTGCACGAGGAGGAGGAAGACACCGGAGACGGCCGCGGTGCGGATCCATGAGCCGCGCTTCGTGGCCCGGAACGCCAGCCAGGTGGCCAGCCCGAACATGAGGATGAGGCCACCCGCGACCAGCCGGTGCAGGTGCTCCCAGAATACGCCGCCCTCCATCTCCGGCAGCATGGTCCCGAAGCAGGTGGGCCAGTCCGGGCAGGCCAGGCTCGATTCGGTGGCGTGGACCACGCTCCCCAGATAGAGGAGGACCAGGGTCCAGACCACCGTGACGGCAAAGGCTTTGTAGTGCTGGGGCATGGCGTCGTCCATGGCGGGGCGGGCGGGAATGGTCCCCGGCGCCCGGTGGGTCTGCGCGAGCGTGAGCCCGATCGCGCTCCGGATGGTAAATTAATCGACTTCGCCCGCGGGCATCCAACTCCCCGCACCCTGACCCGACGTCCGGAGCCCACCCAAAGCCATGTCCAAGTCGAGACCCGGAGCCGCCCGCACGCTGGGCTTCCTGGAGAGGATCTGGCCGCGCGTCCGGCCCTTCCGCCGGAGGGTGGCGGTGGTGGCGGTGTTGATCCTCATCAGCACCGGGATCGGCCTGGCGTTCCCCCTGCTGGTTCGGGACCTGCTGGACGCGGCCTTCCTGGCTGGAAGCGGCACCATGCTCAACCGCGTCGCGCTGGGGCTGCTCGCGCTCTTCGCGTTCCAGGCGGTGGTGAACTTCACGCAGAGCTACCTGGCCGCCTCCGTCTCGGAGGGTGTGATGGCCGATCTGCGCAAGGAACTGTTCGGTGCGCTGGTGCGGCAGTCCCCCGGCTTCTTCGCCGCCCGGCGGGTGGGCGAACTCTCCTCGCGCCTGGCCAGCGACGCCGGCCTGATCCAGCAGGTGCTCCGCTTCGGGATTCCGGAGCTGGTGCGCCAGGGCACGTTCCTGACCGGGGCGCTGGTGCTGGTGACCATCACCAACCCGCGCCTGACCCTGGTGACGCTCACCGCCATTCCGGTCGCGATCCTGGTCGGCTGGTTCTTCGGACGGCGCGTGCGGCGTCTCTCCACCGGGATCCAGGACGTGCTGGCCGAGGCGGTGGCGCGGGCGGAGCAGGTCTTCACCCAGATCCGCACGGTGCAGAGTTTCACGCGCGAGGGGTGGGAGGAGGCCGCCTTCGCGGAGCGCATCGACGAGACCCGCGACCGCGGCATGAAGCGCGCCGTGGCGCGGGCCGGTCTGACCGGGGCGGTGACCTTCGCCGCCTTCGGCGCCATCGTGGTGGTGCTCTGGGAGGGCGGCCGGCTGGTGCTGGAGGGGAGCCTGACGGCGGGAACGCTGGTGGCCTTCCTGCTCTACGCCGTCTCCATCGCGGGCGCGATCACCTCGCTGGCCGGGTTCTGGAACAACATCCAGGAGGCGGCGGGCGCAGCGCGGCGCATCTTCGAGCTGATCGACCACCCGGACGAGCTGCCCGAGCGCCCCGATCCGGTTGCGCTCCCCTCCCCGCTCCCGGGTCGGGTCCGCTTCCGGGAGGTGCGCTTTCGCTACGGGCCCGACCAGCCGCTGGTCCTGGACGGGATCGACCTGGAGCTGGCGCCCGGCGAGGTGGTGGCGCTGGTGGGGAGCTCCGGTGCGGGCAAGACCACGCTCTCCTCACTGGTGCCCCGCTTCTACGACGTCACCGGGGGGGCGGTGGAGGTGGACGGCGTGGACGTGCGCGACCTGGCGCTGAAGTCGCTGCGCGAGGTGGTGGGGGTGGTGCCCCAGGAGCCGATGCTCTTCGCCGGCACGCTGCGCGAGAACCTGCTTTACGGAAACCCGGAGGCGTCCGAGGAGGAGGTTCGCGAGGCCGCCCGCGAGGCGCACGCGGCCGGCTTCATCGAGGCGCTGCCGCGCGGGTGGGACGAACTCATCGGCGAGCGCGGGGTGACGCTGAGCGCGGGCCAGCGGCAGCGCATCGCGATCGCGCGGGTGCTGCTCAAGCGCCCCCGCATCCTGATCCTGGACGAGGCATCGTCGTCGCTGGACGCGGAGAGCGAGCGGCTGGTGCAGGATGCGCTCGAGCGTCTCATGGAAGGGCGCACGACCCTGGTCATCGCCCACCGCCTGAGCACCGTGATCCGTGCCCACCGCATCGTGGTGCTGGACGGAGGCGTGATCGAGGACATGGGGACGCACGCCGAGCTGCTGGCGCGGAGCCCCGTCTATTCGCGTCTCTACCGCCGTCAGTTCGAGGCGGCGCTCGCTTCGGTCGAGGCCGGCTCGGGCTGACCCCCGGCGCTCCCGTACGTCTCCGCCAGCGACACCACGCCCTCCTCCAGCCAGGCGTAGCGTCCCTCCATGAGCCGCTGCGCGGTGCGATACGTGCGGGTATCGTCGTTGCGGAAGAGGCTCCGGAAGGAGGCCTTGACCCGGCGTCGGGCCTGGCGGCAGAAGACGTCCGCCAGCTCCTCCGGCGAGCGGTCGCCCGGGTTCGCGCGCACCAGCTCGCGGGCCCGGACGCACGCCGTGGACATGACGAACAGTTCGGCGCCGGCCTCGACCAGGCGGCCGAGCACCGCCTGGCGCTTTTCCAGACCCGGGCCGAAGCGCATCATGGCGTGGAAGGTGTTCCGGGCCAGCCGCCGCGAGGCCCGGTCCACGAAGCGCAGGTGCCGGGCCAGCCGTCCGTAGGCGGCGTAGCGGGGCCAGAAGCTCCACCCAAGCCAGCGGGTGGGGTACCACCAGGCGTAGAAGAAGGCGGCGCGCACCGCGGCCGCCGCCCGCCGTCCGAGGGGCGCGCGCGGGTCCACCAGGTCTCCCGCCACCCGCAGGTGGTCGTCCACCGCCTCGCGGGCGATGAAGAGGCGCATGATCTCCGACGACCCTTCGAAGATCAGGTTGATGCGCAGGTCGCGCACCATGCGCTCCACCGGGTAGGGCGACTCACCCCGGGCCTTGAGGGAATCGTGCGTCTCGTAGCCGCGCCCGCCTCGCACCTGGAGCGCTTCGTTGGCCAGCGTCCACGCCACCTCGGTGTTCCACATCTTGGCGAAGGCGGCCTCGAGGCGGATGTCGGCGCTGCCCGAGTCGGCCATGCGCGAGGTGAGCTCCACCACGCTGTCCATGGCGAAGGTGTTGGCCGCCATGGTGCCCAGCTTCTGGGCGATGGCGTCGTGCCTGCCGACGGGCTGGCCCCACTGCACCCGCCGCGCCGCCCAGTCGCGGCACATCTCCAGTGAGAGCTTGCCGGTGGCGGAGCAGAAGGCGGGGAGCGAGAGCCGGCCCACGTTGAGCGTCATGAGGGCGAGCTTGAGGCCCTTGCCCTCGTCCCACAGCAGGTTGTCGTGCGGGATGCGCACGTCCGTGAAGCGGATGACGCCGTTGGAGAGCGCCTTGAGGCCCATGAAGCGCGAGAGGTGCGCGACCTCGATCCCGGGGGTGTCCATCTCGACGATGAAGGCCGAGATCGGGCGCCGGCCCCGAACGCCCTCGCGCGCCGGGGTGCGGGCCATGACGATGATGATCTCCGCCCGCGGCCCATTGGTGCACCAGAGCTTCTCCCCGTTCAGGATCCACTCGGTGCCGTCCTCCGAGAGCCGCGCCGTGGTGGCCATGTTGGCCGGGTCCGACCCCACCTCGGGCTCGGTCAGCGCGAAGGCGCTGAGCGCCCCCTTCGCCAGGCGGGGCAGGAACGTCTCCTTCTGCGCCTTGGTGCCGAACATCTTGACCGGTCCCGGCACCCCGATGGACTGGTGTGCGGAGAGGAAGGCCCCGGTGGAGCCGCAGCGGGACGCCACGATCTCGAGCGCCCTGTTGTAGGCGATCTGCGAGAGTCCGAGCCCCCCGTACTCGACGGGGATCTTCATGCCGAAGGCGCCGATGGCGGCCAGCCCCTCAAGCACCTCGTCCGGGACCCACCCCTCGCGGTCGAAGGCGTCGCCGTCGATGTGCTCGCGCGTGAAGTCCCGCAGCCGCCGGTGGAAGTCCCCGGCGCGGGCCACCTCTTCGGGATCGCGCCCGGCGGGCGCCTCCAGGATGTCCAGGGCCAGGCGTCCGGCGAAGAGCTGCTTGGAGAAGGAGTGGCTGGACCACTCCTCCTCGCGGGCCGCCTCCGCGACTTCCCGGGACTCGACTTCGCTGGCGAGGGAACCGCGTTGCTCCGACATGGGACCTCCTGGGTGTCGGGGGCGGCGGGATGATGCCGCCCCACCACCCCCAAAACTCGCGCCCGGACGGGAAAGTGTCCAATGCCCCCGTACGCGGGACGGCTCGCCTCGCTAATCCTCGATGAAGCGGCGGATCTCGTCCTCGCGCCGGCGCGCGTCCGACTCTCCGCAGTCCATGAGGGCCTGCAGGTAGTCCGGCTGGAAGAGGATCAGGCTCAGGAAGTCGGGGCTCTCGGTGTCGCGCGTCCCCAGCCCGCGCGTCAGGAAGCGGAAGACCGGAGGGAGCTGCGGCTCGTAGCGGCTGGCCATCCGGCCCAGGTCGGTGGAGGGGCGCATGACCATGAGGCGGACCGGCCGCATGCCGTTGCGCCGGTCCTCCGGCAGCCGCTCCAGCAACTCGTTGAGGCGCTCGAGCCGGAGCGCGTCCTGGTCGAGCAGGTCCAGGAAGATGGAGTTCATCAGGACGCCCATGATCTGCGCCGGGGGCGGGTACCCGGGCACCGTGGGCCGGTCCGCCTCGGCGCGCGTGCGGTCATAGCGGGTCGAGACCGCCAGGATCCGTCCCGCCCCCAGGTGCAGCGCGGGCGAGAGGGGCGCGGCCAGGCGGATGCCACCGTCCCCGAACCACTCGTTCTCCAGGCGGACGGCGGGAAAGAAGAGGGGCAGGGCCGCCGAGGCCATGACGTGGTCCACCGTGAGGTCGGCGTTCTCCGAGCGGCGCTGCGGGCGCTCCCACTCCTGGATGTCGGCCCCCTGCACCCAGGTCACCGACTGGCCGGTGGAGTAGGAGGAGGTGCTGAGCGCCACCGCCCGCAGGTGGCCCATCTCCAGATTGTAGCGGATGCCGGTGATCTCGCCGTCCACCGCGTGCAGCGCCTCGCACAGGAAGGCGCGCAGGGGCTCGGTGTCCACCAGTCCGCGTATCTCGGGTGTGGGGCGGTGCCCGCCCAGCACCAGGCGCAGGACCCACCGGAGGCCGATGGAGGCCAGCGAGGTCGGCCCCACCCGGAAGACGTCCTCCACCCGGAGGCGCGACCAGAGGTGGGAGAGCTCGCCCACCGCCTGACAGAACGAACCGTGGTGGGCCGCCAGCTGCACCGCATTGATGGCGCCCGCCGAGACCCCCGTGATGTAGGGGACGCGCAGATCCGGGTACCACTCCGCCAGCGCGCGCAGGAACCCCACCTGGTAGGCGGCGCGGGCGCCGCCGCCGCCCATCACCAGACCCAGGTCGTCGGGACCGCCGCCCGCGGATCCGCGGATGTGGGGCGAGAAGTCGGCGGGGCATTCGCGCTCGGCCATCAGGACTCCGTCAGAGGTAGCTGCCCAGCACGCGTCCGGCCGGGAGGGCGAGAATGCCCGCCACGGTGAGCGCCAGCGCGACAACGGCTCCGACCGCGTGCGGCAGGTAGGTGCGCTCCTCCATGGGCCGCCGCTTCATGACCGCGGGGACGAGGTGGGCGGTCACCGCGGCGAACACCATGACCAGGACGTGGCCGATGAGGTAGGGCTGGAAGGGGCGCCCGAAGAGCGCCGCGAGCCCCACGAAGACGTTCAGGTACATGAGGAGGGCGAAGACCCCGGCCATGACCCGCATGCGGTTGTCGTAGGGGGCCCGGTTGAGGGCGCCCCGCAGGGCGTAGACCACCACCGCCAAGCCGAGGAGCAGGATCAGATACCGGAGCCCGGAGTGGGCGTGCAGAAGGAACATGGTGCGTGCGCGGGTTCGCGGGTGGGAGCGGCCGGCGCGGACTTGCGGAACCGCCCACCCCGGCGAAAGATGCTCAATACTATGGAAGGCCGTCTTCGATACCTACTCCCTCACCCTCCTCAAGCGGGGGCCCGGGTCCCCGGTTCCCGGGGGTGGATGCCTGGCCTCGCTCTCTGCGCAGCGCTGCTCCTCCTCTCGGGGTGCTCCGACGACGACGGTCCGGCGGCGGTCGAAGGCGGGGAGGACGGCGTGGGCATCCGGGGCGTGGTGGCCCGCCAGAAGACGGCCGAGGGGGTGGAGGGCGTCACCGTGGCGATCCTGGCCGCGGGACGTCCGGTCCACGCCGCGGTCACCGGGCCGGACGGCGGCTTCGCCTCCGGTCCCATGGACGACGGGATCTACGAGGTGGTCCCCGTGGGGCTCGAGTTGGCCGGCCTGGACCCGCGCTTCGACGCCATGGAGCCGGTGCGCGACACGGTTCGCGTCAACTCGGGTGCGGCGGAGGATCGGGTCTTCACGGTCGTGGGTCTCGTGCCCGCGCGCGTTACCGGTGAGGTCACCTGCGGGGGCGAGCCCGACACTGGTGCCACCATCCGGGTAGCGGGCGGCGCGGCCACCGACCGGGTCGCCGGCACCGATCCGCTGGGGCGCTACGCCGTGCTCGACCTTCCCGCCGGCGTCTACACCGCCATCCCCGAGTCGGGTGCCTGCGCCGTCGAGCCCGCGTTCCGGGTCCTGGTCCTGCGTCCCGGGGAGTTCGGGCGCGCCGACTTCGGAGGGTAGGAGGCCGCGCCGTGTTTCGCTGGATCCCGTGGTGGCGGGGCGCATCCCGCCTGTGTGTGCTGACCGTGCTGGCGGGGTGCGGGGGGGGAGAAGACGGCGCCACCGCACCCGGTCCCGGACCGGACCTGCGGGGGCGGGCGCTCGAGGCGGGGTTGGCCGCCCTGCCCGCAACGCCGGTATATCCCCCCGAGAACCCCTTCCGTGCCGAGAAGGCTGCGCTGGGTCATCTGCTCTTCTTCGACCCCGTCCTCTCGGGGCCCATGGACGTGGCGTGCTCCACCTGCCACCTCCCCCGGCTGGCCTTCACCGACGGGCGCCAGTTCCCCTCCGGGGCGGGCGGCAGCGGGCTCGGCCCCGAACGGACCTCGCCCGGTCCGCCCCCGCTGCGCGAGATGCCGCGCAACAGCCCGCCGGTCTTCAACGTCGGGCTCTACGGGCGCGGTTCGTCCATGCCCGCCAGCAACGGGACCATGTTCTGGAGCGGGAGCGCGTTCGGCCTGGAGGACCAGGTGCTCAACCCCATCGCCGCCGACAACGAGCTGCGGGGCGTCACCTACGGCAAGCCGGCAGCGGTGGACAGCGTGCTGGCCCGTCTTCGCTCCCTTCCCAGGTACGTGGAGCTGTTCGCGGCCGCCTTCCCGGAGGAGGCCGCTCTGGCGGAGGGGGATCCGGATCGGCTGGTGACGCACACCACGCTGCGCCTGGCGCTGGCGGCCTACGTGCGGGAGCTGGTCACTCCGGACGCGCCCCTGGACCGCTTCCTGCGCGGGGACGATGCCGCGCTCTCCGACCTCCAGCGCCGGGGGCTCGAACTCTTCGTGGGCGAGGCGGGGTGCGTCGGCTGCCACACCGGTCCGCTGCTGAGCGACTTCAGCATGCACGTGATCGGGGGGGCGCAGGACGGGCTCGGACGGGACACCACACCCGGTGACGACCTCGGCTGGGGCGAGCACGGGGGTACGCCCTACTCCTTCCGCACGCCGCCGCTGCGGCAGGTGTCGCTCACCCCTCCCTACCTGCACGCCGGAACCGCGGCCACCCTGCGCGCGGTCCTGGACTTCAAGAACCGGGGGGTGAGCGAGCACCCGAACGTGTCCGACGCCCAGCTCGACCCCCTCGTCCGCCCCCTCGGTCTCCCGGGCGGGGAGCTGGACGCCCTGCACGCCTTCCTGGAGGCGCTCACCGACCCCCTCACGGGGGCGGGGCCCCTCTTCGAGCCTCCCGCCGAAGTACCCAGCGGACTGGAGATTCCCCGATGACCCTCCGGCCTCCCCGGCATCCCCGCCGTGCCCGGCGTGCGCACGCCGCGTGTGCCCGCCCGGGCCCGATGCCCGTCCTCCTCTCCACCCTCGTCCTCTTCGCCGTTGCCTGCGGGGGGGGAGACCCTGCCGGCCCGACCCCCGACGAGGCGCTCGAGCTGGTCATCGAGGGGATGGGCGCGGTGCCGCCGGGCGCGGGCCAGCTGCAGGTGTGGGTGTTCGGCGGGGGTGACACGATCCCGGTGGGCGTGATGGCGTCGGCGGGAGACGCTCCCGCCCCCTTCGCTTTCCGCTCGCCGATCCCGGCGCCCGAGGGCGTGCTGGTCACGGTGGAGCGCCCCGGGGCGGCGGCCGCCACCCCCGGCGTTTCGCGCCTGCTGGCGGGCACCTTCCAGGGGCGCACCGCCACGCTCCGCATGGAGCGCATGATCACGGACGGGCGCCCCTTTCAGGAGTTTCCGGGGGCGCATTCGCTCTTCACCACGTCGAACAACCACCAGGGCTACCCGTCCGCCGAGAACGCGGGCCTGTGGCTCTTTACCATGACGCCGTCCCGCAACGAACACGGGACGCGCGAGGTCAAGGTCACGCCCCTGCAGCCCGGGTGGACGTACGAGGGGTGGGCGGTGCGCCGCGGACCGCCCGAGGTCTGGATCTCCTACGGGAAGTTCCGGCCGGACGAGTTCAGCCTGCTCACCTCCCGGGACGATACCGGCACCGGACCCTTCTCCGGCGCGGAGGACTTCCGCAACGCGGGCGTGGAGGACGTCCCGGGCGAGGAGTGGACCACCTTCGAGATCGCCGACCAGCTCGGCATCCCGCTCCCGGGCGGGCTGGACCTGCCCCTGGAGCTCGATGCCGTGGACGACCAGGGCGAGGCGCTATGGCACCACGTCATCACGGTGGAGCCGGCCGCGGAGCTGGTGGAGGGGCCGGCCGCCGGCGAGCCCTTCCCGATCCGGGTCTATAGAAATCCGATCGGCTCCGGGGGGCCCGGGGTGCCGCGCACGATCGTGCGGGTGAGCGAGGGGCCCGTGGGAAGGATCGCTCCCGCCGGAGGTTGACACCGCCTCACTGGCGATGAAAGATGACCCCTGCGTCCCCTTTTCGGGGTCCCGGTCGGAGCGTGGTCTGCACGTTCCGGCGGTGAGCCCCGACCCGTCTGGTCCGCCCAGTCGTTCTCGCTGGGCCTGATTCCCTAACCTCAACGGGAGCAGCAAGATGATCCAACGCTACCGCATGTGGGCAGCGTCGCTGTCCCTCGCGCTGGCGGCCCTCGCGCTCGGCCCCGGATCCGTCCGCGCGCAGGAGACCGGCCGCATCGTGGGGCAGGTGACCGCCGCCATGAACATGGAACCGCTCGAGGGGGCCCAGGTGTTTGTAGAAGGCCTTCGCATCGGAGGCCTGACCAACGCCGAGGGGCGCTTCCTCATCCTGAACGTCCCGGCGGGCACGCACGTTGTGCGGGTCGAGAATCTGGGCTTCGCCTCCGCCACGCGCTCCGTCACGGTCACCGCCGGGGGCACCGTGACCGTGGACTTCACCCTGAGCGAGACCGCGCTCGCCCTCGAGGAGATCGTGGTCACGGGCACCGCCGCCGAGGTGCGCGCCCGCGAAGTGGGCAACTCCCTGGACGCGATCACGTCCCGGGACATCGAGAACCTGCCGGTGACCAACCCCGAGAACATCCTCGGCGGGCGGGTGCCGGGGCTCACCGTGACCCAGGCCGGCGGGCAGCCGGGTGCGGGGGGCACCATCCGCATCCGAGGCCAGTCCACCGCGTCCCAGACCGCGGAGCCGCTCATCTACATCGACGGCGTCCGGGTGTACAACCTGCCCCTCTCGGGCGGCGGGGAGTCCAGGGTCTCCTTCTCGCCCCTGCAGGACATCGCCGCCGAGGACATTGAGCGCATCGAGGTGATCAAGGGCGCCTCCGCCACCACCCTGTACGGGACCGAGGCGGCCGGAGGCGTGATCCAGGTCTTCACCAAGCGGGGGATCGCCGGCGCGCCCATCTGGAACGCCGAGATCACCACCGGCATCTCCAGCATGCAGTCGCTCGGAGCGGACGACGACCCCAGCGAACTCTACACCCGCTGCGACCAGGAGATGTTCTCCCTCAGCCAGAGCCGCAGCACGCTGGGCGAGAAGATCTTCTTCGAGGATCCCACCTGTCCGTCCTCGGGTCGGTGGTTCGAGACCGGCTTCCAGCAGCGCTACTCGCTCTCGGTGCGCGGCGGGACGGAGAACGTCTCCTACTTCGTCTCCAGCAACTACAGCGACGCCAACGGCACGCTGCCCACGCAGGGCTCCAAGGACGGCGGCATCCGGGCCAACATCGACTTCCAGCCTGTCGAGGACTTCACCATCCAGCTGAACACCGCCTACACGCGACGCTCCTCCCAGTTCGTGATGGACGGGAACAACGCCGACGGATTCCTGCTGAACGTGGGGCGGGGGACCAACGGCAACTTCAAGGGCGGCAAGGGCGACGACTGCGTGGGCGTCACCGTGCTGTGCGTCTCGAACGGTTACATCTTCGAGGGCGAGATCACCGCGGTGAGCGACCGCTACACGACGGGGATGGTCTTCCAGTACAACCCCACCGAGTCGCTCTCGCAGCGCGTCTCCGTGGGGTGGGACTACCTGAACCTGACCTCCGAGGACTGGATTCCCTTCGGCTTCCTGCGCTCGCCGACCGGCTCGTTCTCGAGCACCACCGACCAGCGCGAGAAGCTCTCCATCGACTACGCGGGCTCCTTCCGCAACAACTTCACCGACGAGATCGTCTCGACCTTTTCCTGGGGCGGCCAGCTCTTCCGGGACCGCTATCGCCAGAAGGACGTGTTCACCGAGGAGTTCTCGGGCCCCGGCCGGCCGCTGCTCACCTCGGGCGCCGCCTCCCCGTCGATCGACGACCAGAAGATCGGCCAGACCAACGCGGGCTTCTTCCTGCAGGAGGTGCTGGGCTACCAGGACCGCCTCTTCTTCACGCTGGGCCTGCGCGTGGACGGCAACTCGGCCTTCGGCGACGACTTCGGCCTGGAGTACTATCCCAAGGCGAGCATGTCGTGGATCCTCTCGGACTACGACTTCTGGCCCACCGACCTCATGGACGCCTTCAAGCTGCGCGGCGCCGTGGGGTACTCCGGAAAGGCCCCCGGCGTGTTCGACAAGTTCCGCACCTGGACGCCCATCACCGAGGAGGCCGGCGCCGGCGGCTTCACGCCCGCCGACGTGGGGAACGAGAACGTGGGACCCGAGCGCACCCGTGAGATCGAGGTGGGCTTCGACGCCTCCTTCCTGGACGGGCGTTTCGGGCTGGAGACCACCTACTACCGCACGCGGACGAGCGACGCGCTCGTGCCGGTGACGCTGCCCCCCTCCCAGGGCTTCCTGGCCTCCTCCATCCAGAACGTCGGCGAGATAGAGGGGGAGGGCCTCGAGTTCCAGGTCACCGCGGACGTGATCCGGACGCGCGCATTCGAGTGGCGCTTCCGCGGCAACTTCGGCTTCAACGACACCGAGGCGGTGGACCTCTCGGGCCAGGTCATCGACGGAGACCTCTTCGCCTCCTTCCGAGAGGGCTTTCCGGTTCCGGGGAACTTCGGCATCAAGGTCATGAACCCGGACGATCTCGCGGAGCCCATTCTGGAGCAGGACCAGTTCCTGGGGGACGTGAATCCGTCTCGCACAATCGGGCTGGGTTCGACCTTCATCCTGCGCCAGAACCTGACGCTGGACGTGCTCTTCGAGCACCAGGGCGGGCACACGCTGCCCAACTACACGGCCTACCAGAATGCGCGGAGGGGGGCGTGGTTCCCCTGCTTCCCGGTCCAGGACGCGCTGGTGGCGCAGTTCAACGGCGATCCCGGGCCCATCTCGCAGTTCACCGCGCTGGAGCGGGCCCGCTGCCGCATGAACGGCATCGGCGGACACAGCGCCGACTTCTGGGTCGAGGACGCGGACTTCTGGAAGTTCCGCCAGGCCGCCATCACCTACCAGCTGCCGCAGTCCCTCATCGCCAACTTCGCCTCGCGGGCGAGCGTGACGCTATCGGGCAACAACCTCTGGCTCTGGACCGACTACAGCGGGCTCGACCCCGAGGTGGAGGACTTCTTCGACCGGGGCGAGGGCGGGATCTTCGACGGTACCACCGACTTCGGGCGCCGCGAGTACTACAACATCCCCGCGCCCCGCACCTTCCTCCTCTCCCTCCGGGTCACCTTCTAAGGGGGACGACGACCATGACACACAACGACAAGCGCACGCGGCGCCTCGCGCTGCTGGCCCTGGTGGCCACCGTGGTGGGCTGCTCGGATGTCCTCACGCTGGACGTGGAGGCGCCCGGACGCATCGCGGACGGTGATCTGAACAACCTCCAGGCGGTGCCCGGGCTGGTCTCGGGGATGTCCTTCGACTTCTCGCAGGCCTTCGACGGGGCCCTCCAGGAGGTGCTGCTCGCCGGGGGAGACCTCTGGCACTCGGGCTCGTACGACTTCGGCACCTTCCCACGCGGGATCCTGCTGCAGGAGCCCGAGGACTGGGACGGGGGCTACGGCAGCATGCAGCAGGCCCGGTGGGTGGCAGAGGACGGCCTGCGCCGTATCTCGGAGTTCCTGGACCCGGCCGCGTTCGATCGCAATCCGGACGTGGCGCGCGCGTACCTGATCGCGGGATTCGCCAACCGGCTGCTGGGCGAGGTGCAGTGTTCCTCCACGATCGATGGAGGTCCCGAGGTGTCCAACGTCGAGCACTTCAACCGTGCCGACTCGCTCTTCTCGCGGGCCATAACGGTGGGCGGCAACGCCGGCCGGGACGACATCGTCCAGGCGGCGTACGGCGGGCGAGCCTCGATCCGGGCGTGGCTGGGCAACTGGCCCGCCGCGGTGGCCGATGCGCAGCAGGTGCCGGAGGACTTCGTCTGGACCGCGGTCTTCAGCACGGTCTCCGGGGCGCAGGACAACGATCTGGTCTTCGAGACCAACAACCGGAAGGAGTTCACGGTCTTCAACACCATGTGGGACCAGATCACCGACGACCCGCGCGTCCCCTGGGAGGTCGTCTTCGACAACGCCAACCAGGTCGAGGTGGGCCAGGACGGGGAGACGGACTTCTTCCGCCAGCTCAAGTTTCTGACCCGGGACGATGACATCCCGCTCACCAAGGGCACCGAGATGCTGGTGCTGCGGGCCGAGGCGGCCCTGCGCAACCAGGACATCCCCGGCATGGTGGCGCTCCTGGACCAGGCGCGCGCCGAATACGGGATGGATCCCATCGCGCCGGTACCGGCGGACGAGGCCGAGGCGTGGGAATTGCTGCGCCACGAGCGGGCCGCGACCGTCTGGCTGGAGGGGCGCCGGCTCTTCGACCTGCGCCGCTGGAAGGAGGAGGGGGGTGTGCGGGCCGATCCGTTTGCGGCCGACCGCGACACCTGCTTCCCCATCTCGCGCGAGGAACAGCGCGTGAACCCGAACTTCAACTGATCCGGAGCCGGCTGTCCGGAATGGCGCGGGGGCGGCCCGAGCGGGCCGCCCCCGCTTCCGTTCGAGGCCGGATCCCCGTGAGGACCGCAATCATGACGGGAGCACCTGCATGACGAGACCCCATGTACGTAAGGGCGGCGTGCTGATGGCGCTGCTGTCCCTGGCGGGGTGCCACTCCTTCACCCCGGTGGATCGGTCGGCCATCGAGCCGGGCCAGTCCCTGAGGGTGACCCTGACCCGCGAGGAGGCGCTGCGCCAGGTGGAGGCCCTGGGTGACCTGCGCGAACAGATCCAGGGCACCGTGCGGGAGGCGGGCGGGCCGAGCCTGGGGCTCACCATGGCCTCGCCGCCTGCCTACGCCGTCGGGGATCCGCGCGCCGCCGGACTGCGCAGCTACCTCGAGCTGCCGTGGAGCGGCGTCGAGCGGGTGGAACTCAAGCGCTTCGACTGGGTCCGCACCGGCCTCTTCGCCGCCGCCGCCGCGGTGGTGACGGTGGCGATTCTGGAGGTGACCGACGACTCCGGGGGCGGCAACGGCGAGGGCGGGGGTGTGGACCAGCAGCGCGTACGGATCCCGCTCCTCACCTTCCGCCGCTGACCCCTGCGGCTGCGCGGAGGCTCAGCCCCCGCGCAGTACCTCCCGGGCTCGCCGCACCACCTCGCGCTGCGTGTCGGTGGGGGGGTGGAGCGTGCCCGGCCGCACCCCGGAGCCGTTCATCCCGGCCAGCAGGCGCCGGATGTCGCGCACCGCTCCCTGCAGCGCGGTCCGGCGGTCGGCCGGGGCGCCCTCCAGGGCCGCCTGCAGCTCCCCGGCAAGCGCGAGCGCATCCCGCATGAAGTTCTCGCGCACGCGGTAGTCGCTCGCGGTGAGATCGGACAGCGGATCTCCGTTGACCACCAGCGTACCAGACGCGCTCCCGCCGCCCGCCTCCACCGTCACCGTGTATCGTCCGGGCGAGACCCAGGGCCCCCGGGCCTCGATGGGCCGCGCGAGCCGGGGGTCGCGGAAGGGCTCCCAGCGGTCGGGAGCGTCGGCTGTGCCCCAGCGCAGGTCCCAGTTGACGCGGTGTACGCCGGGGCCGCCCGGAACCTGTATGACGTGCACGGTCTCGCCGCGGTCGTTCACCACCCGCAGGGTGGCGTCTCCGGTTCCGGACGCGATCCGGTAGGTGATGAGCGCGCCGTCCGGCGGGTTCTCTCCGGCGTACTCGGCATCGGCCCGGTAGGAGGTGTCCTTCCAGTAGAGGAAGATGGTGGCCGGCGCCATCGAGAAGAGGTGCACGGGCGCCCGCAGGGCGGCGGCGGTCCACTCGGCGAGCGGGCGCGTGTCGTCCAGGATCCAGATGCCCCGTCCGTGCGTCCCCAGCACCAGGTCCCGCTCGCGGGGGTGCACGACCATATCGTCGTAGGCGGTGGTGGGCAGGTTCGGGATCTTCGCCCAGGTGGCGCCCCGGTCGGTGCTGGCCCAGGCTGCGTGCTCGGTGCCCAGGAAGAGGACGTCGGGGTTGTCGGGGTGCTCCACGATCACGTTCGCGGAACCGGTGGGGAGGCCGTCGTGCAGGGCCGTCCACGTGCGGCCGAAGTCCCCGGTGCGGTAGACGTAGGGCGCGAAGTCTCCGTCCCGGTGCGCGTCGAAGGTGGCGTACGCGGCGCCGGCGCCCGCGGACGACGCGGCGACCCGGCTCACGTATGTGCCCGCCGGCAGACCGGGAACGTTCGCGCTCACCTCGCTCCAGGTGGCGCCCCCGTCCCGGCTCACCTGCAGGTTGCCGTCGTCCATCCCCACCCAGAGCACCATGGGATCGAAGGGGGACTCCGAGAGGGTGGTGGCCTCGCCGAAGCTCCCGGTGCCGTCGTTGCGCGAGATGGAGATGTCCCGTCCGGGCACACCCATGAGCGGCACCGTGTCGCGGTCGATGCCCCTGCTGAGGTCCGGCGAGCGCGTCCAGCTCGAGCCGCGATCCCGCGAGGTGAAGAGCCGGTTCCCCGCCACATGCACCGTATTGGGGTCGTGCCGGGAGGCGGCCATGGGGGAAGTCCAGTCGAAGCGGTACGGCTCCTCGCCCTCCGGAGGGATCGGCGAGATGTCCACCATGTCGCCGGTGCGGGCGTCCAGGCGGAAGTAGTTCCCGCCGTTGGAGCTGCCGTACGCCTGCGTGGTGTCGAACGGGTTGGGCTGCCAGTACATCCCGTCCCCGAAGCCCACCTGCTGCCAGTCGTCGTTCACGATCCCGATCCAGCGGCGGGTCTCGGAGGGACCCACGAAGGAGTGGTTGTCCTGCAGGCCACCGTAGACGCGGTAGGGGGTGCGCATATCCACCCCGATCGCGTAGAACTGCGAAATCACGAAGTTGTTGAGCTTCCGCCACGTCTCCCCGGCGTCGAAGCTCTCGTGCACCCCCGCGTCGCCCCCCATGTAGAGGTGGTCGGGATCGGTCGGGTCGATCCAGAGGGCGTGCTGGTCGGCGTGCACCCCCACGTCGTAGGTGGGGCGGACGGCGATCTCGGTGAAGGTGCGGCCGCCGTCATCGCTGCGGTGGGTGTCGGTGGCGAGCGTGTAGACGCGGCCGGGGTCGGTCGGGTCGATGAAAATCTCCGAGTAGTACATCGGACGGATGTTGAGCGCGTTCACCCGGGTCCAGTTCGCGCCGCCGTCCTCGCTGCGATACGTGCCGGTGGTGGCGGGGTCGCCGGTCTCGATGAGCGCGTTCAGGACCCGGGGGTCGGAGGCGCTGATGGCCAGACCGATGCGCCCCTTGTCCCCGGCGGGAATCCCGTTGGAGAGTTCGGTCCAGCTGTCCCCCCCGTCGGTGGACTTGTGGATCCCGCTCCCGGGGCCGCCCCCGTTGAACCCCCAGGCGCGTCTCAACCTCTGATAGGTCGCGGCATACAGCACGTTGGGGTTCACCGGGTCGAGGGCGAGGTCCACGGCGCCGGTGTGCTCGTCCACCTGGAGCACCTTCTCCCAGCTGCGGCCGCCGTCGCGCGAGCGGAAGACGCCGCGCTCGGGGGAGGGAGCCCAGAGGTTGCCGAGGGCGGCCACCCAGACCACGTCCGGGTTGGCCGGGTGGACCACCACCTTCCCGATGTGCCGGGTCCCTTCCAGCCCGAGGTGGCGCCAACTGTCGCCGCCGTCGTCCGAGCGGTAGACGCCGTTCCCCCAGGAAGTACTCTGCCGGTTGTTCTGCTCGCCGGTGCCGGCGTAGATCACCGACGGGTCGGAGGGGGCCAGCGCCACGTCGCCGAAGGTGCTGACCGGGAGGTGGTCGGTGAGCGGCGTCCAGCTGTGCCCCTGGTTGGTGGAACGCCAGAGCCCTCCCGACGCTGAGGCCACGTAGATCGTCGACGGATTGCCAGGATCGGCCTCGATGTCGTGCACCCGCCCGCCGGTCACCGCGGGTCCGATCTCGCGCGGGTGGAAGGCCTCCATGTCGCGGGTGGTGATGGCCTGCTGCGCCCGCACCGGGACGGAGATCGGACCTGCGAGCAGGACGAGCGCCAGGGCCGCGGCGAGGGAGCGTGCCGGCTGGGGCGGGGTGGAGCGCCGATACATGGTTCCTCCGGGGAGCGATTCGGAAGCGATTCGGAAGCGGTTCGTACGCGGTTCGTAGGCGTTGCGCGATCGGGACGGGGCGCGCCGGTACCGTAGGAAGTGGACGCACCCGCGGCAAGCCACCGGCGCTCGCTGCCGCCCACCTGCGAACGGAAAAGGGTCCCCGGGGCGATGCGCCCCGGGGACCCCGTTTCCGCACGCGAAGGCCCGTCGGTGGGCCCGCGCCTCGGCTCTGGTGCGCCGGTCAGCCCAGGGGAATGGCCACCCCGGCCCGGATGGTGAACGTCCGGTTCTTGACGTCGTCGTCGGCTGCGCTGTCGTCGATCGAGGTGAGGCCCAGGTTGTAGAAGGCGTCCAGGACGCCCGTGATTCCCTCGGCCACGCGGAAGTCGATGCCCGCGCCGCCCATCAGGCCGAAGTCGGTCGTCTTCGTCTCCACGTCGACGTCCTCGCAGTCCGCGGTCGCGGTGATGCCGCCGCCGGACCCCTCCAGTTCACACGTCAGCTCGAAGCTGAGGGCGCCACCACCGTAGAGGTGGAAGCCGACCGGGCCCGACGTGGGGATGCCGTAGCGCAGGAGCACCGGGAACTCCAGGTAGTCCAGGTTCAACGCTCCGGAACCGTCGACGTCCGAAAACTCGGCCCCCTTCTCGGAGTAGCTCCCTTCGAGGTAGAGACCCCAGTTGCCCGAGAGCGGGAAGAGCACCGACGCACCCACGTTCAGCCCGGTGCGGGTGTCGGTGTCGCTGACGTCGTCTCCGCCCAGGTCCGCGATATTGACGCCTCCGTGGAATCCCAGTACGGCCTGCCCGGCCGCCGGCGCCGCGAAGCCCCAGAGCGCCGCAAGCAACAGCACACTGATCTTCTTCATGATCGTACCTCTGAAAAAGTGAAACGGGAGTCCCCCGAATCGTTCGTTGGCTCCCGTTTCCTTAATACACGTTCAGTGAGGGGACTGTTTCACGGTGGCGATCCGCTCGAGGGGCGCGATCCGCCCCGCCCCAGCCCCTCCAGCGCGTTCCGGATCGACTGCGCCACCTGGGGGCGGGTGTCGTCCAGGCGCAGGATCCACTCCAGGTAGCCGTCGTCCGCGCGCGCGACCTCCTCCAGGAAGCGCCCCTCGTGCTTGCCCTTGCGGAAGATGAGCCCCTCGTCCGTGACCCGGAACCACTGGCCGAGCGGCCCGTCGTAGGGGGCGTGCTCGTCGCAGTAGGCGTGCAGGCCGTCCAGGTCCTGCGGCAGGTGCGGGTACCGCGCCATCTGCGCGGAGAGGACGGCCGCCGTGGTGCGGATGTCACCCAGCGCGGTGTGCGCCTCGGTGTGGTCGCGTCCCAGGTAGTATCGGGCGGCCGCGGTCAGGTCGCGCGGCTCCTCGCGGTGGAAGATGGTCTGCATGTCCAGCAGGCGCCGGCCCCGTACCTCGAAGGCGACCCCCGCGCGCGCGAATTCGGCCTCCAGCATGGGCAGGTCGAAGCGCCGGATGTTGAAGCCCGCCAGGTCGCACCCCTCCAGGAGCTTCGCCAGCGCGCGCGCGCGCGAAGCGAAGGGCGGCTCGTCCGCGACGTCGGCGTCGGTGATGCCGTGCACGGCCGATGCTTCGGGGGGGATGGGGATGCCGGGGTTGAAGCGCCGCACCCGCTCCAGCACGTCGCCCTGCGGGCTCACGCGGATCAGGGCCATCTCCACGATGCGGTCCGTGCCGACCTTGAGACCGGTGGTCTCCAGGTCGAAGAAGACCAGCGGCCGATCGAGCGAGAGCGGGAGCTGCACCTCAGGCCTCCGGGGCCGGCGCGCCGCGACGGCGCAGCAGGGGGGGGATGGAGACCAGTGCCCAGACCGCCTCCAGCAGGATGAAGCCCCAGCGCCAGTCGACCAGCGCCACCCAGAGGAGGAGGAGGGCGCCCGCCAGGTTGAGGACGTTGTAGGCCGGGTCGCGGGGGCCCAGCAACCCGCGCTGGTTGGCGACGTAGGCGGCCAGGATCAGGGCGGCGCCGCCCAGGGAGAGGATCTGCTGCAGCACGGGGTTACGGGGCGAGGGGGGACGGGATAGAATGCGCGGGGGCGGCACCGCGAGAACCGGGCCGCGCCCGCCTTCGCTCCGCCCAAGGTACCGATCCGGGCCACCGTTGTAAGGGGTCTGCCGCCGAAATGAGCCTCCGGAAGATGCGCGCCGTGATCATGCTCGGGCCCGGCGAGCCCGACGTGCTCACCCTTGCCGACGTTCCCGCGCCCACGCCGGGCCCGGGCCAGATCCTGGTGCAGGTGGCGGCATCGGGGGTGAACCGGGCGGACCTGCTGCAGCGCCGGGGCCGCTACCCGGTGCCCGCCGGATACCCGGACAACATCCCGGGGCTGGAGTTCGCCGGCACGGTCGCCGGGACCGGTCCGGGGGTGAGGGAGTGGGCGCCGGGAGACCGGGTGATGGGGATCACCGGGGGCGGCGCCTACGCCCGCTTCGTCGTGGTGCACGCGCGCGAAGCGATCCCGGTTCCGCCGGAAGTGGACCTGGTGGAGGCGGGAGCGCTTCCGGAGGCGTTCCTGACGGCCTTCGATGCGCTGTTCGACCAGGCGCGGCTCGGCGCCGGCGAGTCGCTGCTCATCCACGCCGTCGGCAGCGGCGTCGGGACCGCGGCACTGCAGCTGGCGAGGTGGGCCGGGGCGCGCACCTTCGGCACCTCCCGAACGGTCGACAAGCTGCGCCGCGCCCGGGAGCTGGGTCTCGAGCACGGCGTGGCCGCGGCCGGCGGCGAGGGGTGGTGCGAGGCGGTGCTGGACCTGACCGGAGGCCGGGGGGCGGACGTGATCCTGGATCTGGTGGGCGGCCCCTACCTGGCCGACAACGTCCGGGCGCTCGCCACGGGCGGGCGCATCGTGACCGTCGGTGTCACCGGAGGCCGGGAGGCGCACCTGGACCTGCGTGCCCTGATGGGCAAGCGGGGCTCGGTGAGGGGAACCGTGCTGCGCGCCCGTCCGCTGGAGGAGAAGGCGGCGTTGGCGCAGCGGTTCCGCCGGGTGGCGCTGACCGCGCTGGCGGAGGGGAGTCTCCGCCCGGTGGTGGAGGCGACCTTCCCCCCGGACGAGGCCGCCGAGGCCCATCGCCGCATGGAATCCAATCTCAACTTCGGCAAGCTCCTGATTGTCTGGTAACACACATGCGACCCTTCCCCAACCGGAGGCAACCTTGAAGGTCCCCGATCGCACGCTCCCGCAGGTTCTCGCTGCAGCCGCGACCGTCCTGGCCGGGCAGGCGCTCCTGGCCGGTTCCGCCGCAACGCCCGTGTCCGCCCAGGGCGCCGCCGAGGTCACCGCCGTCGCCCCCGCCATCGACCCCCGCATCTACGACATCGTGGACGCCGCCTCCGCCGCGCGCGTCGAGGCCGACATCCGCACCCTGGTCTCGTTCGAGACCCGCAACACCCTGTCGGACACGCTCTCCGACACGCGCGGCATCGGCGCGGCGCGGCGCTGGATCAAGGCGGAGTTCGACCGCATCTCCGCGGATTGCGGGGGGTGTCTGGAGGTGTTCTACCAGCGTTCGCTGGTGGAGGGGAACCCGCGCGGCCGCATCCGGGAGGACACCTGGGTGGTGAACGTGGTGGCAGTGCTGCGCGGGACCACCGAGCCGGACCGCTACGTGATCATGACCGGGGACATCGATTCGCGCGCCAGCAACGGCTCGGACGGTGAGGTGGCGGCGCCGGGGGCGAACGACAACGCCTCGGGGATGGCGGGCGCTCTGGAGGCGGCCCGGCTGCTCACCCAGGCGGGTCCCTTCTCGGCCAGCGTGGTGTTCGCCGGGCTCTCCGGGGAGGAGCAGGGGCTGTGGGGGGGTGCGCACATGGCCCGGGTGGCGCGCGAGGAGGGGTGGGAGATCACCGCGGTGCTCAACAACGACATGATCGGCAACATCCGCGGCATCGACGGGGTGATCGACAACACCACCTTCCGCGTGTTTTCCGAGGCGCTGCCGCCCGAGGAATTCCGGCCCGAGCGCTGGGACTACCGCCGCTTCGGGGGCGAGGTGGACGGCCCCTCCCGCCAGGTGGCGCGCTACGTGGACCGCATCACGGAGACGTACTTCACCAATCTGGACGCCCTCATGGTCTACCGCCTGGACCGCTTCGGGCGGGGCGGGCACCACACGCCCTTCAACAACGAGGGGTTCCCGGCGGTGCGCATCATGGAGACCCACGAGAACTACGTCTGGCAGCACCAGGACATCCGGGTGGAGGACGGGATCGCCTACGGGGACGTCCTGGAGCACGTGGACTTCGACTACGCCGCCCGCCTGACCGCGGTGAACGCCACCGTGATGGCGGCGCTGGCCTGGGCGCCCCCGGCGCCCGCCAACGTACGCATCGCCGGGGCGGTGCAGCCCTCGACCACGCTGGCGTGGGACCCGGTGGAGCACCCGGGGCTGGCGGGATACCGGATCTACTGGCGCGACACCACCGCTCCCCAGTGGACCCACTCCCGCTGGGTGGGCGGGGAGACCCGCTTCACCCTGGAGAACATGGTGATCGACAACTACCTCTTCGGCGTGGCGGCGGTGGGGAGGGACGGCAACGAGTCGGTGGTGGCCTTCCCCACCGCGCAGATGCGCCGGTAGGCCGGACGCGCCGTGGGCGGTTCAGACGTCCTGGGCCTCTCCCCTCACCGGGGGGACGAGAAGATCTTCCAGGAAGAAGGCGGACAACTCCGAGCGGTTGGCGAGCCCCGCCTTCCGGTAGACTTCCTGCGCCTGCTGCCGGGCGGTGCGTTCCGAAACCTTACGCACCGCGGCCACCTCCCGGTGGCTCAGCCCCTTCAGCAGCAGGAGGGCCACCTGCCGCTCCGCCGGCGTGAGCTCCCAGCGTGCGAACTGCCGGCCGATGCTCACCCCCAGACCCTGGAGGACGTCCCGGGCCTCTTCGCGCCACCGTGCCGCTTCGGCCCGGGCACGGGCCACGTCACGCGCCAGTGTCTCCGCCTCCCTGCGGGCCAGGCGGAGGCCCCGCCACAGCCACGCGGCGCCGCCCACGGAGACGGCCATGAGGAGCCCCTCCAGCAGGAGGTGCCCCGGATTCGCGCCCGACCGGTCATCCAGCAAAAGGTCGGTGGCCACCAGGACGGACACGGTCAGAAGCAGGACGACGGCGGCACGGATACCTGCGTTATCTTCTTGTGCAAAAGGCATTTGTGCGAACGTATGGCGAATGACGGATAGGCGCGGCGGTCTCCGCGCCCCATGATTCCCTGCATGGACCGACGCCCTTCCTGCCGGCTGTCGGCTCCCACCATTTCCAAGGACACGCAGGACGGACGAAAGGCTCATGAACAACCGAATGAAGGCGCTCTCGCTGGGTGCCCTGGCGCTGGTGGTGATGCAGCTCCTCCCGGTGGAGCGGAGTAATCCGCCCGCCGACGGCCCACTCGTGATTCAGGACCCGGTGGTGGCGGACATCGTGGAGCGTGCCTGCTCCGACTGCCACACCCACGACACCAGCTGGCCGTGGTACGCGCGGGTGGCCCCGGTGTCGTGGTGGGTGGCGGACCACGTGGCGGAGGGCCGGGAGCACCTGAACTTCTCGGTGTGGCAGGGCCAGACCGCCGAGCGGAGGGACCACAAGCTGGAGGAGGTGGTCGAGTACGTCGAGGAGCGAGAGATGCCCCTTCGCAGCTATATGCTGGGGCACCCCGAGGCACGCATCACGGACCAGGAGCGCGAGGTACTGATCCGGTGGGCGAACGGCCTGCGGGGTGAGCTGGGGGTGGCTGCTTCCTCGGGCGAGGACGAAGGCCATGACGAGGAAGGAGAGCCGGGCGAGCGTCCCTGAGCCGGCTCCCGCCGGGCGGCGCCCCCGCCCGGCGGGGCGCTACTCGGGCGCCCTCTCCAACCCCAGGGCCTCGTGCACGATGCGGGACTGCTCCGCGGCGTGGTCCTTGGCCTTCCCCTCGGCCGGGCTGGCCCGCTCCGGGCGTGAGACCTGGCGCAGGGGAAGACTGCGCGGCACCACTGCCCGCAGGCGCTGCCCCACGTAGGTGAGCGCACCCATGTTGCGGGGCTCCTCCTGCGTCCAGAGCACCTCTTCCAGGTTCGGGTACGCTTCCAGGAGTGCACTCAGCTCCCGGGCCGGGAAGGGATAGAGTTCCTCCACCCGGGCTACGGCTGTGGTCGCGGCCTCGTCCCGGCGCGCGAGTCCCTGGATGTCGTAGTACACCTTGCCGGAACAGAGCACCAGACGGCGGACGTCGCCCCGCCGGTCGGCGGGAACGGTGGGGTCGTCCAGCACTGCCCGAAACCCGCCCTCGGTGAGCTCGGCCACAGTGGAGGCCGCCGCTGGAAGCCGTAGCAGGCTCTTGGGCGTCATCACCACCAGCGGGCGCCCGGGCCGCGCGAGCGCCTGCCGGCGCAGGAGGTGGAAGTACTGGGCCGGGGTGGTGGGGTAGGTGACCCGCATGTTCTCCTCGGCACAGAGCTGCAGAAATCGCTCCAGGCGGGCGGAGGAGTGTTCGGGGCCCTGCCCCTCCATGCCATGGGGCAGCAGGAGGGTGAGGTTGCTCTCCTGGCCCCACTTCTCGCGCCCGGCGGCCATGAACTGGTCGATGATCACCTGCGCCACGTTCACGAAGTCGCCGAACTGCCCTTCCCACAGGATGAGGTCCCGCTCCGCCGCCACCGAATACCCGTATTCGAAGCCCACCACCGCGGACTCGGTGAGGGGGGAGTTGAACACCTCCAGGCGTCCCGGGCCGAGGGTTGAGAGGGGTGTGTGGGCGTCCCCTGTTTCGGCGTCGTGCAGCACCAGGTGACGGTGCGAGAATGTGCCCCGCTGGGAGTCCTGGCCGGACAGGCGCACCGCGTAGCCCTCCAGCAGGAGGGAGCCGAAAGCGAGCGCCTCCCCGTAGGCCCAGTCCAGCGAGGAGCCGGGGGCCAGCGGCTCGCCCCGGCGCTTGAGCTGGCGCTGCAGCTTGGGGTGGATGGTGAAGCCGTCGGGGACGTCCACGGAAGCGCGGTTGATCCGGTCGAGCACGTCCAGCGGCACCGGGGTGCCAGGCTCGGCGGGGGCCGCCTCCGCCTCTGTTTCCGTCTCGTCCCCCCCCCCACCGGAACGCACCCAGCTCCCGTCCTTGACGGCGTCCTGCGCTTCGCGCAGCCGGGTCAGGGCCCGCTCCTGGATCTCCTCCACGCGGGCCTCGTCGGCCACCCCCTCCTCGACCAGGCGCCGGGCCCAGAGCGTGCGCACCGTGGGGTGCCCGGCGATGGTCCGGTAGAGGGCGGGCTGGGTGTAGCCTGGCTCGTCCCCTTCGTTGTGGCCCCAGCGCCGGTAGCCCACCAGGTCGATGATCACATCGTCGTGGTACGCGTCCCGGTACGCCATGGCGAGCCGGATCGCGGCGACGCACGCCTCCGGCTGGTCGGCGTTGACGTGCAGGATGGGGAGGTCGAAGCCCTTGGCCAGGTCGGAGGCGTAGCGCGTGGAGCGCCCTTCACCGGGGGTGGTGGTGAAGCCGATCTGGTTGTTGGCGATGATGTGGATGGTGCCGCCCACGCTGTACCCGGTCAGGCGCGCCATGTTGAGCGACTCGGCCACGACGCCCTCGGCGGCGAAGGCCGCGTCCCCGTGGATGAGGACGGGCACCACGGAATCGGGATCGGGCCGGTCGGGTCCATCGCCGGCGAGCAGCTGCAGGGCGCGGGCCATGCCCATGACCACCGGGTTCACGAACTCCAGGTGGCTGGGGTTGGGGGCGAGCGTGACCGCCACCGAACCGCCGTCGCGCAGGCCGTACTCGCCCTCGGCCCCGTGGTGGTACTTCACGTCTCCGGTGCCGGCCACGTAGAGGGCGCCGCCGCGGGGCACCCCCTCGAACTCGGCCAGCAGGTCCTCGTAGCGCACCTTGAGGGTGTGCGCGAGCACGTTCAGACGTCCCCGGTGCGCCATGCCCAGCACGATGCGGCGCGCCCCGCGGGCCGCGGCCTCCTCGATGGCCACGTCGATCATGGGGACCATCATGTCGGTCCCCTCCAGGGAGAAGCGCTTCTGACCCAGGTACGCCTTGTGCAGGAACTGCTCCAGGCCCTCCACCTGACTCAGCCTCTCCAGCAGCCGCACCTTCTCGTCCTCGGGGAGCGGCCGGGTGTGGATGCCCGACTCCACCTGCTCCCAGAGCCAGCGCACGCGCGCGGGGTCTTCCAGGTGTTCGAACTCGAACCCGATGTGCCCGGCGTAGGTCGACCGCAGGCGCTCCAGCACGTCGGCCAGGGACTCCCCCTCCTGGGCATCCTCCATGACGACCGAGGCCGGCACCTGCCCCAGTTCCTCCACGCTCGTCCCGAAGAAGGCGGGGTCGAGCTGGGGGTGTCCCGGGGGCGGGGAGCCAAGCGGATCGATCCCGGCGAGCATGTGTCCGTGGTCGCGGTACGCCTGCACGAAGGAGGCGGCGCGCGCGACCGTGGTGAGGAGCGCCCGGACCTCACCGCCCGCGGGCGCCGGGCCAGCGGCGGCCCCGGTCGAGGTCCGGGGGGCGACTCCAGCCGCCGGGGCCGGCGGAGCCGCATCGACCGTGGCCGTCCCCGAGCCGTTGGGGGTGATGCCCTCGGGCAGCAGCAGGCCCGAGGCCCGGGTCACGGCGGGGCCCTGGGCGAAGAAGCGGCGCCAGGCCTCCGGGACGGACTCGGGATTGCGCGCGTACTCCTCGTACAGGAGCTGTGCGTAGGCGGCGTTCTGCTGGTCGAAGAGTGGGTCGCTCATGGAGTCCCCGCCCGGGGGCCCGGGCGGACGGTGGGGGACGGTGCCGGAGAGTCACAAAATTATCAGGATCCCCCTCCAGAACACACCGGCGGTGCGACCGGGTCCCGGCGCCCGCCCCGACCCGTTCCACCCGGTGCGGCTGGTGGCCGGGCGGAGTTCGTTCTAACCTCCCGCCATGAACGACCGGACGCGCACCATCCGCGAGACGCTGGAGCCGGGAGCGGTTCCGGCGCTGGCCCACCCCGAGTGGCGTGAGCGATGGCCCTGGCTGGTGCAGGGACTCACCACGGCCGGCTCCGAGCGCGGCAACGACATGGCGCTCAACGGGGCGGGGCGGGCGGGAGCGGTGCTGGAGCGGTGGGAGGCGCTGCGGTCGGGTCTCGGAGTGGCCTCCGTGGTGCACTCCTGCCAGGTGCACGGCGCTGCGGTCCGTGTGCACGGCCCCGCCGGGCCGGGTCTTCGCGTCTGCCCACCCGGAGACGGACACGCCACCAGGGAGGCGGGCGTCCTGCTCACGGTCACGGTTGCCGACTGCGTGCCCGCCTATCTGGTGGCGCCGGAGGCGCGCGCGGTGGCCCTGGTGCACGCCGGCTGGCGAGGCACGGCCGCGGGTGTGCTGGAGGCCGCCTTCGCGGCGCTCGGCGCTCAGTTCGGAGTGCTCCCGGGAGCCCTGCACCTGCACCTGGGACCGTCGATCTGTTCGCGCTGCTACGAGGTTGGGCCGGAGGTGCACCGGGCGCTGGGCACCGGAGACCCCCTCACCCCGATGCCGGTGGATCTGGCGGGGGTGCTGGCGACGCGCGCGCAGGCGGCGGGAGTGGCGGCCGGGCAGATCACCCGGTCCGGGTGGTGCACCCGGTGCGGTGAGGCGGGCCTCTTCAGCCACCGGGGCGGGGACGTTGAACGCCAGCTCGCCTACCTGGCTGTCGCCTCGCCGTGAGCGGTTTCTCGCCCTCCGTGGGGCTCTGCAGCGTCTGCCGGTACGCCCGCATCACGGGCAACCGGCGCGGGTCGCGCTTCCACCTCTGCCTCCGCTCCCGGGACGACCCCTCCTTTCCACGGTATCCCGGGCTTCCGGTCCGGAGCTGTGGCGGCTTCGAACTGAGCGAGCCGGAAAAAGGGGAGGACGTTCCAGAGCCGGGACGGTTTGCATAGCTTCTACCGATCGTTCCCACCCAACCGCCTGCGTTCCGCCGCAGTCCCCCATGAGCGACACCACAGTAGCGGCCGCCAAGAAGATCCGCGCCGAGTCCCCCATCGTCGACGCGGTCTGCCGGCAGCTGGCACGCCGCTCCGACGGCAGCGACCCCGATCTGCTGGTCGCATTCGCCGAGATCTTCTTCTCCAAGGCGCCGCCGACCTTCCTGAAGGGTCGCAGCCCCGACGCCCTCACCCACCTGGTCAGGGCCACCTACCGCTTTCTGGAGCGCGCCAGCCCGGATCGCGTGGACGTGGAGGTGCTGAACCCGGACGTGGACAACGAGGGGTGGTACGCGCCGGTCACGGTCATCCGCACCAACGTCCGGGAGCGCCCGTTCGTGGTGGACACCGTCCGGGAGTACCTCCACAAGCGGCAGCTCCCGATCGAGAGCAACGTCTACCCGGTCCTCCACGTCACCCGCGGGCCGGACGGCACCATCCGGGAGATCCTGCCTTCCCGTGAGGGCGAGCGGCGTGAGTCGCTGGTGCACTGCGAGATCGGCCGGGTGGCGGACGAGTCGCTCCTGGAGGAGATCCGGGAGGAGCTGACCCGGCGGCTGGAGGACGTCGTGCTGGCCACGGACGACTTCCAGCCGATGCTTGCGGCGCTCGACCGGACCGTTGTCGAACTGGACGAGGCGGCGGCGGCCTTCCCCGAGGAGCGCCGGGACGAGGTGGCGGAGGTGCAGGCCTTCCTGCGCTGGCTGCGCGAGGGCGCCTTCGTCTTCCTGGGGTACCGGGCCTACGACCTGGACGAGGTCGAGGGCCGGCGCAGCGTCGCCATCCGGGAGGGAACCGGCCTGGGCATCCTGCGGCGGGAGGAGGAGTCGTCGCTGCGGACGCCCGTGCCGCTCGACGATCTGCCCGACGCCGTGCGCTCCCTGGCCGAGGGCGGACCGCTCCTGATCATCAGCAAGACCAACGCCGAGTCCACCGTGCACCGAAGCGTGCGCATGGACTACATCGGTGTGAAGCGTCTGGACGAACGGGGACGGATCTGCGGTGAGGACCGCTTCGTGGGCCTGTTCACGTCGCGCGCCTACACCGAGCCGGCCCAGGGCATCCCGATCCTGCGCCAGAAGCTCGACCACATCCTGGACCAGGCGGGCGTGCACGCCGGATCGCACGACTTCAAGGAGATCAACACGATCTTCAACTCGATGCCCAAGGAGGAGCTCTTCCTGGCGTCGGCGGAGGAGATCGGGACCGACGTTCGCACCGTCCTGACCTCCTACCTGCAGGACGGCGTCCGGGTGGCGCTGCGCCCCGACCCGCTCAACCGGGGCGTGTCGGCCATGGTGATCCTGCCCAAGGACCGCTTCTCGGGTGAGGTCCGCAAGAGCATCGAGGACGCCCTGGTGCGGGCCTTCCGCGGCGTGGTGCTCAACTACCACCTGGCGCTGGGGGAGGGGGACCAGGCTCGCCTCCACTTCCACATCGGTGCCGAGGGGGACGCGCTGGCCGAGGTCGACGCCGACGAGCTGGAGATGAGCCTGCGCGAGATCACCCGCTCCTGGCAGGACCGGCTGCGGGAGGCGCTCGAGCACGTACGCCCTGGCGACGAGGCGCGGCGGCTGGCGCGCTGCTACGCCGAGGGGCTCAGCCCCGAATACCAGGCCGGTACGCGCCCCGAGACGGCCGTGCAGGACATCCTGGAGCTGGAGGCGATGCGTGCCGACGGGCGCACGGTGGCCGTGGCCCTGCGCGAGCGCGCTCCGGCCGATGCGACCCATCACGGGCCGTCGACCTCGCTCAATCTCTACCTGCGGGACGCCGGGCTGGTCCTGTCCGATTTCATGCCCATCCTGGAGGCGGCCGGGCTGCGGGTGCTGGCGGTGAGCCCCTTCCGCGTCCGGGAGGACGATCTCGGCGAGGCCGAGATCTACGACTTCGACGTGCAGGACGAGGACGGCGCGCCGCTCTCCCTCGACGCGGGCCCGCAGCTGGGTGCGGCCATCCTGGCAGTGCGATCCGGTGAGGTCAGCAACGACCTGCTCAACGCCCTCGTCCTCAAGGCGGGTCTGCACTGGCGCGAAGTGGACGTCCTGCGCGCCTACGTGGGGTACGCCTTCCAGGTGGGGGCCATCCCGTCGCGGGCCTCAGGCCCCGCCGCGCTCGTAAAGTATCCGCAGATCGCGCGCTGCTTCGTGGAGTGGTTCCACGCCAAGTTCGATCCCGATGCGGGGGGCGCCCCCGAGGAGCGGGGGCGGGCGGTAGCCCACGCCCGCGCGCTCTACACCCAGTCGCTGGCGGGTGTGGAACGCCTGGCCGATGACCGGGTGCTGCGGCGTCTGGGGATCCTGCTGGACGCCACCGTGCGCACCAACTACTACCGACACGGCGGCCGCAACCCCACCCGCCGTTCCGGGGGGGCGCCCTACATTTCGCTCAAGTTCGACGCGCGCGGCCTGGACGGCATCCTCAAGACGAGGCTGCGTTTCGAGGTGTACGTGCGTTCGTCGCGCATGGAGGGCGTGCACCTGCGCGGCGCAGCGGTGGCGCGCGGCGGTATCCGCTGGAGCGACCGGCCGGACGACTTCCGCACCGAGATCCTGGGGTTGGTCAACACCCAGATGGTGAAGAATGCCGTGATCGTTCCGGGCGGCTCCAAGGGCGGCTTCGTCGCGACCCGGCTGCCCGACGATCCCGCGGCCCGCGGCGCGGAGGGCCAGGCACAGTACCAGACCCTGATCCGCGGGCTGCTGGACATGACCGACAACCTGGACGCCGAGGGTAATCCCGTCGCGCCGGAGCGGGTGGTCGCGTGGGACGACCCCGACCCCTATCTGGTGGTGGCCGCGGACAAGGGCACCGCCAGGTTCTCCGACGTCGCCAACGGGGTGGCGCGCGAGTACGGTTTCTGGCTGGACGACGCCTTCGCCTCGGGGGGCTCCCACGGCTACGACCATAAGGTGGTGGGCATCACCGCGCGTGGCGGGTGGGAGTGCGTCAAGCGGCACTTCCGCGAAATGGGGCGGGACATCCAGGAGGAGCCCTTCACCGTCGTCGGAATCGGCGACATGAGCGGGGATGTCTTCGGCAACGGGATGCTGCTCTCGCGCCAGATCCGTCTGCTGGCCGCCTTCGACCACCGGCACATCTTCCTGGACCCCGACCCCGATCGGGAGACCACCTTCCGGGAACGGGAGCGCCTCTTCAAGCTGGGCACCTCCTCCTGGGACGACTACGACCGCTCGCTGCTGAGCGAGGGAGGCGCGGTCATTCCCCGCGGCACCAAGGAGGTGCACCTGCATCCGCGGGCCGCCGCGGCGCTCGGTATCCCGGACGACGGAGAGCCCATGGACGGGGAGTCTCTGATCCGTGCCATCCTCAAGGCGCCCGTGGATCTGCTCTGGAACGGCGGGATCGGCACCTACGTGAAGGCCTCGTACGAGACTCACGGGGACGCTGGCGATCCGGCCAACGACGCGGTGCGCATCGTCGCCCCCGACCTCCGCTGCCGGGTGGTGGGGGAGGGCGGAAACCTGGGTCTGACCCAGAACGCGCGCATCGAGTTCGCGCTCGCGGGCGGCTGCATCAACACCGACGCCCTGGACAACTCGGGGGGGGTGGACCTCTCCGACCGGGAAGTGAATCTGAAGATCCTGCTGGGGGCGGCCGTCAAGGCGGGCGCCCTGGAGGCCGACGCCCGCAACGACCTGCTGGAGAGCCTCACGGAGCAGGTCGCGGACCTGGTGCTGCACGACAACTGGTCCCAGAGCCTGGGGGTCTCGCTGGACGTCTTGCGCCAGCGGGAATCGGTGGACGACTTCCAGGACCTGATGGTGCGGCTGGAGCGGGAGGGTCTCCTGGACCGGGCCGCCGAACGCCTGCCCACGCTGGAGGTGCTGGTCAACCGGCGCGAAGTCGATCTGGGCCTGACGCGCCCCGAGCTCTGCGTGCTGCTGGCGTACGCCAAGATGGATCTGAAGGCGCGCGTGCTGGAGAGCGGACTTCCGGATGAGGAGACGCTGCGCGGAAATCTGCTGGACTACTTTCCCGACCACGCGATCGAGGCCGCGGGGGAGGGGGCGCTGGAGTCGCATCGGCTCCGGCGGGAGGTCATCACCACCCAGCTCACCAACGACGTCGTCGACCTGATGGGCGCCACCTTCGTCCACCGGGTCGCACGGGACACCGGCCGGCCGGCGTGCGAGGTGGTGCGGGCGTGGGTGGTGGCGTCCCGGCTGGCCGAGCACCGGGCGGTGCTGCGGGAACTCACCCGCCAGGGCAAGACGCTGCGCACCTCCGACGCCTACCGCTGGCTGCTGGGCCTCACCCGCGTGCTCGAGCGCACCACCCGCTGGGTGCTGGCCAACGTCGGCGAGGACCAGGCCCCGGGGGAGTTCGTGGCGCTGCGCGGTCCGGGTCTGAGCGCCCTGCGGGAGCGCTTCGGAGACGTGGTCAGCGGTCCCGACCGGGAGGCGTTCCTGAGCCGTGTCGCGCAGCTCGAGGAGCTCGGCGCCGAACCGTCGCTGGCCCGACGTCTGATCGCGCTCCGCTTCCTGGACCAGTCGCTCGAGATCCTGGGGCTGGCCGGCGAGACCGACTGCGACCCGGTCTGGGTGGCGCGGGCGTTCTACTCCGTCTCGGAGCGGCTCGGCCTCACCTGGATCCGCGATCGGCTGAGCACCTCCGGGCTGGAGGATCGTTGGGAGCAGCGGGCCGCTCTGGCGCTGGGGGAAGATCTCACCCGGCTCCACCACCGCATGGTGGCCGCGGCCATCAACTGCGCCGCGGACGCGGAGGACCCGGAGGGGGCGGCTCGGCGGCTCCTGGAGCAGCACCACCGCGAGGTGGTCCGACTGGAGAAGCTGCTGGCGGAAATCCAGTGCGAAGAGCCCGTGACGCTCGCCGGACTTTCGGTGCTGGTGCGGGAACTGGCCGTGCTGGCGGGCCGACTGCCCAGGTAGCACGACTGCGGGCCCCGGGGTCTGGACCCGGGGCCCGCACGTCGAAGGTCCGCGCCGTGCCGTGCCGCCGGCGCGTTACGAGGGGCCTCGGCGGCCCCAGCCCTCAGGCTTTGGCGGCCTTGAGGATGTTGTCCACGTAGTCGTCGATCCGGGCCATGAGCTGGACCAGGTCCTTCCGCTCGTCGGCCGCGGAGAGGTCGGTGGCGAACTTCAGCAGTGCCGTCCGCACGGCGGCTCTGGCCGCGGCGGTCGCGGCCGCACTCCGCCGGCCACGGCGTGCGCCGCGCCGGCGGGACCGCCCGCCGCCCGCCGCCAGGCTCTCCTGCCGCTTGATCTGGAGCGGGTAGCGGGCGTGGAACTGGCGCATGGTCAGGTCCTTGGCCGCCTTCACCGCAGCCTGCGCACGTGCGTACAGCTCCTTGGTGGGGATGCCGGGGTTCTTGTCCATCTCCTTCCGGACGAACGCCATGATCTCTTCGTTGTGCTCCGCCACGATCTCTCCTCTATTCCGATGATTATGATGCTGATAAAGGACTGCGGAGGAAAGATATGGTGCACAGGATCCTGTTACAACTCCGGTGACGCGCTTGACTCGCCCCGGGAAGCACCGACCCGCATTGAATGTCGAATCACGCGCGAGAATGCCCGGCCGGACCGCTCACCGGATCACATCCATCAGGACGTCGTGGATGATGCCGGTGGCCACCTCCACCAACAGAACGTCCACGCCCGCCTCGACCAGCTCGTATCCCCTCGGCACGGCCACCCGCTCCAGCAGGGCGGGAGGGGCCACCTGCTTGGCGATCCCGGGAGGGAGCGGCTTCCCCTTCTGGAGCCGCTGGCGCATCCCGGGCGGCAGCGTCCGGGCACCGGTGGTGCCGCGGGCGGCATAGAATTCCCGGATTCCCGTCTGGATCTCGACGGTGAAGGAGATCCCCGCTCCCGAGCGGGCCTCGGCCTGTCCACCGCGGCCCTGAGCCGCGGCCGAATGCGGGGACAGGGCAAGGAATGCCGCGGCGATCAGCGCCGCCAGGGCCCCGGGGCGGGGCGGAATCGATCTGCTCACTGCTCACCTCCGGATGCGCGTCATCGGTGTTGCGGCTGGCCGTACGCCCGCCGTGCGGTTGCCGTGCACCGGTCCCTGCCTGCAAGATACGCACCGGCGGCCGGACGCGGGGCGGCCGGACTCTCACTCATTTCACTCCCGCCACATCCCGGACCATCATGGACACGACCATATCCTGGATTCTGGAACTCCGCGTCCTGCCCGGGCGCATGGGCGCCCTGCGCGCCCTGATGGAGGAGATGATCGCCTCCACCCGCGAGGAGGCGGGCGCGCTGTCGTACGAGTGGTTCGCGGACGCCGACGGCTCGGTGTGCCACATCTACGAACGGTACCGGGACTCCACCGCCGTGATGGCCCACCTGGGGGCATTCGGCGAGCGCTTCGCGGAGCGCTTCCTGGGGTGCGTCGAGCCCACCCGCCTTCAGGTGTACGGCGATCCCCCTCCCGAGGTGCGGTCCGCCCTCGACGGGCTCGGGGCCTCCTACCTGGGTCCGCTGGGCGGCTTCGCGCGGTAGGTAGCGGGGCTCCGGTCGGGCGGGTTAGGATTTCCGGCCCCTCCCGGGAATCGAATCTGCTCACGGAGCCTGCCATGCCCAAGCGCGCCGCCCATCCCTGCGAACGTAACGCCCGTTCATGGCCCGGGTCCGCCGTGCCGCGCGGCGGCCCGCGGGTTTGGGGCGCCTTCCGCCGGTTCTGGACGTCTACGGCGGATCTGCGCCGCGGCCTGGCGCTGGCGCTCCCGGGTCTGGCGCTCCTGCCCCAGGTCCTTTCGGCCACCTGGTCCGTGATCGCGGTGGACCGGGCGACCGGGCGGGTCGTGATCGCGTCGGCGACCTGCGTGCCGCAGGGCCGGTTCGCGGGGTTTCCGGCCGCCGGGCTCATGGACATCCAGGCCATCGTGGTTCCGGGCGTCGGGGTCGCGGCCGCCCAGGCGGGGGTGGATGCCACTCGTGAGAACCAGCGCCTCATCCACCGGGAGCTGAAGTCGGGGACCGCCCCCGAGGACATCATCCGGATGCTCTCGACCGATCCCCTGGTGGAGCGCCGGCAGTTCGGGATCGTGGATCTGCAGGGCCGGTGCGCCGGCTTTTCCGGGAGCGGGAACGGTGCGGCGTCGCTGGCGGTGGCCGACAGCGTGCCCGGGACGGGGATCGTCTTCTCCGTCCAGGGCAACATCCTGGCGTCCGAAGACGTGGTCCGCGACGCGGTGGCGGCATTCAAGGCCGCGGGACCCGCCGGCGTGAATGCGTTGATGGACCGGGTCATGGCGGCCATGGAGGCGGCGGACCGCGCCGGCGGCGACCGGCGCTGCACCTGCTCCACCGAGCCGGTCCCTGAGGCGCCCTGCGAGTTCCGGACCTCGTTCGTCGCCTACCTCCTGATGGCGGAGCCGGGGGACCCGGAGGGCGATTCGTACAACGATGGAGACTGGTCCCTGTATCTGAACGTCACCGACGAGAATCTGCGTCCGGGCGAGGACGCCAACCCCGTTCGAACGCTGCGTATGCGCTACGACGCCTGGAAGGCCGGTACGCAGCCTGTGGAGGGAGGGTCGAGCCGATGAACGCACCCGGGATCCGCATGAGGCTCGGCACCGCCGCCCTCACTCTCCTGGCCGCTGGCTGCGGCGCGCCGGCGGGTGACCCTGTCGGCACGGTGACGCTCGATTCCGAGCGCTTCGTGCTGGACAACGGACTGGAGGTGATCCTGCACCAGGACCCGTCCGATCCGCTCGCGGCCGTGGCCATGACATTCCACGTCGGCTCGGCCCGCGAGGTGGAGGGGCGAACCGGCTTCGCCCACCTCTTCGAGCACCTGTTCTTTCTGGATTCCGAGAACCTGGGCGCGGGCGGGCTGGACCGCCTCATGACGCGCATCGGGAGCTCCACGAACGGGTCCACCTCGCGCGACCGCACCAACTACTTCGAGGTCGTGCCCGTGGACGGGCTCGAGAAGGCGCTCTGGGCCGAAGCGGACAAGCTGGGCTTCTTCATCAACACCGTCACCGAATCGGTGGTGGCCAAGGAGAAGCAGGTGGTGAAGAACGAGAAGCGCCAGAGCGTGGACAACCAGCCCTACGGCCACAACTCGTTTGTCATCGACGAGGCGCTCTACCCGCCCGGGCACCCCTACCGCTGGCAGGTGATCGGGTCGCTGGCCGACCTGGACGCCGCGACGCTGGAGGACGCGCGCGACTTCCACCGGCAGTGGTACGGCCCCAACAACGCCACCCTGGTCGTCGCGGGCGACATCGACCCGGAGCAGACCCGCGCGTGGGTGGAGAAGTACTTCGGTGAAATCCCCGCGCGGCCGATGCCGGAGGTCGCGGAGCCCCCGGCGGTCGAGCTGGAAGCGCCCATCCGGCTCCTGCACGAGGACAACCTCGCGCGCCTGCCCCAGCTCACGCTCGCGTGGCCCACGGTACCCCGCTTCCATCCCGACGCCTACGCGCTGGACGTGCTGGCCGCGCTCCTGGCCGACGGCAAGAGCACGCCGCTCTACCAGACGGTGGTGGAGGAGCACGAGGCGGCGCCCGACGTGTCGGCCTTCAACGGCTCGCAGGAACTGGCGGGGCGCTTCACGGTCACCGTACGCGCCTACCCCGGCGTGGATCTGGATCGCGCGCTGGACGCCGTGCGGGAGGGGCTGGCGCGCTTCGGGGAAGAGGGCGTGGATTCGCTCGAGCTGGCGCGGGTGAAGGCGGGCACCGAGACCCGGTTCTACGCGGGACTGTCCTCGGCGATCGGCAAGGCGTTTCAGCTGGCGGACTACGCCCTCTTCACCGGGGATCCGGGCTACTTCACCGAGGATCTGGAGCGAACCCTGGCGGTGAGCGCCGCCGACGTGCTCCGGGTCTTCCGGGAGTACGTGGACGGGCAGCCGTGGGTGGCGTCGTCCTTCGTGCCCCGGGGATCGCCCGGGCTGGCGCTCGAGGGGTCGGAGCGGGCCCGGGTGGTGGAGGAGCCCATCGTGCCGGGTGCGGAGGCGGCGTTCCAGGTGGCGCGGGGGGAGGCTCGCACCCCCGGCGGCGCCTTCGACCGGAGCGTCGAGCCCCCCTTCGGCGAGCCGCCCACCCTGCGGGCCCCCGAGGTCTGGCGGGCGGAGCTGGCCAACGGCGTGCCGGTGCTCGGGATCGAGGACCGGGAGATCCCGCTCGTGCAGTTCGAGCTCACCTTCCGGGGCGGGCTGCTGCTGGAGGACCCGGCCAGGGTGGGGGTCGCGCAGCTCCTGGCCGCCACCATGACCGAGGGGACGGCGAGGCGCACGCCGGAGGAACTGGAGCAGGCGATCGACCTGCTGGGGGCGAGCATCCGGGTGAATGCCGGGCGCGAGACCTTCACCCTCTCCGGTTCCACGCTCGCCCGGAACTTCGGCGAGACCGTGGCGCTGGTGGAGGAGATGCTGCTTGAGCCCCGCTTCGACGAGGACGAATTCCGGCTCGCGCAGCAAAGGACCCTGAACCAGCTGCGGCAGCGGAGCGCGTCGCCCAACGCGGTGGCCCAGGACGTCTTCGCCCGCCTGGTGTACGGCGAGCACATCCTGGCCCACAACCCGCTGGGGGATCCGGCCTCGGTGGAGGCGATCGGGACGGACGACCTGAGGGAGTTCCACGCGCGCGCGCTGGTACCGTCGCTGGCGGCCTTCCACGTGGTGGGGGCGGTGGACCCGGGTGCGGTCACGGACGCGCTGGCCTCGCTCGCTGACCGGTGGAGCGGGGGCGATGCGCCCGCGTTCCCCGCAGAGCCGGCCTGGAATCCGGAGCGGGCCGGGCTCTACTTCGTGGACGTTCCGGGCGCCTCGCAGTCGGTGCTCAACATCGGCTATCTGGGACCGGCTGAAACGGACCCGGAATTCTACCCGGCCACAGTGATGAACTTCCGCTTCGGCGGGGGCGGGTTCGCCTCGGATCTGACGCAGGAATTACGCGAGGGGAAGGGGTACACGTACGGGATCGGGGCGGGCTTCCGGGGCGGTGCGCTGCCCGGTCCGTTCGCCATCTCCTCCGGCGTGCGTGCCAACGTGACGCTCGAGTCGCTGCAGCTGGTCAAGAAGATTATGGAGGACTTCGGCCCGACGTTCGACGAGGCGGACCTTGAAGCCACGCGCAGCTTCCTGCTGCGTGCCAACGCCCGCGCCTTCGAGACGCTGGGCGCCAAGCTCGGGATCCTGCGGGCCATGAGCGCCTACGGCTTTCCCGCCGACTACGTGCTGCAGCGGGAGGCAGTGGTTCGCGGGATGACGATTCCGGAGGTGCGGCGGCTGGCGGAGGAGTACCTGGATCCGGACTCCATGGTCTGGCTGGTGGTGGGCGACGCCCGCACGCAGCTGCCGAGGCTGGAGGCGCTCGGTATGGGGGCGGTGACGGTGCTGGACCGTGAGGGGAATACGGCCGGGGGCTGAGTGCACCCCGGTCCCACCGCCTTCCCCCCATGACGCCGCCCCTTCCCACGCTGGACGCCGCCGTCTACCTGGCCCCCCTCCGGGAGGGGGGCTCGCTCCCGGCCGTGGTCGAGACTGGAGACGGGGGCCTCTGGGTGGTGAAGTTCCGGGGCGCCGGGCAGGGTCCGCGGGCCCTGGTGGCGGAGATCATCGTGGCGGGACTCGCCCGGGTGCTCGGGCTCCCGGTCCCGGAGCTGGCTCTGGTCCGCCTGGACGCGGGCTTCGGTCAGGGAGAGCGGGACCCGGAGATCCGGGACGTGCTGAGGTTCAGCGAAGGGATCAACGTGGGGGTGCGGTACCTGGACGGTGCCTTCAACCTGGATCCCGTGGCGGTGCCGGAGGCGGTGGGCCCGGGGCTGGCCACCGCCACCGTGTGGCTCGACGCCCTGGTCACGAACCCGGATCGCTCCCCCCGCAACCCGAATCTGATGTTCTGGGCCGGGCGCACCTGGCTGATCGATCACGGTGCCGCGCTCTTCGACCATCACGACTGGGCGCGGGTGACGCCCGAGCGGATCCGCCGCCCCTTCCCGGCCATTCGCGACCACATCCTGCTTTCCCTGGCGAGGAACGTTCTGGAGGCGGACGCCCGCCTTGCACCCAGCCTGGACCGGGCGTCGCTGGAGGGAGTGGTCGCGGCGGTGCCGGACGAGCTTCTGGGGGACCCCGCCCGTCCGGGCAGCCCGGCGGCGGATCCGGAGGCCGAGCGTGCCCGCTACGTGTCGTACCTGCACACTCGGCTGGAAGGCCCCCGCGCCTTCGCGCACGAGGCGGAGCACCTGCGGTTGGAGCGTAGGTCCGCGCCGCCCCGCCGACTGGAGGCGCGGCGGTGAGCGAGGGTAGTCGGGTCGCCGGCGGGGCTGTCCCAATCCCCTACGACTTCGCGGTGCTGCGACTGGTTCCCCATCCGCACCTGGAGCGGTGGATCCCGGTGGGTGTGGTGTTGCACGCCCGCACGGCCGAGTTCCTGGACGCGCGCGTGCTGGACGAACCGGAGGCGTTGGCGCGGCTGGCGCCGGAGGTGGAGACGGACGTCCTGGTCCGGTACCTGCGCAACTGGCGGGCCATCGCCCGGGGGCGGGAGGACGCCGGCCCCGTGGCCCTCCATCCGCCCTCGGAGCGCTTTCACTGGCTCACCTGCCCCCGTTCCGACGTCCTGCAGAGTTCGCCCGTGCGTAGAGGGGTGACCGCGGATCCGGCGGAGGCGCTCGACCGCCTGTGGGCCGAGCACGTCGGGGGAGCGGGCCTCGGGTAGCGCGGCGCCCCCTCAGCCGCGCAGGTACATCCGGGCCAGCGCCAGGGCGTCGCCGCGCAGGGCATCCTCGTCCACCAGCCCCCGCAGCGCGCTGCGGCCCGGCCCGGCGGCCTCCGCCAGGCCTCGCACGAAGAGGCGGGCGGCCGGGCCCTCCCCGCGGGAGCGTGCCAGTTCGGCCAGCACCGGGACCAGGGTCTCACGGGTGCGGGGCGGGAGGGTCCGGAGCGCGTCCACCGCCAGGGCGCGGCGGAGCACGTCCTCGCCCCGCACGAACCCGGTGAGGGCGGCGGCCACCGCCGGCGCCTGGGCGGGGCGCTGGTGTGCCGCCCGCACAAGCCCCGCCACCGCGGAGGCGAACGTCTCCCCGTTGCGGGCCGCGCGGGCCTGTTCCACCAGCGCAGCCACCGCGGGCTCGACCGCCTGGCCGCCGGGTCCCTCCTGCGCCCGGGCGGGCGCGGCGGCCGCCGGGATGAGGAGCACGGCGGCGAGGGCGATGAGGTGCGGGCGAGGCGCGCGCAGGGGCGCGCGGGGGGCACCGGGGGCGCCGCAGGTCAGGATGGGCAGATCGTTCATGGCAGGTCCAGGCGTACCGGGGGCGGGGGGCTGCACCCGGGAAGGGTCAGCGCACCCCGATCGGGTCGGGGCTTCCGTCCGGGTCTCCCAGCGCGGTGCCCCCGCTCCGGACGTTCCCCAGCAGCAGGATGCCGGCCACGTGGGGCGCGGCCATGGAGGTGCCGCTCAGGGTGGCGTATCCGTCGCCCTTGTAGGTGGAGAGGATGCTCACCCCGGGGGCCGCGTAGTCCACGGGCGGATTGCCGAAGTTGGAGAACGAGGCGAAGCGGTCGGCGGAATCCACCGCCGAGACCGTGACGATGTTGGGGCCGTTGGCGGAGGCCGGCGAGCGGGTGCCGGCGTGGGTGCTTTCGTTGCCGGCGGCCAGCACGAAGACGACGCCGCCCGCGGAGGCGTTCACGACCGCGTCGTTGAGCGCCTGACTGAACCCGCCGCCCAGGCTCATGTTGGCCACGTCGCCGGCCGAGCCATGGGCGCCCACATGGTCCACGCCCGCGATCACCCCGGAAAAGGAGCCCGAGCCCCGGCGGTCCAGCACCCGCACCGCCACCACGGCGGCTCCCGCCGCGACGCCCACCACGCCCTCGGCGTTGTCGAGGGCCGCGACCGTGCCCGCCACGTGGGTGCCGTGCCCGTTCTCGTCCTCGGCGCCCTTGCGGCTGCCGGTGAAGTCCACGCTCCGGGCCACGTCCACGTTCAGGTCCGGGTGGTCGAGATCGATTCCGGAGTCGATGATCCAGGCGGTGCCACCGACGCCGTTACCGGCCCCGCCCACCCGGGTGATCCCCCAGGGGGTGGTCTGCGTGGGGGTTACCTCGCCCCCGCCGCCTCCCCCACCCGGGCCGCGACCCGGAGGCGGGGCCAGCGACGCGACCTGGTCCAACTCCACCGCGGCCACGCGCGGGTCGTTGCGCAGACCGTTCAGCCGCCCCTCGGGAATCGTGCCCGCAAAGCCGAAGAGCGCGGTGCCGTAGCTGTGGCGGGGCGCCACGCCCAGGCTGCGCGCCACCCCCTCGGCGGCGCGCCGGTTGGCTTCGTGCGCGCCGGATGCGAAGTCCCGGTCGAGCGTGACGATCACGTCCACCGTGCGCGGGGCGGCGGCCTGCGCCCCGGCTGCGGGCGGCGTCAGGTCGGGGCCGGCGGGGGACGGGGAGTCCTGGCATGCGCCCAACGCGAGGGTCGCGGTGAGCGCCAAGGGGAGGGTGCGGCGCATGGGAACGGCTCCGGGAGCGAGGGTGGAGGGCCTTCTCCACCATATCACCGGGGACCCCCGCCGAGGCAAGTCTCACGTTCGGGGTCGGCCGGAGTCGTTCCCGGCCCACACGGTCGGGGCGGGCGCCCGTCGCCGGCGGCTCTCACCCTCCGGGCGGAGCCGCCGCCACCTCTGCCCGCGCGGTGTAGATCAGATCCATGAGCGGGGAGTTGTCGCCGTTTCCGGAGTTCGACGCCACGTGGAAGACCACCGTGCCACCCCCCGCCGGCGCGGTCCAGGTCAGAATCCACTGCGAACCGTCCGGGCCGGTGGGGGCGGTCCCGTCCACGGTGTGGTGGGCATAGGGCTGCCCGTCCTCGCCCACCGTGACCGCCACCCGGGGGTCCATGGGCTCCACCCGTCCCGCCGCCCGGCCGCGTGCCGTACCGCCCTCGAAGCGGGCCGCCAGCTGGAAGCCCGCTACCGCGGTCCCGCTGGCCTCCAGCACCACCGAGACCGCATACGACCCCCCCGGCCGGTACGCCGTCGGCAGGCCCAGGATGCGGACCGAGCCCCCATAGGCGTTGAGCGGATCTCCCTCATGACAGATCCGGCAGGTGGGCTCACCGAATCCGCCCGTGTGTCCCGGCGGGGGGCCGGAGAGGTGGGCAGCGAGTGGGGGCGGCGGGCCGGCCGGGCCGGGATCGACCGGGCCGGCCGGCG
>JAVVFC010000049.1:0-18031 GCA_032250975.1 Longimicrobiales bacterium | reverse complement strand
GGGCGATCCCTTCGACCGGATGGACGACGCAGTCCAGGTGCGGAGCGTGGCGTTCCTGCGCGGAATGGTGGGGCCGGTGTTCGAGCAGATCGTGCTGGTCACGCGCGGGAGCGTTGTGGACGCCTGCCCCGAGGCCTTCGACGCGATCCTGGAGCTTCGGCGCGATGCGCTCACCGGCCCCGTCACCTTCCACCCGGTGCCGGCGGGGCTGGGGGTGCTGGAGGTCGGGTAGGGGGCTGACTCATGCAGGCCTGACCCCCCCGAGCTACGCGAAGCCCGAGTTGTTGGCGACGCGGCCCAACGAGCTCTGGAGTTGGGACATCACCAAGCTCCTGGGCCCAGCGAAGTGGACCTACTTCTACCTCTACGTGATCCTGGATGTCTTCAGTCGCTACGTCGTGGGCTGGACGATCCAGCACCGCGAGTCGGCCCACGTGGCCAAGCAGCTCATCGCCCAGAGCCTCGAGCAGCAGGACGTCGAGGCCGGTCAGCTCACGGTCCATGCCGATCGGGGACCGTCCATGAGGTCCAAGCCCGTGGCCTTCCTGCTCGCCGACCTCGGCGTCACCAAGACCCATTCCAGGCCCTACACCTCCACGGACAACCCCTACTCCGAGGCGCAGTTCAAGACGCTCAAGTACCGGCCTGGCTTCCCGAAGAACTTCGACTCGATCCTGCACGCCCGCTCCTGGGCCCGGGCGTTCTTCCCCTGGTACAACCACGAGCACCGACACTCCGGCATCGGCCTCATGACGCCCGCCATGGTCCACTACGGCCGAGCCGAAGGGATCCGAAACCAGAGGGCCGAGGTCCTTGCCTCCGCCTATGCCGCCAACCCCGACCGCTTCGTGCGCGGTCTGCCCCAACCACCTGCGCTGCCTGCGGCCGCCTGGATCAACCCTCCCAACACACCGGAGGGTGCTCACTAATTATCCGACCCCACGTGTCTCACAAACGTTGACAGGCTCCGCCCGCCCCAGGTCGAACACCCGCCCCTCGTCCAGGGGCACGTACGCCCGCGCCACCACATCGGCGTCCACTCCCCTTCAGTCCCACTCCAACTCCAAGGACGGAAACAGGTGGCGACCACTGTCAGTTGCATCGCGCGCAGGGAAGCCGTATCGTGCCGGCGATTTGAAGATGTACGTGACCATGTTCCACAACTGAGAGGCTCCGATGCTCCCCCCCCCCAGTCAGGCCCTAGCCGGTAGGTATGGGCTCTGTATCGGCCTGATTGCTGCTCTCGTGATCGGTTGCGACTCTCTGGCAGATGCTCCATTAGCGACACCAGAAAGATCTTTCAGTGAAGCAAGCACGCCTCTTCCGTCGGATGAGGAAGCGGCCCGGAGTTTGGCGCGTGGACTTGCTTTCTCTCTTCGCGACCATGATGTGCGATCCGTTCTTCTCGCGGCCACCAAAGGTTCAAATGTCAAGGAGGGAAAGCTCCATTTCAGGACCTTTCTGCTTGGCGCTGGCCGCGTGGTCCTCGACCGGATGGGCCAAGCACCTAATAGTTCAGTGTCGAATGTTCTGTCGCAACTTGACCAGGTAGGTGTTGACCTCGAACTCTACCTTCCAGTCCCCGAGCATAGATTGAAGTGGGATGGCAGCGAGTTGGTTGTGGCCGCCGCACTTGACGACCAGATGAACCCGTATGGCGTGGATGCCGATGGGAATGACGTTTGGCTTGCCCGTGATACGCCCCCGGATTCACCGGTCATCGCCTTGGTTCCGGCTGAGAGTTTTGCCCCAACCGGTGAACCACGAAGCGGGCATGTGCGTCACTCCGATTCCAATCTGGAATGTGATCCCGACGCCATCGTTGAGTGTGACCCGGAACCTGGAACCGGTGGCGGCTCGTTTAGTTGGCTGACGGTTCCGAACTGGATCTACCTCACGAAGTTGATTCTCGACGATGACGGCGAGGGATGGCCGAACGGGGAGCCCGAGATCGACATCTTCACTGTCGTGAGGGCTACCACCAGTGGCGCCGGGCAAATCATCCGCTGCGTTGGCGAAGAGGAGACCGGGGAGCTGTTCTTTAACTGGGACGATGGCCAGTGGGAGGGGTATGTCCGGATCGCGACGCCGGTATGGTTGGAGGGGTTGCCGCCCGAGGAAGGCTTGCTCTTCCAGGCATGGGAGGATGATGACGAGCCGTGTGCGATTAAGGTGTCGAACGGGACGGTGTCGGATCTTATCGGTGCAGTGGACGCGGCCGCCAGCGGTTACGACGGCTTGGCGCTTGATATCGCAGGAATTCAATATGCCTTTTCTTTTATAGGCTCGATCCTGAATGTGTTTAGCGGTAGCGACGATCCGGTCGGAGGCGTAGTGAAGCAGTCGTGTATAAGGGCAGGAATGGCATTTGAATATGCGGTTATAAAATCTGGTGGAGTCAATGGATGTGCACGGTTGTTTCTGAACACTGTGGGCACGGCTGGATGAGAAGGCGCGACAGTAGCGACCAGTTGCTGAGGCGGTCGCACGATTGCACAATCACGCATAGACACTTAACGCTGATCCCAGGATACTGCTCATTCAGCCGGCAGCTCTGTCGCAAAATTAATCGGAGAGTCGCAACTGCCTCCTCACTCATCCCGGAATCGAGTAGTGAGCGCGAGACCCACTCAGGCGGCGTGACTCTCCCTTCGAGCATTGGGCCGAACCACCTGATGCGTCCTCTGCAAGGACTGCTTATGACGAAGTCCCCCCGACGGGCAGTTCACTTCGCGCTGGTGGTACTCGCCACCGCGTCCGGGGCGATCCGCGGAGCGGACGCGGTGGCGGCGCAGGAGTTCACGCCGCCGACCCGCTCGGGGTTCTGGTTCAGCGGGGGGTTCGGGGGCGGTTGGAACGCTTCGCAGGGGCTCGATGGGGAACGCCTGTGGGGGCGGGCCACCTACATCCGCGTCGGCGGGACGTTGTCCCCGCACTTTCGCATGGCGGGAGAGATCGCAGCGTGGTCGGACGAGGTCGAGACGGACGAGTTCGATGGCGACGATCGACTGCTCCGCGGGACGCTCCTGGCCTCCCTTTCCTACTATCCCTGGATCGAGCGGGGGTTCGTACTCCGGGGCGGGCTCGGTCTCGCGTCGGTGGATACGCCGGCGCCCCGGCGGCTGCCGGAGTTCGGCGACCTCGGGGTGGGGATGGAGACCGTGACCGGTTTCGGGAGCGCGCTCGGTATCGGCTATGACATTCCGGTGGGTACGACACTGATGGTGACGCCCAACGTGGACTGGTACTTTCAGGCGTTCGACGCCCCGCCGGGGCTGCCGGGCACGAACCACGTTCTCCAGTTCACCTTCGGCGTCACGACGTACTGACCCCCCCTCCCCCTACCCCTCCTCCGGCCCGGCCAGCTCCCCGAGGGTGAGGCGGGCGTCCTCGAGCGCGGCTTCGGGGACAAAGAGGCGGATGCCCTGCGAGGTGGGGCCGGGGAAGCCCGGGCCCCAGATGCCGGGTTCCTCGCCCTTCACCAGGACGGGGATCCCCTCGGCTTCGAGCGCCTGCAGGGGGACCTCGGCCAGGTAGCGGGCGGCGAAGGAGGCGACGGGCACCCACCGGGGCGCGCGCCTGTCCGGCGCCCCGCCCGGTCCACCCCCGGTGCCGCCCCGCCCGTCGCCGGGCGTCCTCATCGGCCCAGCACGCTCCACTCGTCGCCGAGCGCCTGGTAGCGCTCGACGGCGGCCGGGTCGGAGGGGACGGCGGCCTGGGCCAGGCTGTAGTAGACCCAGGCGTAGTAGTTGGGGATGCCCACGGTGGAGTGGTCGGGCCAGTGGTCCCAGTCCGGGATGCCGCCGCGGTGCACGAAGACCTCCTCGGCGAGCGTGCGGGTGCGCTCCAGGCGGAGCCAGCGTCCGGTGATGCTCGTGAGGGGCGACTCGGGCGGGAGGCCGACGACGTCGGGGAGGGGCGCCTCCTCGGGCGGCCCCGGGTTGAGCCGGAAAGCCAGCCCCTCGCGCACCACGTAGCGGCCGAGCCCGAGCGACTGGGCGGCGTTGCCGCTGCTGGCGAAGTACACCGGGCGGCCCTGCTCGAGCGCGGCGCGGACCATGGCGAGCGCGAACTGCTGCCAGGGGAGCAGGTAGCTGCCGGGGGGGAGGGAGGCCTGCACCCGCCCCAGGTCGAACACCCGCCCCTCGTCCAGGGGCACGTACGCCCGCGCCACCCGGGCCAGCAGCTCGTCGTCCAGCTCCAGCAGGCTGGCCGCGGGCGGGGCGACGGGCGCGTCCAGCACCAGCGGCACCTTTCCGGCGGCGCGGGCCGCCGCGGGGTCGTGCGTGTAGACGGCCTCGGCGCCCTCCGCATCGTAGGTGCGCTGGCAGAGGATGCGCGTGGGATCGTCCGTTGCGGAGCGGCCGTCGGCGCAGGGACGGGTCAGGTCGCGGATCTGCTGCGCATACCAGTCCGTGTTGAGGTAGGACGTGACGACCACGGTTACGTCGCGCCGGATTCCTTCCACCTCCTGAAGATACCAGAGGGGGAAGGTGTCGTTGTCGCCGTTGGTGAAGAGGAGCGCGTACGGCTCGGTGCTCATGAGCAGGTTGTAGGCCCAGTCCCGCGCGGCGTAGTCGTAGCTCCGGTCCGCCCAGGAGTAGTTGAGCACCAGCGGGAGGAAGCCCACGGCCAGCAGCGGCGCGGCGCGGCGGTACCCGACCCGGGCGGCGTCCCCGGGAACCCCCCCCTCGGCGGGCGGTCCGCCCAGCCGGCGCGCCGCCGACTGCCAGAGGGCGGCGATGCCCACCCCGGCCCACAGCCCCCAGACCGAGAAGGAGACGATGAAGAAGTAGTCCCGCTCGCGCACCTCGTGCAGGTTCAGGTCGTTGAAGGGGTCGGGGAGCGAGTAGCCGTACCGGAAGTTGAGGTAGTAGACCAGCCCGGCCGAGAGCGTGCCGAAGAGGGTGGCCACATACCAGAAGCTGCGGCGATCCCGGCGGTAGTGCTCCACCGCGCCCCACACGCCCAGGAAGGTGAAGAGGAGCGTGAACAGCATGCGTCCGCCGGGGAAGACGAGCCGGGTCCCGGCGACCGAGCGCGCCCACTGCCAGTCGAAGTACTGCAGGTAGTTCGTGAACTGGGAGGCCAGGGGAGCCTGTCTCGGAGCGAGGGGCGGCTTCTCGTACTGACGACGCTTGAGCGCGTCGTTCAACGGGGCACACCCCGCGTTCCCGTAGGTGACCACCGAAGAGAGCGCGCTGCCCAGGTCGAACTTTGCGGCGTCGGTGGCGGGGTCCACCCGCTGGCACTCGGGGGCCGCCTCGTTGATGATGGGGTCGAGCTGCGCGCGGATGGGCAGGAAGAGGTGGATGGAGAGGCCCAGCAGGGCGGCGCCCACGACCGGCGGGTAGAGCTTCCAGTTGAAGAGCGCGCGCGGGTTCACGAGCAGGACGAAGACCGCCATGGCCGGGGCGGCCAGGAAGGCCATGAGGTGGTTTCCGACGCTCAGGGCCAGGATGAAGGCCATGAGCACCAGCAGGTTGTCGTCCTTGCCCCGGCCGAGCCGCTCCTGCCAGCGGATTACCAGCCAGCTGAGCAGCGCGATGGTCAGCAGCGAGACGGTGTAGACCTTCTCGTTGACGTTGGACTGGTTCCAGACCGTGAAGGCGGTGGCGCTCACCAGCACCGCCACGCCCGCCCCCGCCAGCCGGAAGAGCCGGTCCTGCGAGAAGAAGCGCAGCACGTGGTGGACGACCAGGAACCAGAGTCCGTGCGCGGCGGCGCTCATGAAGGCGCTGAAGAGGTTCACGCGCACCGCGACCGAAAGGCCGGTGGGCTCCAGCAGGAGGATCCAGGCCCGCGCCAGCACCACGAAGAGGGGGTTCCCGGGGGGGTGCGGGATGCCCAGGATGTAACCGGTCGCGATGTACTCGCTGGTGTCCCAGAACGCCGTGGTGGGGGCGAGCGTCAGGGCGTAGAGCAGGAAGACGGCCGCTCCCGCCGCCGCCGCCCAGAGGTAGGGCGGGCGCGGGGTGGCGCCTTTCCCGGTCCCCACCGGTGCCAGGGGTTCGGCCAAGTCGGTCCTCCGGGCAGGAGTGCGAGTGAGGTGCGTCGGCGGCGGATCGGGGAAAGGTAACCCTATTCGGCCGCAACCGGTCCCGGGACCGGCTCCCGGCTCGCCCGGAGCCGCAGCACCCCCGAGGGGTGGACGTCGAGCGTCCACTCGGGCGGCACCCAGGTGGTGGCCGAGTAGTCGAGCACCAGCGCCGGGCCCGCCACCCGGTGCCCGGGCCGCAGGTCGCGCCGCCAGAGGCGGGGGCAGGGTGTGGGCGCGCCTCCCAGCAGGACGGTCCCCGCGGTCGCCGGGGGCGGCCCCTCCGCCGGGGGCAGCTCCGGGGCCGGGACGTCGAGTGCGGGGGCGGTGGCGGCGGCGCGCACCGTGACCGCCTCGACCTCGGCGTCGCGGCGGGCGTACCCGTAGCGCGCCTCGTGGGCGGTGTGGAAGGCCTCCACCCAGCCCGCGGCCGGGACGCGCAGCTCGAAGCTCTGGCCGCGGTAGCGGACGTCCACCCAGCGCTCCACCACCAGCGAGTCCCGCGCCGCCCCCTCCTCGGCCAGCCCGTCCATGGCCTCGCGCACGAGCTCGCGGAAGACGGGGTCCAGCGTGGCGGCGGTGTCGGGATCGGAGGCGGGGAGCAGGACGGTGCGGGAGCGTTCCCGCGTGGGGGGCGCGGCCAGGATCCCCCACGCCGAGAGGAGCCCGGGGTCGGGGGGGATGAGCGCCTCGCGCACCCCCAGGCGCCCCGCCAGTCCGGCGGCGTGCAGGCCCCCCGCCCCGCCGAACGCCACCAGCGCCAGGGCGGCGGGGTCGAAGCCGCGCTCCACCGAGATCACCCGAAGCGCCCCCTCCATGGCGGTGTCGGCCACCGCGAGCACCCCCTCGGCGGCCGCCTCCGGTGTGGCGCCCAGCGCGGCGCCGAGCCGGGCCAGGGGCTCGCGCACGCGCTCCCGACCGATCCCTCCCTCGCCGCCCAGGAATCCCTCCTCGGGCAGCCGTCCCAGCCAGACGTGCGCGTCGGTGACGGTGACGCCGGTGCCGCCCCGTCCATACGCCACCGGGCCCGGGTCCGCGCCGGCGCTCTCGGGTCCGACCCGCAGCGCTCCGCCCGCGTCAACGCGCGCCAGCGACCCGCCACCCGCACCCACCGTGTGGATGTCGATCACGGGGACCGCCACCGGGTGGCCGTCGATGTGGAACTCGCGCGTGTGCAGCGCCCGTCCCGGACAGAGGGAGACGTCGGTGGAGGTGCCGCCCATGTCGAAGGTCACGATGTGCTCCGCCCCGGCGCGCCGCGCCCAGGCCAGGGCGCCCACCACGCCTCCCGCGGGACCCGAGAGGACGGTGTGGACCGGCTCGCGCACCGCCCGGTCCACCGAGAGCATGCCCCCGCCGGACCCCATGACGGCTACCCGCCCGGCGCCCGACTCGCGCGCCAGGCGCCCCAGGTAGCGGGACATGACCGGCGCGACGTAGGCGTTCACCACCGTTGTACTGGTGCGCTCGTACTCACGGTACTCGGGCAGGATGCGGGACGAGACCGAGAGGGGGATGCCGTCCGCGCCGAGGGCGTCCGTGAGGGCCTCGGCGACCGCCTCCTCGTGGGTCGGGTCGGCGTAGCTGTGCAGCAGGGTGACGGCCACGGCTCCGGCGTCCCGCACCCGGGCGGGCAACCCCTCCAGCTCGGCCGGGTCCAGGGGGGCGAGCTCGCGCCCGTCCGGCTCCAGGCGGCCGGCGATGCCGATGCGGTCCACCCGGGGCACCAGCGGCGGCGGGCGGTGGCCCACCAGGGCGTAGAGTTGAGGGCGGTTCTGGCGCCCGATCTCGAGCACGTCCTCGAATCCCTGGTTGGTCACCAGCACCACGCGGGCCCCCTTGCGCTCGAGCAGGGCGTTGGTGGCCACCGTGGAGCCGTGCAGAAGCGTGAAGGACTCCCCCGGCGCCAGCAGCCGCCCGGCTCCCTCCAGGATGGCACGGGCCGGGTCGTCCGGGGTGGAGGGGACCTTCAGGGTGCGCACCCGCCCGTCGCGCAGGAGCACCAGGTCGGTGAAGGTCCCGCCGGTGTCCACGGCCAGGACGGCGGTCGGCCCCTCAGGGGCGGTCGCCTCGCCCGTGAGGGCTGGCCGCCCCCCGGCAGTTGACTCGTCTGTGGTGGTTCCGGACATTCCCTCGCCCCGTTCGGAGGATGGCATCGCCTCTGCTTCCCAGACCCGCTGCGCCGGCCCATGGAGTTACGTCCCAGCTTCGAGGAATTCCAGTCCCTGGCCGCCGGCGGGGGGATGGTGCCCGTGTGGCAGGAGTTCCTGTTCGACGCCGACACCGCCGTGACGGCCTATGCGAAGCTGGCACGGCCCCCCTTCGGATTCCTGCTCGAGTCGGTGGTGGGCGGCGAGCAGTGGGCCCGCTACTCCTTTCTGGGCACACGGCCGCGGAGCGCCTGGCGCCTCTGCGGCGGCCAGGTGTCGATCTGGACGCCGGAGGCGGGGTGGGCCGACGTGGCGTGCGCGGACCCGCTCGCCCACCTGGATGGGTTGCTGCAGGAGCGGCGCGCGGTGGAGGTGCCCGGCCTGCCGCGCTTCTGGGGGGGCGCAGTAGGGTACTTCTCCTACGACGTGGTGCGCCTGATGGAGCACCTGCCGGGTGGCCCCGCCGACGACCTGGAGGTGCCGGACGGGCTCTTCATCTTCACGGACGTGGTGCTGGCCATCGACAACCTCCGGGGGAAGGCGATGGCGATCGCGGCCGCGGCGGTACCGGGGGGCGCCGACCGGGACGTGCTGGCGCGGATCTACCGCGAGGCGGGGGAGCGGGCCGGGGCGCTGGTGCGAGATCTGCGCGCGGCTCCGCCCCCTCCCGCGCTCGAACTGCTGCCCGAACCGGAGGCGGACCCCGGCTTCACATCGTCCTTCACCCCGGAGGCGTTCCACGCGGGCGTGGAGCGGATCCGGGAGTACATCCGGGCCGGAGACGCCTTCCAGGTGGTGCTCAGCCAGCGGCTGGGGATGCGACTGGGGGGATCGCCCTTCGACCTGTACCGCGCGGTGCGCTCGCTCAACCCCTCGCCCTACCTGTTCTTTCTGGAGTTGGACGGGGTGACGCTGGTGGGGAGTTCGCCCGAGGTGCTGGTGCGGCTCGAAGACGGGGTGGTGACGGTGCGACCGATCGCGGGGACGCGCCCGCGGGGCGACTCGCCGGCCAGGGACCGGGAACTGGCGGCCGAGCTTCGGCAGGACCAGAAGGAGCTGGCCGAACACCGCATGCTGGTGGACCTGGGGCGGAACGACGTGGGTCGGGTGGCCCGGTACGGCACGGTGCGCGTTCCCGAGCTGATGGTGGTGGAGCGCTACTCCCACGTGATGCACCTGGTGAGCCAGGTGGAGGGGGAGCTGGCCGAGGCGCGGAGCGCGCTGGACGTCTTCCGCGCCTGCTTTCCGGCCGGGACCGTCTCCGGGGCGCCCAAGATCCGCGCCATGGAGATCATCGACGAACTGGAGCCGGTGCGGCGCGGGCCGTACGCGGGCGCGGTGGGCCACTTCTCGTGGGGCGGCGAGCGCATGGATACCGCCATCGCCATCCGGACGGTGCTGGTCAAGGACGGACGGGCCTGGGTGCAGGCGGGCGCGGGCGTGGTGGCCGATTCCGACCCGGACACCGAGTACCAGGAGACGCTCAACAAGGCGCGGGCGCTGCTGCGCGCCGCGTCCATGGTGCCCGCGCGGGGGGACGCCCGGGACTGAGCGTCCCCCCGGGGGCGTCGCCCGCGACGCGGGACGCCCCCCGGGGCTCGCCGCGGTTACTGGTCAGCCAGCGCCGCGGCCAGCTCGTCGTAGAGGCGGACGAGCGACCCGATCCCCTTCTCGAAGTTCTCCACCGTGAGCCACTCGTCGGGCGCGTGCATGTTGCACCCGGGCAGCGAGTAGCCCACCAGCAGCGCGGGGGCCCCGAGCACCCGCTCGAAGTCGCCCACGATGGGAATGGAGCCCCCTTCTCCCATGAGCACCGGCGCCACGCCGAACGCCTCCTCGAGCGCCCGTGCGGCGGCGTCGAAGAGCGGACCGGACGGATTGGCGCGCCACGGGTTGCCGCCGTGCAACTCGACCACCTGCACGCGCACGTAGTCGGGCGCCACCTTCTCGAGGTGCGCGCGCAGCAGCTCCGCCACCGTCGCAGGGTTCTGGTCGGGGACCAGCCGGAAGCTGACCTTGGCCATGGCCCGCGCCGGAAGCACGGTCTTGGCTCCTTCACCGGTGTAGCCGCTCAGAAGTCCGTTGACCTCGCAGGTGGGCCGGATCCAGAGCCGCTCGGGAGTGGAGTAGCCCGCCTCGCCGAAGAGGCCGGGAGCGCCGACCTCCTTCAGGAAGCCCGCCTCGTCGAAGGGGAGGCCGCGGATGGCCTCGCGCGTCTCGGCGTCCCACTCGACCACGTCGTCGTAGAAGCCGGCGATGGCGATGCGGCCGTCCGTGTCGTGGAGCGTGGCGAGCATGCGCGCGAGCGCGGTGGCGGGGTTTGGGACCGCGCCCCCGTACTGGCCCGAGTGCAGGTCGCTGCGGGCCGCGGTGACGTGCACCTCCACGTACGCCAGGCCGCGCAGCGAGAAGAGGAGCGCCGGTAGCCCCTCCGCGAACATCCCGGAATCCGAGATGACCACCACGTCGGCGGCCAGCCGCTCGCGGTACTGCTCCACGAAGGGCACCAGGTTGGGTGAGCCGACCTCCTCCTCGCCCTCGGCCACCACCACCACGTTCAGGGGGAGTGACCCGTTGGCCCGCAGGTGCGCCTCCAGCGCCTTGACGTGCATGTAGAGCTGCCCCTTGTCGTCGGCCGAGCCGCGCGCGTAGATGCGCCCGTCCCGCACCTCGGGCTCGAAGGGGGGGGAGGTCCACTCCTCGAGGGGCTCGGGCGGCTGCACGTCGTAATGCCCGTAGATGAGCAGGGTGGGAGCGTCCGGACCCGCGCCGCGCCACTCTCCGAGCACGACCGGGTGGCCGGGGGTCTCCATCACCTCGGACGTGAGCCCCGCGTCGCGCAGCCGGTCGGCGAGCCACTCGGCGGTGCGACGCGTGTCGCCGTCGTGCTCGGAGCGGGCGGAAACGGAGGGGATGCGGAGGAAGTCGAAGAGTTCCTCCCGGAAGCGGTCCCGGTTCTCCCGGGCGAAGCGGACGGCGTCGGTCATTGCGGTCCCGATGGTCTGCGGGTGACGGGAGGGTCCGGGCGGGACGGGGGCGGGCTCAGATCAGGCCGCGAATCCCCCAGCGGTAGATCCACGTCATGAGGGCCGCGAACGCCGCCGCGCCCGCCACGCCTCCCGCGCTCAGGGCGAGCGGGTCGAAGAAGTGGAAGATCCCCACGCCGAGCATGCCGCCGATGACCGCCCCGAAGGCGCCGATCACCACCAGGATGGGCGTGTGCCCCGGCGTCTCCTCGGGTCGTTTGACGAGGACCTTCATGAGCAGGCCGATGGCCATGCCCAGGGCGATCCAGACTCCGATTCCGATCCAGTTTTCCATCGGCCGCGTTCCCGGCGAGAGGTGAGGAGGAAGGGAGAGGAATCTACTCCTTCCCCATGCGCCGCTTCAACTCCGCCAGCACCGCGTCGTAGTCGATCTCCCGGGCGGGGACGGCGTCGTCCAGCTCCACGCGCAGGTCCGACGCCCCGGACGGGCGGCCGTGCGAACCCGGGTCGCGGCCCAGCTCCCGGTCGATCTCCCGGGCCGCCGCCTCCTCGGCGTCGTCCCCTTCGATGCGGGCCTCCATGCGGCGCAGAGTCTCGAAAAGGTCGTCCGACTCGCCGAGGGACTCACGGGCTCGGGTCCGCCCCGCCTGTGCGGCCAGTTCGTCACGACTCGTGCGGGCCTCCTGGAGGCGTGCGGTCATCTCCTCCACCTCGGCCGAGAGCAGACGGACCTCTCCCTCCAGGGCGGAGGCCTTCTGCCGGAACACGGCGAGCCGCTGCTCGTGGCGCTCCTGGTACTCCGCCGCCACCCGCTCGGTCTCCCCGTCGCCGATCCCGGCCGCCAGCTGGCGGCGGCGCGCCGTGGTGGCCACCGCCTCCTCCTCGGCCCGCACGCGCAGCCGGGCCGTGTCCAGATCGGCCTCGATCCCCTTGAGTCGGGTGCGCGCCTCGGCAAGCTCCCGCCCCATGTCGCGCAGAATCCCGTCCACCGCGTCCGGGACGGCGTCCCGGTTCAACTCGGTGCGGAAGTTCTCCAGGGCTTCCCGGAAGGCGGTGCGGAGGTCGTCGAACATGGCGGGCGTCGGGGGCAGGGGGAGGACCTCATCATAACCCCGGACATCCGGTCAGTTCACGTACGGCTCGATCCGCTGCGCGAAGGAGTTGCGGGCCCGGTGCAGCCGGCTCTTGACCGTCCCGAGGTTCACCCCGGTGATCTCGGCGATCTCCTCGTAGCTCTTTCCCTCGAGTTCGCGCATGCGGAAGACGCGCTGGTGATGCTCGGGGAGCTCATGCACCGTGTCCTCCACCAGCTTCTGCAGGTGCCGCTTGTGAAAGAGATCGTCCGGCTTCATGGACGAGTCCTCGAACTGCAGCGGACGGTGATCGTCGTCCCAGTTGCCGGTGAGCTTCTGGAAGAGCACCAGCGGGCTGCGCGACCGGTTGCGCAGCTCGTTCTTGGCCAGGTTGCCGGCGATGGTGTAGACCCAGGTGGAGAACTTCTTGGTCTGGTCGAAGCGGTGCAGGTGGCGCGTCACCCGGATGAACGCCTCCTGGACCAGATCCTGCGCCCGGTCGGAGTCGCCCGTCTTGCGGGTGATGAAGTGCACCAGCCGGTCCCGGTACCGGTCGAAGAGGAGGTCGAAGGCCCCGTAGCGGCCGCGCAAATGCGCCGCGACCAACTCCTCATCGGAGAGAAGCTCGAGCGGGCGTGGCTCCGTCATGTCCGTATCCTCCCCCGGTCTTTTTGAGAACAATTCTCAATTGAGATGGGAAGATGGCACTTTTCGGCGTCCGACGCAAGGGGAACCGAAAACGCTCATTTCTGGTGTATTGGGCGATTATTTATTCCAATCACAGGTCCACCTTCCGAGAAACCGACATACGCGACCTTGTCGGACGAAGGTGTGAGTTCCCGACTGCGGAGGGCCTCTTCGGCAGCCGTGTCCACTTCGTAGGTCACTTCGCCCTCTACGGCCTCCAACTCCGGCGCCGTGAATCCGCGTGAGAGCAGGTGGTGCTCGAAGAGGGCCACGGGGTCGCGCCGCCCCCACTCCTGGAAGAGTTCGGGGGGGAAGGTGGCGCGCGCCTCCCGCTCGTCGTGGGTGGCGTGCCCGCCCATGCGGAAGGTCCGCGCCAGCACCATGGCCGGGCCCGCCCCGGCCCGGCAGGTCCGCACGGCCAGCGCGGTGGCGGCGTAGACATCCAGGACGTTGTTGCCGTCGCAGTGCCAACCGCGCATGCCGTAGGCCCGGGCCCAGGCCTCCAGCCGGCCGCGGCCGTGGCTGCCGGTGCGGGTCCCCAGGGCGACCTGATTGTCCTGGATGACGAAGACGGCGGGAGCCCGCACTGCCGACGCCAGCGTGAGGCCCTCGTGACAGGCCGCCGAGCGTGTGGCTCCGTCGCCCACCCAGGTGAGCGCCACCCGGTTCTGGCCCCGGTTGCGAAAGGCGAGTCCAACCCCGGCCATGACCGCCACGTTGGTGCCCATGTGCGAGATGGGCTGGAGGACGTTGCGGGCCAGGTCTCCCACGTGCAGGTCGCGGCCGCCGGAAAGCGAATCCGCAGATGCCAGGTAGCCCCGGAAGGCGTCCGCCAGCGGGACGCCCATCATGTGGAGGGCGCCCGCGTTCCGGATCATCGGGCAGACGACGTCGCCCGCGGGATCCAGCGCCGCGACCGCACCCACCGTGACCGCCTCCTCGCCGGTGCCCAGCCACGCCTTGGAGATCACCCCCGTGCGCACCCAGCGCTTGAGGGCCACGTCGTGCAGGCGTGTGCGCAGCAGGGCGCGGTAGAGTCCCAGGAGGGCCGCGCGGTCGAGCGCGCCCAGCACCGGTCCCCGCTCGGGGTCGTCCAGAGGGATGCGGAAGCGCGCCACCTCGGTGGGGTCCGGCGACCACTCCAGATACTCGGGCGGATCGTAGGCGGGAAACCGTCGCATGGGGCGGTAAGGTAGCGGCCCTCCCTCCACCCCACCACATTTGGGGTACACTCCCGGCAAGCCCCGCATTTTTCGACGAGCACGCGTGTCCACCGACCAGCCCCGACCCCGCATCCGCGCCGTCTTCGGCCTGACCCTGCTCGAGGCGCTCCGGGACCAGGACCTCCCCTCCGAGTTCCTGGAGGACGAGGTGCCGTCGGTGACCATGCCCCGGCGGCTCGGCCTCTCCGACGTGGTGGAAAAGCAGATCCGCATCTATCGTGAGTCGGTCCGGCAGCGCACCCGCATGACCGACGACCAGGCGCGGGACCTCATCCGGCTGGTGATCCGGCGCCCCGACGCGGCGGAGCTCTTCCACCGGGCGGGCCGCATGCTGGGCGAGCGGGAGGGCGGGATCCTCTCCATCGCCGCCCGCGTGCTTCCCCGCCGGACGCGCTTCCGGCTGGCTCGCCGCGCCGGCGCGGCCGGGCTCAATCGCCTGTTCGGCCGCCGGATGGGAGGTTTCGCACGCGGCCCCTTCGCCCTGGAGGGGCGCGGCCTCCTGTTCATGGAGGGGGACCCGGCGGGGCGCGCCTGCCACTTCGTCTCCGGCTTCTGCCAGGCGGTGGTCAGCGCCCGTGTGGGGCCCGAGTACGTCGTGGTCCATTCGCAGTGTGAGGCGCGTGGCGACCCGGTCTGCCGCTGGACGGTGACGGGCGAGGCCCGTCAGCGGGAGCGGGACGGCGTCCGGGAGATGCTTCTGCGCCCCGAGTTCGAGACCGGATAGACTTCGCAGAGGCAGCCGCAACATTGACAGGAGATGCCATGCTCGCCGTTGGAGACCCCGCACCGGACTTCTCCCTCGAGGACGATACCGGCCGCACCGTGCGCCTCGCGGACTTCAGGGGAGGGAAGGTGGTCCTCTACTTCTATCCGAAGGACGACACCTCGGGCTGCACGGCGCAGGCGTGTGACCTGCGCGACTCCCTCGCCGAGTTCACGGCCGCGGGCGTCGTCGTGCTGGGCGTATCACCGGACTCCCGCCGCTCGCACGAGAAGTTCAAGTCCAAGCACGACCTCAACTTTCCCCTGCTTGTCGACGACGAGCACGCCGCCGCACGTTCCTACGGCGTCTGGGTGGAGAAGTCCATGTACGGCCGCACCTTCATGGGGATCGAGCGCTCCACCTTCATCATCGATGGCGACGGTCGTCTGGAGGCGGTGTGGCGCAAGGTCAAGCCGCGCGAGCACCTGGACCGGCTGCGGGAGCACTTCGCGGGCTCGTGACGCGCCGCCGTCCCACCCGATGCGAGCCGGGGCGGCTCACGGGACACCCGGGCTCCACCCGCGTCAGTCCCCCCGGGCGGCCGCGCCGCGCTCTTCCACCCGACGCCGGGTATCCCCCAGCGCGCGGTGGACCTTGTACATGCAGAGGTCCTGCACCACGTCCAGGCCCTGCTCCCGTGCCCGTGCCGCCGCCTCGTCGGCGCGAATGCCCTCCTGCAGCCAGATGATGGGCCGCTCCGGGCGCCCGGCGGCCTGGTCCACCACCGCGCCCGCCAGTTCCGAGGGGCGAAAGACGAGCACCATGTCGACCGGCTCGGTCACGTCGGCGAGCGTCGGGCGTGCGTCCTTGCCCAGAATCCGGTCGGCGTGGGGGTTCACCGGGATGACGTTGGCGCCCTTGGCCGCCAGGTACGAGGGCACGCGTCGAGCGGCCTTGGACGGGTCGCGCGACATTCCCACGACCGCGATGTCGATGGCGCGCCGCACCAGCCGGTGGATCCGGTCCGCGTCGGGGTTGTCGGTCGCCGAGCTCTCCGAAAGAACCCGGGCCAGCGCCTCCCGGTCGTAGTCGTCCAGGGTCTGCATGACGATTCATTCCCTTCCATTGACGTTGCCGTAGCCCAACGTATTGTCACCTCGCGCCGCTCAGGGCAAGATCAGTCCCGGGCGCCCCGCCCAGTCCACAGCCACCCCAGTCCGGTTTCACCGGGGGTTCATCCATGTCCGTTCCCGTCATAGTCGTCGTGATCATCGCCGCCCTGGCGCTCCTCGCCGGCTGGCTGCTGGGCCGGCGCGCGCAGGGGGGCGGAGAGAGGGCGTCGGCACCGCTCGAAGCGTTCGCCGCCGAGCTGGAGGAGGGGAGGCTGGGTGAGCCGGCGCTGGACGAGCCCGCGGGGCTGGCTCGGGTGCGCGCGGCCATCCGGTCCACGTGGGCGCCCCGCAACGCGGAGCGGGAAGAGGCGCTCAAGCAGGCCCTGGGGCGCATCGCCGCCTTCCTGCAGGAGTCGGTGGGCGGACCCCTGCGCAAGGTGCGCGACGGGGACCGCGAGCTGCTGCGCGAGGGCGTGGACCGGGCGCTGGGCGGCCTCAAGGACCTGGACTTCTTCCTGCGCGACCCCATCACTCCGGACGAGACGCACAACCTGGTCCCGCTGGTGCAACGGGTGACGCGGGAGTTCATCGCCGACTGGGAGGTGGCGGTGCGCTTTCAGGCGCCCGCCCACCCGGTGCGGGCCCACATCCATCGAGACACCTTCATGGACGCGCTCTATCTGCTCCTCCACAACGCCGGGCACTTCGGCGAAGGGAAGCGTGTGGACGTGCGTGTGGAAACCGAGGACGGCCACGCCGTGGTCACCATCCTCGACCAGGGCCCGGGCTTCTCTCCCGAGGCGCTCGAGCGGGCCCGCGACCTCTTCTACACCACGCGCCCGACCAACCTGGGTCTGGGGATCCCCTTCGCGCGCCGCATCATGGAGGGCTTCGGCGGGAACCTGGAGTTGGCCAACCGTTCCGAGGGCGGCGCGAGCGTCCGGCTCGCCCTGCCCGGCGCCTGAGGCGCGCGTTCGGATCACGGTGCCCGGCGCGCCTGAGGTGCGCGCGCGTCCGGATCACGGTGCCCGGCGCGCCTGAGGCGCGCGCGTCCGGACCTCGCGGCAGGACTCCTACAGGTATCCGTACACGCGGTAGAGCAGGACGTAGACCGCGATCCCGGTCACCGAGACGTACATCCACACGGGGAAGGTCCAGCGGGCCAGGCGCCGATGCTCGTCGAACCGCTCGCGGAAGGCCAGGAAGAGCAGCCGCAGCACCATCGGGACCACCACCACGGCCAGCACCATGTGCGAGAAGAGGACAGCCAGGTAGACCGTGCGCGCGGTGCCCTCGCCGGCGAAGCGGTGGGTACCGGTGAGCGAGAAGCGGGTCAGGTAGAAGACCAGGAAGAGCGCCGAGGCGGTGACGGCGGCGAGCATCGCCCGGCGATGCGCCTCGCGCCGTCCCCGGCGGATGAGGACGAAGCCCGCGCTGAGGCAGATCAGCGAGGTGAGGTTGAGCGCCGCATTGATGGGCGCCAGCGCCGACCCCAGGGCCTCCGCGTCCACCTCAGACCTCCGCGGCCGCCGAGCCGGCCGCCCGGGCGGCGGCGCCCCTCGCCTGCGCTCCTCCGTCCGCCTCCCTCAGGCGCCCCCAGGCGGCCAGCAGGGTCAGTACGGCGAGCAGCGCGGCTGCGCCCAGCGTGTGCAGGGACACCGGGTGCAGCGCCAGCACGGTGAAGACCGAGACCACCCCCAGCGTGAACTGCGCCACGACCAGGGCCGCGGCCAGGGCGCCCATGCGCCGGACGTGCGGCGGGGCCGCCGGACGGGTCACCTTCCAAGCCAGTACCAGCACCGCGATCGTCGCCAGCACGCCCAGCACGCGGTGCAGGAAGTGGACCGCCACCAGGGCGTTGGAGAGGGGCGGGATCCAGAGGCCGCCGCAGGTGGGGAAGTCGGGGCACGCCATGCCGGCGTCCGTGTGGCGCACCAGGCCACCCAGCACCGACTGGAGGAAGACAAGCACGGCGGAGACGCCACCCCAACGCCGGACCCCCGCGGCCACGTCGGCGTTCAGGGGAGCGGCGTCGCGGGACCAGCCCGCCCACGAGGCC
>JAVVFC010000048.1:0-18196 GCA_032250975.1 Longimicrobiales bacterium | reverse complement strand
AAGATCCTCACCATCGTGGAGGAAGGTCTGCAGCAGGACATTCCCGGCCGGTTTTCCCGGGACGACGCCCTCTTCATCTGCCGGGAGCGGCTCCTGGAGCGGGCCCTGAAGATGGGGGCCCGCGAGGCGGACCTGGTGCGCTCGGCGCTGGACCTCCCCGGGGCGGTGGTGGTACCGGGGGGAGGCTGGGGGGCGGTCCCGGGCCGGCTGGGGGCGCTCCCCCGCGGCGTTCTCTCCGTCTGGCTGCGGGTCAGCCCCGAGGCAGCGCTGGAGCGGGCCGCTGGGCAGGGCGACACGCGCCCGTTGCTGCGGGGTCCGGGACCGGCGCTGGAGCGGGCGCGGGAACTGCTGTCGGCGCGGCTTCCGGCCTACCGCGCGGCCGCCCTTCATCTGGACACGGAGGGGCGCCTTCCTTTAGAGATTGCAGACGAGATTTCGGAAATCCTGCGGCGGAGCGACACCCCGCCGCGCCCTTCCATAGAGTGAGTCGACATGCCCGCCAAGGGGAAGCAGCTGGTCATCGTGGAGTCTCCGGCCAAGGCCCGGACCATCGGTCGTTACCTGGGAAGCGGGTACGACGTGGCGGCCTCGGTGGGCCACGTGATCGACCTGCCCGCCAAGGAGCTGGGTGTGGACGTGGAGGGGGGCTTCGAGCCGCGCTACGTGACCATCCGCGGCAAGGGCAAGGTGCTCACCGATCTCAAGAAGCGGGCCAAGGGCGCCCACCGGATCATCCTGGCCACCGACCCCGACCGCGAGGGGGAGGCGATCGCCTACCACGTGGCCAACGCGCTGGGCTACGAGAAGGACCGCGAGCGGTTCCGCCGGGTGCAGTTCCGTGAGATCACCCGCAGCGCGGTGCAGGAGGCCATGGACCACCCCGGCCAGATCGACGACCGCAAGGTGGACGCCCAGCAGGCGCGCCGCATCCTGGACCGGCTGGTCGGATACCAGGTCAGCCCCTTCCTGTGGAAGCCCATCCGGCCCGGGCTCTCGGCGGGCCGGGTGCAGACCGTGGCGCTCCGCCTCATCTGCGAGCGCGAGGACGAGATCCGCGCCTTCCGGGAGGAGGAGTACTGGTCCGTCATCGCCCACCTGGAGACGGACGGACAGCGCTTCGAGGCCCGCCTGCACCAGATCCAGGGCAAGTCCTTCACCCTGCACAACGCCCAGGAGGCGGACGTCGTGGTGGCGGACGTGCAGGGGGTGCCCTGGGGCGCGACCGAGATCAAACGCCGGGAGCGCCGCAAGAACCCCGCACCGCCCTTCACCACCTCCACCCTGCAGCAGGAGGCCGCCAAGCGGCTGCGCTTCTCGGCCCGGCGCACCATGTCCACGGCGCAGCGGCTCTACGAGGGCCAGGACATCGGCAGCCGGGGGACGACCGGGCTCATCACCTACATGCGCACCGACTCCACCCGGGTGTCCGCCGGCGCGGTGGAGGTGGCCCGGAGCTGGATCGCGGGCGAGTTCGGCGCTGACTACAACGCCGACGCGCCCCGCTACTGGGGCGCCGGGCAGCAGAAAGGCGCCCAGGAGGCCCACGAGGCCATCCGGCCCACCGACCCCACGCTGCACCCCGCCGAGGCGGCCCGCTACCTGGAGGCCGACCAGGCGGCGCTCTACGAGCTCGTCTGGCTGCGCTTTGTAGCGAGCCAGATGGCCGCCGCGGTCTACGACACCACCACCGTGGACTTCCACCTGGTGGGGGAGAGCGGCCGGCACCACCTGTTCCGGGCCAACGGGTCGGTGGTCAAGTTTCAGGGCTTCACCCGCCTCTATCTGGAGGCGACCGAGGCCGGCGAGCATCGGCGTCTGGACGATCTGGAGCCGCTGCCCGCGCTCGAGGAGGGGGACGTGGTCACGCTGGAGCGCCTGGATCCCCGGCAGCACTTCACCCAGCCCCCCGCGCGCTTCTCGGAGGCGTCGCTGGTCAAGGAGCTGGAGAAGCTGGGGATCGGCCGCCCCTCCACCTACGCGCAGATCCTCTCCACCATCGTGGACCGCGGCTACGTGGAGATGGAGAAGCGCCGCTTCACGCCCACGTCGCTGGGCGAGGTGGTGTCCAAGTTCCTGGTGCGCATCTTCCCCAACATCTTCGACGTGGAGTTCACCTCCCGCATGGAGGGGGAGCTAGACCGCATCGAAGAGGGCGAGGTGGGGTGGCGGGAGCTGCTGGGGCGCTTCTACCCCTCGCTCAGAGAGCAGCTGGAGAAGGGGGACGTGGTCTCCGAGGACGTCATCAAGGAGATCCTGGCGGCCGAGGGCGAGACCTGCGACAAGTGCGGCCGCCCCATGCTGGTGAAGTTCAACCGCTTCGGCGAGTTCCTGGGGTGCTCCGGGTATCCGGAGTGCCGGAACACGCGCTCGCTGGAGGGTTCGGGCGCGGTCGACCAGTACCTGGGCAACGATCCGGTCACCGGCCGGCGCGTCCACGCGAAGGTCGGGCCCTACGGCCCCTACGTGGAGCGCGAAGCGGAAGAGGGAGAGAAGCCCGCGCGGGTGAGTCTGCCCGCGGACACTTCGGTGGAGACGGTGGAACTGGAGACCGCGCTGCGCTACCTGTCGCTGCCCCGGCCGCTGGGAAGGGACGCCGCGGGCAAGGAGGTGGTCGCGGGCCAGGGGCGCTACGGGCCCTTCGTGCGTCGCGGCAAGACGTTCGCCTCCCTCCCCGACGCGGAGTCCATGTTCACGGTCACCCTGGAGGAGGCCCTGCGCCTGGTGGAGGCCAAGGAGCAGGGCGGGGGCCGGAACGTGCTCCGGGCGCTGGGCGCGCACCCCGATTCGGGCAAGGAGGTGCAGCTGCTCGACGGCCGCTACGGGCCTTACGTCACGGACGGGTCGGTCAACGCCACCCTGCCCAAGACCATGGAGCCCGACGAGGTGGACCTGGAGACCGCGGTGGATCTGCTGGCGCGCAAGGCCGCGCGCGGCAAGGGCAGTCGGGCCCCGGCGCGCGGAAAGCGATCCTGATGGAAGTCGGCCGCGTCACGGTGGTGGGAGGCGGCCTGGCCGGCTGCGAGGCCGCGGTGGCGCTCGCTCGCCGCGGGTGGGCGGTGACCCTGATCGAGATGCGGCCCCAGCGGCCCACGCCCGCGCACCAGACCGGGGATCTGGGGGAGCTGGTCTGCACCAACTCCTTCAAGAGCGAGGACGTGAGCAACGCCCACGGTGCGCTCAAGCGCGAGATGCGCCTGCTGGGCTCGGTCCTGCTGGCGGCCGCGGACCGGACGCGGGTGCCGGCGGGGTCGGCGCTGGCCGTGGACCGCTCCCTCTTCAGCGCGGCCATGACCCGCGCCGTGGCCGACCACCCGGGCATCGAGGTGGTGCGGGAGGAGGTCACGGTGCTCCCCGAGGGTCCCGCCGTGGTGGCCACGGGCCCGCTCACCTCCGACGCGCTCTCGGCCGCCATACGCGCGGCGCTGGGCGTGGACGGGCTCGCCTTCTTCGACGCCATCGCCCCCATCGTGCACCGGGACTCTCTCGACGAGGAAATCGTCTTCGAGGCCGGCCGCTTCGAGGAGTCGGGCGACTACCTGAACTGCCCTCTTTCGCGCGAGGAGTACGAGGACTTCGTTGCGGCGCTGCGGGCGGCCGACGTCCACCACGGTCCGGCGTTCGACGAGGTCCCCTACTTCGAGGGCTGTCTGCCCATCGAGGTCATGGCGGCCCGTGGCGTGGATACGCTCCGCTTCGGCCCCATGAAGCCCATCGGACTCACCGACCCGCGTACGGGCAGGCGGCCCTGGGCGGTGGTGCAGCTGCGCCGGGAGGACCGCGCCGGTCAGATGTGGAACCTGGTGGGGTTCCAGACGCGGCTGCGCGTGGGCGAGCAGAAGCGGGTGTTCACCCGTATCCCGGGGCTGGCCCGGGCGGAGTTCCTGCGCTGGGGGTCGATCCACCGCAACACCTATCTGCGCTTTCCGGACCGACTGAGCGCGCACGGATCGCTCCGGGAGCGGCCCGATCTGGTCTTCGCCGGCCAGATCACCGGGGTGGAGGGGTACACCGAGTCGGCGGCCAGCGGGATCCTGGCGGCGCTGAACCTGGACCGGGTCCTGCGCGGCCTGGATCCGGCCCTCCCGCCCCCCACCACCATGCTGGGCGGGCTGATGCGCTACCTGCGCGAGTGCGATCCGGAGCGGTTTCAGCCCATGAACTCGAACTGGGGGCTGGTGGAACCGCTGCCGGAGCGGGTGCGCAGCCGCGAGGAGAAGCGGGCGCGGCTCGCCGAGCGGGCCGGACGTGACTTCGGGGCGTGGATGGCGGCGCATGGGCTGGTCCCCGACGGGGCGGCGGCGCTGCCGTGAGCGGGCGCCCGCGCCCAGGGATGCCCGCGGGTCCGGCGCGCGCGGAGGCGGAGGCCTTTCTGACGCACCTCGAGCGGGGCCGGCGCCTCTCGGAGCACACGGTGGCGGCCTATCGGCGCGACCTGGACGACCTGGGCGGTTTTCTGACCGACTACACGGGGGGGGCGGACTGGCGCTGGGACGGGGTCGACCGCCTGACGCTGCGCGCCTTCCTGGGATGGCTTCGGCAGCGACGGCTCGCCCGGCGCACGATGGCGCGCAAGCTCTCGGCGGTGCGGAGCTTCTTCCGCTACCTGCACCAGGAGGGACGCCTGGACGCCAACCCGGCGCGTGGGATCCGCGCCCCGCGGGCGGAGCGGCGGATTCCCGGACACCTCTCCGAGGCGGGCGTGCAGGCGCTCTTCCGGGTGGCGGAGGCGCGGGCGGCGGAGAACACGCTGGCGGGCACCCGCCTGCTGCTGCTGCTCGAGCTCCTGTACGGAAGCGGACTGCGCCTGGCCGAGCTGCGGGGGCTGGACATGAACGCGCTCGACCGGACCCGCCTCCAGGTGAAGGTGCGCGGCAAGGGCCGCAAGGAGCGCATCGTCCCGCTTACGCGGGCGGCGCTGACCGCGCTGGGACGCTACCTGCCGCGCCGCGACGAGGTGGCCGCGCGCGCGCCCGCCGGGGACCGGGACGCCCTCCTCCTGACCGCCCGCGGGCGGCGCCTGCCCGCCCGTACCATACAGCGCCAGGTGGCCGGGCTGCTGGAGGCCGCCGGGGGCGTGGAGGGGCTGAGCGTGCACTCGCTGCGACACAGCTTCGCCTCGCACCTGCTGGAGCGCGGCGCCGACCTGATGGCCGTCAAGGAGCTGCTCGGCCACGTCTCGCTCTCCACCACCCGCATCTACGCCCATGCCACCGCGGAGCGCCTGAAGAAGGTCTACCGCCAGGCGCACCCGCGGGCGGAGTGACGCCCGGCCCACCTCCCTGCGGAGCTCCGGTGGGCGAGCCTCCCTGCCAAGTAGGCAGTCTGTTAGCTTTGGGGTCGCGAGCCGGCGGGGGCCTCCCGCCGGGCGCCCGAAACCGAGGAGAGGCATGTCCGAGCGACGAGTCCGCGCCACAACGGTGGTGGCCGTGCGGAAGGATGGAGCGGTGGCCATGGCCGGCGACGGCCAGGTCACCATGGGGGACACGGTGGTCAAGACCCGGGCCCAGAAGGTCCGGTCGTTGCGGGACGGGGAGATCCTGGCCGGTTTCGCGGGGGCGGTGGCGGACGCCTTCACGCTCTTCGAGCGCCTGGAAGAGAAGCTGGAGCGTTACCCGGGGAACCTGACCCGGGCCACGGTGGAGCTGGCCAAGGACTGGCGCACGGATCGCTACCTGCGCCGGCTGGACGCGATCCTCGCGGTGGCCGACCGTGACCAGATCCTGCTGGTGAGCGGGACCGGGGATGTGATCCAGCCCGACGACCAGATCGCGGCCATCGGCTCCGGGGGCTCGTACGCGCTGGCCGCCGCTCGGGCGCTGGCCGCCCACTCGTCGCTGGCGGCCGGTGAGATCGCGCGCGAGGCGCTCCGCATCGCCGGGGAGATCTGCATCTACACCAACACCGACATCACCGTGCTCGAGCTGGCGGGCAAGGACGGCGAGGCATGACGCGAGAGGGAACCCCGGAGGGTGCGGCGGATTCCGCCGCCGCCGATCGCTGGCTCTCGCCGCGCGAGATCGTGGCCGAGCTGGACGGCTATGTGGTCGGCCAGGCCGAGGCCAAGCGCGCGGTCGCCATCGCGCTCCGCAACCGCTGGCGCCGGCAGCGCGTTCCCGACGACCTGCGCGACGAGATCGTCCCCTCCAACATCATCCTGATCGGCCCCACCGGGGTGGGGAAGACCGAGATCGCCCGCCGCCTGGCACGCCTGGCGGGAGCCCCCTTCGTGAAGGTGGAGGCGAGCAAGTTCACCGAGATCGGGTACGTGGGCCGGGACGTGGAGAGCATGATCCGCGACCTGGTGGACATGGCCGTCAACATGGTGCGCGCCGAGCGTGAGGACGACGTGGCCGACCTGGCCGAGGCGCGCACCGAGGAGCGCCTGCTGGACCTGCTGCTTCCGGGCAGCGGCGCCCCGCCGGCCGCGGGGGAGGGCGAGGACGCCCCTCGCCGGCCGGAAGCGGCCCCGGGCGCGGAGGGGGTGTGGGTGGCGGGTCCGGGCGGTGTGCGCCCGGATGCGGCCGGAGCCGAGACGCTTTCGGAGCGGCGCACCCGCACCCGCGAGAAGCTCCGGGGGCTGTTGCGCGACGGCAAGCTGGAGGACCGGGAGGTGGAGATCGAAGTCACCCAGGCGCCGCCCATCGAGGGGATGATGCTCCCCATGGGGGGCGAGGGGATGGACTTCAACTTCACCGAGATGCTCCAGGACATGCTCCCCAAGAAGACCAAGCAGCGCATGGTCACGGTGGCGGAGGCGCGGCGCATCCTCTTCCAGGACGAGCTGGACAAGCTGGTGGACATGGACGAGGTGGTGAACGACGCCCTCAACCGCACCGAGGACATGGGCATCGTCTTCCTGGACGAGATCGACAAGGTGGCGGGCCAGCGGGGCGGGGTGGGTCCGGACGTGAGCCGCGAAGGCGTGCAGCGCGACCTGCTGCCGGTGGTGGAGGGGAGCACGGTACAGACCAAGTACGGCCTGGTGCGTACCGACCACGTTCTCTTCATCGCGGCCGGGGCCTTCCACGTCTCCAAGCCCTCCGACCTCATCCCCGAACTGCAGGGGCGCTTTCCCATCCGGGTGGAGCTGCAGAGCCTGGGCGAGGCGGAGTTCGTGCGCATCCTCCAGGAGCCCCGCAACGCGCTCCTCAACCAGTACGTGGCCCTGGTGGAGACGGAGGGCGGGCGCCTCTCCTTCGCGGACGGGGCGGTGGAGGAGATCGCGCGCATCGCCACCCAGCTGAACGAGCGCATGGAGAACATCGGCGCCCGGCGGCTGCAGACGGTGATGACCACCCTCCTGGACGAAGTGCTCTTCGACCTGCCCGAGGCGGCCGGGAGCGAGATCGTGGTGGACGTGGAGTTCGTGCGGACCCGCCTGGAGGCGGTGGCCGCGGACGAGGACCTCAGACGCTACATCCTGTGACGCACATGAACGATTCCGAGCGCGACTTCCTCTCCCTGAACGACCTCACGAGGGAGGGGCTGCTGGAGCTCCTCGCCCGCGCCCGGCGCCTGAAGACCGGCCAGGAGGGGGGGCGGCCCCTGGCGGGGAAGACGCTGGCCATGATCTTCCGCAAGAGTTCCACCCGCACCCGGGTGAGCTTCGAGGTGGGCACGTTCCAGCTGGGCGGGCACGCCCTCCTCATCACCGACCAGACCTCACAGATGGGCCGCGGCGAGAGCGTGCACGACACCGCCCACGTCCTGAGCCGCATGGTGGACGGGATCATGATCCGCACCTTCGGCCACGACGAGGTGGTGGAGCTGGCCCGCCACGCGACCGTCCCGGTCATCAACGGCCTCACCGACCTGCTGCACCCCTGCCAGCTGCTGGCCGACCTGCAGACCATGGGCGAGGAGTTTGAGACCGACTTCCGCCGACTGGGCGTGGCGTGGATCGGGGACGGCAACAACATGGCCAACTCGTGGCTGAACGCCGCGGCGCTGCTGGGCTTCGAGCTGCGGCTGGCGTGCCCCGAGGGCTACGATCCCGATCCCGGCATCCTGGAGCGGGCGCGCGGCCGGACCCGTGTGCGGCTCACCCGCGACCCGCGCGAGGCCGCGGAGGGAGCGCACGTGGTCACCACCGACGTCTTCGCCTCCATGGGCCAGGAGGCGGAGGCGGAGCGGCGCCTGCGGGACTTCGCCGGCTTCTGCGTGGACGCCGCGCTCATGGACCGGGCGCACGCGGAGGCGATCTTCCTGCACTGCCTGCCCGCCCATCGCGGCGAGGAGGTGACCGCCGAGGTGATCGACGGCCCGCGCTCGCGTGTCTTTCCGGAGGCGGAGAACCGCCTGCACGCCCAGAAGGCCCTCATGGTCGAACTCATGGGGTGAGCGAAGCCGCCCCCACGCCACCCCCACGCCGCCCATTACACCCACCCTCGCACGCGAGGAGACGCTGGAATGTCCGATACGCTGAAGCAGACGCCGCTGCACGACCGTCACGTGGCCCTCGGCGCCCGCATGGTTCCCTTCGCCGGCTGGGCGATGCCGGTCCAGTACCCGACCGGAATCACCGAGGAGCACCGGGCCGTGCGCGAGCGGGCCGGGCTCTTCGACGTCTCGCACATGGGAGAGTTCGAGATCCGCGGCCCCGAGGCGGAGGCGCTCATCCAGAAGCTCACGGTGAACGACGTCACCCGTTGTGAGGTCTGGCAGGCGCAGTACTCCGCCCTGACGCTGGAGAGCGGCGGGATCATCGACGACCTGATCATCTACCGCTTCCCCGACCACTACATGCTGGTGGTCAACGCCGCCAACCTCGCCAAGGACCGCGCCTGGATCGAGCGCCACGCCGCCGGCATGGACGTGGCGTTCGCCGACCGCTCCGACGCCTTCGCCCTGCTCGCCCTGCAGGGCCCCGCCGCGCGCGCCATCCTGGCGCCCCTCGCCGATGTGGACCTCGAGGCGATCGGTTACTACCGCTTCGCACGCGGCCGGGTCGCGGGTTTGGAGGCGGTGATCTCCGCGACCGGCTACACCGGTGAGGACGGGTTCGAGCTCTATCTGGCCGCCGCCGACGCCCCCCGGCTGTGGGACGCGCTGCTGGCGGCCGGCGCCGGGCAGGGTCTGGCGCCTGCGGGGCTGGGCGCCCGCGACTCGCTGCGGCTGGAGGTCGGGTACGCCCTCTACGGCAACGACCTGGACGAGGACCATACCCCGCTGGAGTCCGCGCTGGCCTGGATCACGCGGCTGGACGCGGGTGACTTCCTGGGCCGCGACGCCCTGCTGCGCCAGAAGGCGGACGGGATTCCGACGCGCCTGGTGGGGCTGCGCCTGACCGAGCGCGGCTTCCCGCGTCCGGGCTACCGGGTGCTCGCCGACGGTCGGCCGGTGGGGGTGGTGACGAGCGGGACGTCCAGCCCCACCCTGGGGGCGGGCATCGCGCTGGCGCGGGTGGAGGACGGCCTCCACGCTCCCGGGACGGCGCTGCAGGTTGAGATCCGCGGGCGGGGGGTGCCAGCCGTCACGCAGCGCCCGCCGTTCTACACCGGGGGGTCCATCCGCCGGTGAGTCTGCGGGTGGGGGTGCTGACGGTGAGCGACGCCGGAGCGGCGGGACGGCGCCCGGACCGCAGCGGGGCCACCCTCGAGGCCTGGGTGGCGGCGGAGGGCCACACCCTGGCGCGCCGGGCGGTGGTGCCGGACGAGGCGCTCACCATCACGCGCACTCTGCTGGACTGGTGCGACTCGGGGGAGGTGGACGTGGTCCTCACCACCGGAGGGACCGGCCTCGGCCCGCGCGACGTGACGCCCGAGGCCACCCGCCCGGTGCTGGAGCGCGACGCCCCCGGGCTGGCCGGGGCGTTGCGCCGCCGGGGTGAGGCCGCCACGCCGTTCTCGCCGCTCGCGCGTGGCCTGGTGGGATCCCGCGGCGCCGTGCTGGTGGCCAACCTCCCGGGGAGCCCGGGAGGAGCGGCGGACGGTGTCGCGCTGCTGGGGCCGCTGCTCCCCCACGCCGTCGCGCTCCTGCGGGGGGAGGACGCGCCCCACACTCCGCCCCCGGCTCCCGGAGAGGGGGCGGCGCTGTGAAGGAGCGGGTGCTGGTCTCCACGCAGGACCTGGAGCGGGCGGGGGTACTGCGCGACGCCTTCCGCGCGCACGGCTTCGCGGTGGAGCTGGTGACGCCGGACGAGGTGCTGACGCCTGTGGAGGGCACGGTGCTGCTGGTGCTCACCGGCGCCTGGCGGCCGGAGCTGGAGCCACCCTTGCTGCGGCAGGCGCGTGAACGCGGAGACCTGCCCGTCATGGCCTACCTTGCGGAGGGCGCCTCCGCGCCCGCCGAACTGCCGCCCGGTGTGAACGAACTCCTCTCCCCGGGGGCCAGCGCCGAGGAAGTGGTGCTGGTGGCGCGTCGGCTGCTGGGCCGGCACCGGCTGCAGGAGGCGACCGGCATCGTGGGGGAGACGGACGCCATGCGCGAGGTCATGGAGCGTGTGGTCCAGATCGCGCCGGTGGCGTCCACCGTGCTCATCACGGGCGAGTCGGGGACTGGCAAGGAGCTGGTTGCGCGCGGCCTGCACGCCCTCTCGCCGCGCCGGCACAAGCCCTTCATGGCGGTGAACGTGGCTGCCGTAGCCGACACCCTGCTCGAGAGCGAGCTCTTCGGGCACGAGAAGGGAGCCTTCACGGGCGCCATCGATGCCCGCCGGGGCTACTTCGAGCTGGCGAACTCCGGGACCCTCTTCCTGGACGAGATCGGCGAGATGCCGCTCGCCACCCAGACCAAGCTGCTGCGGGTGCTGGAGGAGCGCGAGCTGCTGCGGGTGGGCGGAGAGCGCACCGTTAAGGTGGACGTGCGCATCATCGTCGCCACCAACCGGGACCTGCGCCAGATGGTGGCGCTGGGGGAGTTCCGCAAGGACCTCTACTACCGGTTGAACGTCCTGCACATCGATCTTCCGCCCCTGCGCGAGCGCCGCTCGGACATCCCGCTGCTGGTGCGGCGCTTCATCCAGGAGGCGTCGGAGCGCAACGACCGCCCCTTCGTGGGGATCTCCGCCGAGGCGATGGAAATCCTGCAGCAGCACGCCTGGCCGGGAAACATCCGCGAGCTCCGCAACCTGGTGGAGAGCATGGTGATCCTGGCGCCGGGCCGGGAGATCCACCCCTCCGACATCCCCTCCGAGGTACGGGGCGGCACCGGGCGGCGCGCCCTGCTGCCGGCCCGTATTCCGGCCGCCGGCGAGGAGGGCGGGAGCGGTGCGGTGCTCAGGCCCCAGCTGGAGTTCATCTTCCGCACCCTGGTCGAGCTGCGGGTCGACATGGACGACCTCCGCAAGGAGTTCGAGGAGTACCGGGCAGGCATCCCCGGCGGACGCCACGCCGCCGAGATCGGGGTGCTCCCGGGTCCACGCGCCCCCGCCGCCGCGGAGATCGGGGCGTTCGACCGGGGGGCGCCCGGGTCGAGGGAGCCGGGGCACGGGACCGAGGCCGGCGATGCACCGGCGCGCGACGCGGGTGGCGAAGCCGGGCCCCGACCCGAGCACGGGGCCGAATCCGACGCCCGGTCGGGCGCGGCACCCGCAGGCGCGTACGAGGCCGTTGGGGGGGGCGGTGCCTCCCCTGGCGGCGCCCCCGGTCCGGCGGGCGGTGGGCGCCCGGAGGGGGTCGTGGTCTTCCGCCCCGGCATGACCATGGAGGAGCTGGAGTGCGCGGCGATCGTGGCCGCGCTGGCCGAGGTGGACGGCAACCGGCGCCGCGCCGCGGAGTTGCTGGGGATCGGGGAGCGGACCCTCTACCGCAAGATCCGCAAGTTCGGCCTGGAGGGGTGAGGCGGGGCGGAGCCCCCGCCGCGAGTGCGGATGCGGGCCCGCTCCACGTCCAGCCGGGGGAGGATCGAGGCCCAGGCGTCGCTGCGCGCTCCCGCCGCTTCCACCACCAGGGGGAGCTCCAGATCCAGTTCGGGCGAAAAGGTGTAGACCGCCTGTTCGGCCCGCCGCTGCACCAGGCGCGTCCCCCACCCGGGGGTCAGGCCACGGATGGAGACCGGCCGCAGCACCCGGCCGCGGTTCTCGAGCGTGACCGCGCGGGGTTCGAAGTCGGCGCCGCCCGGCTCCTCGGTGAAGACCGAGACCAGGAAGGCCGCGCCTCCGTCCCCCCCCTCGGCGACGCCCCCCGCGGTGGAGAGGGAAGTGAGCCGGCGGCGGGTATCGGGCGCGGTGAGGCGCAGAATCTCCGGATCGAGCGGCGTGAGGCGGATGCGCACGGTGCCCGCCACAACCTCCACCGTGATCTCGTCCTGGCGGAGTGAACCCTGCGCCTCGCCGGAACCCGTCGCTCCTGCGGCCCCACCCGGCCCCGGGGCCGTTGGGGGTGCGGGTGCGCCGGCGGCGCCGGTTCCCGCCGCGCCGTTGCAGCCCCCCGCGGCGAGCAGCGGTGCGAGGGCCAGGGCGGTGCAAAGCGCGGGCGTTCTCACGCCTCCTCCTCCCCCGCCTCCAGCCCCAGCAGGGCGGCCACCGCGTCCAGCAGCGCCTCGCGGCCCTCGCCGGTGTGCGCGGAGACGGGGAGCACCTGCTCGGGGTCCAGGCCCAGCTTCTCGACCGCGGCCAGCAGGATGCGCTCGCGCCGGGAAGACTTGAGCTTGTCGACCTTGGTGAGCACCACCAGCGCGGGGAGCCCGGACGTGGCCAGGTAGTCCAGCATCTCCAGGTCGAGGGTGGTGGGGTCGTGGCGGGAGTCCACCAGGTGTACCACCCCGCGGGGGCCGTCCTCGCGACTCAGGTACCCCTCCACCAGCGCCTTCCACCCCTGGCGCAGCGGCCGCGGGACGCGCGCGTAGCCGAAGCCGGGGAGGTCGGCCAGGAAGAAGGCGTCGTTGACCCGGTAGAAGTTGACGGCGCGGGTCTTGCCCGGCTGCCCCGATACGTGCGCGATGCGGTGCCGGGTGCGGCGCAGCAGGAGGTTGATAAGCGAGCTCTTGCCCACGTTCGAGCGCCCCGAGAAGGCCACCTGAGGCAGGTCCCCGGGGATGGGGCCGTCGGGGGCGGCCAGGGTGCCGGCGTACTCCACGGTGCGGATCTTCACTGGGAGAGCGAGATGCCGGGATCGTCGGGGAGCTCGCGGCCGAGCGCGGCGCCCAGCGCGGGCAGGGCGGCGGCCAGGACCTCGTCCATGTCGCGCACGGCCACGAATTCCAGGCCTGCGCGCACCTCCTCGGGGAGCAGTTCCAGGTCGGGAAGGTTGGCCGCCGGCAGCACCATGGCGCGGATGCCGTGGCGGAGCGCGGCCACCGCCTTCTCGCGGATGCCGCCCACCGGAAGCACCCGGCCGCGCAGGGTGATCTCGCCCGTAAGCGCGACGTCGCCGGGGGAGGGGACGCCGGTCAGCGCGCTGATGAGGGCCACCGCCATGGTGATCCCCGCCGAGGGCCCGTCCTTGGGGGTGGCGCCCTCGGGGATGTGGACGTGCACGTCCAGGCTGCGGTGGAAGTCGGGCGCCAGCCCCAGCGGGCGGGCGCGCGCGCGCGCATAGGTGAGCGCCGCGAAGGCGGACTCCTTCATCACGTCGCCCAGCGTGCCGGTCAGGCGTACCTCCCCCGATCCGGGCACGGCGGCGACCTCGACGCCCATCACCTGGCCGCCGGCCGGGGTCCAGGCCAGCCCGTTGGCCATCCCGGTGCGGTCGGCGTCCACCTCCTGCTCCGGGGGGAGGAAGGGGGGCGGGCCCAGCAGGGCCCGGAGCTCCGTGGGGGCCACGGTGTAGGCCTTGCCGGTGGGCGTCTCGCCCTGGGCGATGCCGCGGGCGAGCTTGCGTGCGACGCGTGAGATCTGGCGGCCCAGCTCGCGCACGCCGGCCTCGCGGGTGTAGAGGCGAATGATCTCCGCCACCGCCTCCGGGCCGAGCGAGAACACGCCGTCGGGGAGCCCGTGGTCGGCGGCTTCGCGCGGCCACAGGAAGCGCCTGGCGATGGCCGCCTTCTCGGTGTCCAGGTAGCCGGGGAGGCGGATGATCTCCATCCGGTCGCGCAGCGGCTCCGGAATGCCCTGCAGCGTATTGGCGGTGGCGACGAAGAGCACCCCGGAGAGGTCGTAGTCCAGCTCCAGGTAGTGGTCCTGGAAGCTGCGGTTCTGCTCCGGGTCCAGCACCTCCAGCAGGGCGGCGCCGGGATCGCCGTGGAAGTCGCGCGCCATCTTGTCGACCTCGTCCAGCAGGAAGACGGGGTTGGTGGTGCCCACTTTGCGCATCCCCTGGATCACGCGCCCCGGAAGCGCCCCCACGTACGTGCGCCGGTGCCCCCGGATCTCGGCCTCGTCGCGGACGCCGCCCAGCGAGGAGCGGACGAACTCCCGTCCCAGCGCCTCGGCGATGCTCCGCCCCAGCGAGGTCTTGCCCACGCCCGGGGGACCCACCAGACAGAGGATGGGACCCTGCAGCTCCCCCACCAGCGAGAGCACCGCGATGAAGTCGAGGATGCGCTCCTTGACCTCCTCGAGTCCGTGGTGGGCCTCGTCCAGGAGGCGGGCCGCCCGGCCGACGTCCAGGCGGTCCGGGCTCCGCCCCGACCAGGGCAGGTTCAGGATCCAGTCCAGGTAGGTGCGGATGACGGCCGCCTCGGGCGCGACCGGGTTCAGGCGGCGCAGCCGCCCGAGCTCCCGCTCCACCCGTTCGCGGGCGTGGGCGGGCAGCGGCGTCTCCCGCGCCTGGCGCTCAACCTCGGCCCACTCCTCGCCCGCCTCCGCCCCCAGCTCGCGCTGGATGGCCTTGAGCTGTTCGCTCAGGTACAGCTGTTTGCGCTCGGAGTCCATCTGGCTGCGGATCTGCTCGTCCAGCCGCTCCTCGATGCGCAGGATCTCCAGCTCGCGGGCCAGAAAACTGCTCAGGCCGCGCAGCTGGGCCTCCAGATCGGGCGTGTCGAGCAGCGCCTGCTTTTCCGTGGGCGGCAGCAGCAGGTGCCCCGACACCAGGTGCGCGAGCCGGGCCCGGTCCCGGGACTCCAGCAGGGACTCGGGGAGGTCTGAGGGCACGCGGTCGTGCAGCTGGGCGTATTCGCGGAAGGAGCGGCTCACCGCCCGTGCCAGGGCCTGCACCTGCGGGGCGCTGCCCTCCTCCATCTCCGCCTCGCGCGGCACGTGCAGACGGACGCGGGCGCGGAAGTGCCCGTCCCCGGGCAGGAAGGCGTCGACCCGCAGGCGGCCGAGCCCCTCGAGCACCACGCGCGCGGTGCCGTCCGGGAGCGTGGTGACCTGTACCGCCCGCGCCAGCGTACCCACCCGGAAGAGGTCCTCCTCGCCCGGCGACTCCACGCCCGCGTCCCGCTGGGCCAGCAGCAGCACCGGCCCGTCCACCTCCCGGGCCCGTTCGAGGGCGGCCAGGGAGCGGGGCCGCCCGATGAGCAGGGGCAGCACCATGTAGGGGAAGAAGACCAGGTCCCGCAGCGCGATGACCGGGAGCTCCGCCGGAACGGTGAGCGATTCGTCCGCCCGGATCAGCCGCATGGGCCCCCCTGATGGGTGGAGGAAGCGGGGCGGGGCGCGCCGATCAGGCTTCCTTCCGCTTGCGGGTCGCGGGGTGCAGCACCAGGAGCGGTGGCACGCCCTGCTCCACGCTCTCCGCCGTCACCACCACCTCGCGGATGTCGCTGCGGGAGGGGATGTCGAACATGACGTCGCGCATGACGCCCTCGACCACCGAGCGGAGGCCGCGCGCCCCCGTGCCCCGCTCCAGCGTCCGCTTGACGATGGCGCGGATGGCCTCACGGTCGAAGGTGAGTCCGATCTCCTCCAGCTCGAACATCTTCTGATACTGCTTGACGAGCGCGTTGCGCGGCTCGACCAGGATGCGCGCCAGCGACTCCTCGTCCAGCTCCTCCAGGGCGACCGTGACCGGTACGCGCCCCACCAGCTCGGGGATGATGCCGAAGCGCTGCAGATCCTCGGGACCGGCGTGCCGGAGGACGTTGCTGCGGTCCAGCCGACCGTGCTCCTCGTCGGTGAAGCCGATCGCGCGTTTGCCGATGCGGGCCTCGACGATCTTCTCCAGCCCGTCGAAGGCCCCCCCGCAGATGAAGAGGATGTTGCGGGTGTCGATCTGGATGTACTCCTGCTGGGGGTGCTTGCGGCCGCCCTGGGGGGGGACGGACGCCACCGTGCCCTCCAGGATCTTGAGCAGCGCCTGCTGCACACCCTCGCCCGACACGTCCCGCGTGATGGACGGGTTCTCCGACTTGCGGGCGATCTTGTCCATCTCGTCGATGTAGACGATGCCCCGCTCGCACTCCGACACATTGTAGTCGGCCGCCTGCAGCAGCCGGACCAGGATGTTCTCCACGTCCTCGCCGACGTAGCCCGCCTCGGTGAGGGTAGTGGCGTCCGCGATGGTGAAGGGGACCTTGAGCATCCGAGCCAGAGTCTGGGCGAGGAGCGTCTTGCCCACCCCGGTGGGGCCGATGAGGAGGATGTTGGCCTTGTCGATCTCGACGTCGTCGAGCACGCCCTGGTGGTTCACCCGCTGATAGTGGTTGTACACCGCCACCGCCAGCGTGCGCTTGGCCTCCTCCTGCCCGATCACGTACTCGTCCAGGACCTCCTTGATCTCCCGGGGGGTGGGGGAGGGGACGGCCTGCTTGGACTGTTCGCGCTCCTCCTCCTCGGCGAGGATCTCATTGCAGAGCGAGATGCACTCGTTGCAGATGTACACCGAGGGGCCGCTGATGAACTTCTTGACGCTGTCCTTCGACTTGCCGCAGAAGCTGCACCGCAGGTGCTTGTCATTGGACATGGGTCCGTCCTGTCTCTCGGGGTGCGGGGACGAGCGCCGGGATCACGCGTCCTCGGGGTCGGCGTCCCCCTCTACTATTCTGGTCGCATCGGAGGGGGTTGCGCCACTCCCCATGGGTCCGGTGAGGACGCGGTCGATCAGCCCGTAGGCCGCCGCATCGTCGGGAGACAGGTAGCGGTCGCGGTCCACGTCCTGCGCAATGCGCTCCACCGTCTGCCCGGTGTGCCGGGCCAGAATGCCGTTCAGCCGCTCCCGGATGTCCAGGATCTCGCGCGCCGCGATCTCGATATCGGCGGCGGTCCCCTGGGTCCCGGACGAGGGCTGGTGGATCAGGATCCGCGAGTTGGGGAGCGCGTTGCGCTTGCCCTTGGCGCCGGCGGTGAGCAGCACCGCGCCCATCGAGGCCGCCATCCCGACGCAGTAGGTCGATACCGGCGCCCGCATGTGCTGCATGGTGTCGTAGATAGCCAGCCCCGAGTAGACGCTCCCCCCGGGGGAGTTGATGTACATGTGCACGTCGCGCTCGGGGTCCTCCGCGTCCAGGAAGAGGAGCTGGGCCACGATGATGTTGGCGACGTTGTCGTCGATGGCGCTCCCCAGGAACACGATGCGGTCCATGAGGAGGCGCGAGAAGATGTCGTAGCTGCGCTCTCCGCGGCTGGTGCGCTCGATGACGTAGGGCGGATAGATGGGCATGGCTCGCGTCAGCTCTCGTCCCGGATGGTGGACTGTCCCTTGAGGAAGTCGAAGATCTTCCCCTCGGTGATCTCGCGTTCGATTTCGGTCAGACGGCCGGCCTTCTGCAGCCGGGCGTAGATCTGCGACGGGTCGGCGTCGTTGGCGCGGGCGATCTCCTCGACCCGGGCGTCCACCTCGTCCTCGGTGGCCTTGAGGCCGTGCTCCTCCGCCAGCCGCTCCAGAATCAGGATGTGGCGCACGGCGCGCTCCGCGCTCGCGCGCAGGTGGCCCCGGAGTTCGGCCTGCCGGGCGCGCTCCTCGTCGTCCTCGGGCTTGCGCAGCATGGAGTCCAGATAGCGGTCCACCATGGAGGCGGGCACCGCGATCGGGTTGGCTTCGCCGATGGCGTCCAGCAGCCGGTGCCGGAGCGTCGCCTCCGCCTCACCCTCCGCCTCCCGGCGCAGGTCCGCCTCGACGCGGGCGCGCAGCGCGGCGAGGTCGGCGAAGTCCCCCACCGAGCGGGCGAAGTCGTCGTCGAGCGGCGGAAGCTCCCGCACCTTGCGCTCGCGCAGCAGGATGCGGAGCTCCTCCTCCCGACCGGCGTCCTCGCCCTCCCCGCCGTCCCCGGGGAAGTGGACCGTGAAGACGCCCTCCTCGCCCGGATCGCCGCCGATGGCGGTCAGCCAGCCCGATTTGGGGAGTTCCTCGGCATAGGCGCGCAACACCGAACTCAGCGGGACGCCCGTCCAGACGGCGGTGGCGGCGGCCTCGAAGCCCCACTGGACGCTCGCGGT
>JAVVFC010000047.1:0-18314 GCA_032250975.1 Longimicrobiales bacterium | reverse complement strand
CCGGCGATCGCTTCGAGGTCGCGTTGTGCGAGCGCGATGAAGAACTCGGACATGACGCGCAGGCCGTTGGGGACCGACTGCTCGTAGAAGACGGGGAAGCGGGCGTCGAGCTGGCCGAGCGGGGGCGCCTGCACGCCCGGGTGCGGGGCGGGCTCGCGGAAGGGGAGGTGGTGATCCTCTACCCGTCCTCGGAGCTGGAGGACTGGGTGCGCGCGCGGGGCGGGGCAGGGTAGCGGGCTCCGGGCCCCGGCGGGCTCACCCCGCCGGGAGCGACGCCAGCACGAGGCGCAGGAACTCGTTCACGTGCTCCCGGCCGTCCAGCCAGCGGGTCACCGCGACCAGCCCGTGCTCCCCGTCCACGTAGACCACGTTTGTCCACCCGGCGCCCACCGCCATGAAGGCCGTCTCCGGGGCGGCGGGGAGGAGCGCGCGCCCCGTGTTCAACCACCACATGAAGCCGTAGTCCGGCTTGAGGGAGGCGGGGGTGGTGGCGTGGTCGTACCACTCCGCCGGGAGCAGCGGCCGGTCTCCCCACCGCCCCCCCCGCAGCGCCAGCAGCCCGAAGCGGGCGTGGTCCCGGGTGGAGATGAACAGCCCACCCCCCCAGTGTCCCCCTCCGCTCACCGACTGGAGCCGGGCACCGTCCACCTCCACCCACGACGTCTCGTACCCGTGCCAGCGCCACCCGCCAGAGGCGCCTATGGGGTCCATGATCCGCTCGCGCAGCACCTCGGGGAGGGGGCGGCGGAAGCGTTGCAGGAGTGCGTACGCCATCAGGTTCACGCGCACGTCGTTGTACTCCCAGAACGTGCCGGGCGCCTGCAGCGTCCGATCCACCCCCTCGCGCCGGTCGGCCGTGTCCGGTTTGCCGAAAAGGGTGCCCCCCCACTCGGAGGTCTGCTGCAGCAGGTTGCGCCAGGTGATGGTTCCGTTGTGGGGCCCGTCGAAGCTCCCCTCCGTGACGAGCTTCGCCATGGGTGCGTCCAGGTCGGGGATCAGGCCGTCGGCCCAGGCCAGCCCCGCCACCACCGAGAGGTAGCTCTTGGTGGTGGAGAACGTCATGTCGGCGCGCTCCGTGTCGCCCCATTCCGCGACGATGTAGCCGTCCTTGACGACGATGCCGTTCACGCCGCCCCGAGGGGCGGTGGGGCCCACGATCTCCTGGTGCTCCAGCCCCGCGAAGCGGTCGCGCAGGTAGACGCCGGGGTCGGTGGGGATCTGGCGCGTCTCGTGGCCGCGGGCGTAGTCGACGGCGGCCCGCAACGCCGCTCCATCCATTCCGACCGCCTCCGGCTCGCGCCGCTCCCATGCGTCTCCCGGCGCCGGCGTGTAGGGGAGGTCCTCCCGGTCGGCGGGCGCACACCCGGCCGCGGCGATCAGGAGCGTCGCGAGGACCGTCGTCCGCCCGTTCACCCCGCGCGCGTTCACCCCGCTCCCGCCCCCGCTCCCAGCGCCGGGTAGTCGGTGTAGCCTTCGGCGCCCCCGGAGTAGAAGAGGTCCGGGCGCGGCTCGTTGAGCGCGGCACCCGCGCGCAGCCGCTCCACCAGGTCGGGGTTGGCCAGGAAGGGACGCCCGAAGGCGACCAGGTCTCCGCGCCCCGCGCGCAGGTCCCGCTGGGCCCGCTCCAGGTCGTATCCGCCCGCCAGGATGAAGGCGCCGGAGAAGACCTCCCGCATGGCGGGGAGAAGGTCCGCGGGCAGGGTGGGCCCGCCCATGGGGCCCGGGTCGATCACGTGCAGGTAGGCCAGGTCGAGCGCGTTCAGTTCGCGGGCCAGGTACCGGTACAGGGCGTCTGCTTCGGGGTCGGCGGGCATCTCGTTGAAGGTGCCGAAGGGCGAGAGGCGGATCCCCACCCGCTCGGGGCCGATGGCCGCGGCGGCGCGGCGGGCCGCCTCCAGGCAGAAGCCAGCCCGCGCCTCCAGCGAACCGCCCCAGTCGTCGTCGCGGCGGTTGGTGTGCGGGTGCAGGAACTGCTCGATCAGGTAGCCGTTGGCGCCGTGCAGCTCCACGCCGTCGAAGCCGGCGTCGACCGCCAGGCGCGCCCCGGCGGTGAACTCCTCCAGTGTGGCCTCCACCTCGACGGGCGTCATGGCGCGCGCCGCCGGGATCTCCAGCAGGCCCTCCCCGTCCACCCACATGCGGGTGGACTCCAGGGGCACGGGCGAGGGTGCGAGCGCCGTGGCCCCGGCCGGCAGGTTGGCCGGGTGGGTGACCCTGCCGGTGTGCATGAGCTGCACGAAGATGCGGCCGCCGGCGGCGTGCACCGCGTCGGCGACCCCGCGCCAGCCCGCCACCTGATCCCGGTCGAAGAGGCCGGGAATGCGCGGATAGCCGAGGCCGTTCGGGGAGGGCGAGGTCCCCTCGGTTACGATGAGTCCCGCGCCCGCGCGCTGTCGGTAGTACTCGGCCATCAGGTCGTTGGGGCGGTTGCCAGGGGCGCGGGAGCGGGTCATGGGCGCCATGACGGCGCGGTTGGGCAGACGCAGGCGGCCGAGGGAAAAGGGCGTGAAGAGAGGCGAGGAAGCCGGATCGGATTCGTTCATGAAGCGGGGCGCTCGGGGTATGGGGTGTGAGGGATGGGAGGTGCAACACCCCTGTGCGGACCAGGTTTCGACCCCCGGGCAGGCGCGGCCCCGTTCAGGCGCCGGGAGTCGCCTCGTCTCCCCCCGCATCCGTGTGCAGCAGGGCGCCCATGAGAACCTCGACACCCGCTGTGATCTGGTCGGGGGCGGTGTACTCCCCGGGCGCGTGGCTGACGCCCCCGCGGCTGGGCACGAAGACCATCGCGATCGGACAGAGCCGGGCCATGCTCTGGGCGTCGTGGCCGGCGCCGGAGGGGAGGCGAAGGTGCCGGAGCGCGATCGCATCCGCGGCCGCCTCCAGGTGCCGGCGCAGCGGCTCGGCGGTGGGCGCCGCCTCGCTCAGGTAGTAGGGCTCGAAGGCCGCCGTGGTTCCGGTCTCGCGCGCGATCGACGCCGCCCGCTCGCGCACGGCGGCGAAGACGGCATCGATCCCGTCCATGGTCAGATCGCGGATCTCGAGGGTGAAGCGCACCGAGCCGGGGATCACGTTGGCGGCGCCGGGATCCACCTCCACCCGTCCCACGGTCGCCACCTGGCGTCCGGGAAGCGTGCGTGCGGTCTCGTGAATGGCGACCACCATGCGGGAGGCCGCCACCAGGGCGTCGCGGCGCTGGGCCATGGGCGTGGTCCCGGCGTGGTTCTGCTCGCCGGTCACGGTGACGAACCAGCGGCGGATCCCGACGATCCCCTCCACCACGCCGACGGGGATCCCCGCCCGCTCCAGGGTGGCGCCCTGTTCGATGTGGAGCTCCAGGAAGGCCGCCAGCGAGCCAGGGGCCAGGCGGGCCGCGGCCAGGTCGTGCAGGTCGCCGCCCAGGCGGGCGATCCCTTCCCCGATGGTGAGGCCCGACGCCGTGACCACCGCCAGCTCCTCCGGGGCGACGTGGCCGATCAGGAGGCGGCTCCCCGTCTTGCCGCCCTCCTCGTTCTGGAAGTCGTACAGGCGCAGGGGGTGGCGCAGGCGGTGGCCGGCCTCGTGGAGTGCGCGCACGATCTCCACCGCGCCCATCACCCCGATGGTGCCGTCGTAGCTCCCACCGAAGGGGACGGTGTCGATGTGGGACCCCAGGGCCAGCGGCGGCAGGGAGGGGTCTGCGCCGGCGAGTTCCCCGACGAGGTTCCCGGCCGGGTCGATCCGGACCGTGAGCCCCGCCTCGCGCATCCGCTCCGCCACCCAGGCGCGCCCCGCCAGGTCCTCGTCCGAGTAGGCCACACGGTGGGTACCGCCGTCGGGGGTGCCGCCGAAGCGGCGCAGCGCCTGCACGTCGGCGTTGAGACGGGCGCCGTCCACCCGCGGCGGCGCGGCCCCGGATCCCGCCCGCGGCACTCCCCCGGTCGGCGTCGCCGCGGGCCGATCCGTCCGCAGCGCGGCCAGGGGCACCCCCGCCCCGGCCGCGCCGGCGGCCCCCAGCGCCAGCGAGCGCCGCAGAAAGTCGCGCCGCTCCATCAGCGGCCGGGGGGCGTGCCGTAGGGGTAGAGCGTGCTCAGGTCCACGTTGCGGTAGGGGAGCGCGTCCAGGAAGGTGGTGCCCACGAACGGTCCCGGCGCCTCCACCACCACGATGGTGCGCGCGAATCCGGTCTCGTCGAAGCCCCGCCGGAAGTGCACCCGCGACTTCACCACGAAGACGTCGAAGTCGGCCGGGTCCAGCCCCACACGCCGGAACGCCTCGGGGGCGGTGATCTGGGTGTAGGCCGGGGTGACCACGACCGCGTTGCCGTCGCCGAACGAGAGGACCGCCACCTCGGGGTAGGAGAACCCCTCCCCGAAGTATTCCACGGTACCGGTGATGGGGTAGGGCTCCCCGCCGGACGGCGTGAACCCCCCGACCTCCCCCACGAAGGCGTCGCCGGACTCCGCGCCCGCGTTCCTGAGGGAGGTGAGGGTGGCGGGGGAGGTGATCGTTCCGTAGAGGACGCTTCCGATCCCGTTCGCCTCGAAGGCCCGCAGGATGTGGGTGGCGTCGCCCGGACGGTCACTGTGGTCGCCCACCGCCACCGGCACCGCGCCCGCGCGCAGCGCGGCCCGCACCACCTTCGCCGCCGAATCGGGGAAGGGCAGCCGTCCCCGGGCGAAGTCCTCGCGCACCCGCCACATGAAGTCGCTCATGTCGTCGGCGATCTCCCGGGCGAGCTCCGGGTCGTCGTGGGTCATGACGTGCACGGTGGCGCCCACGTCGGGGACGTCCGACCACGGGTAGCCGTAGAAGACGCTCACGAAGGCCCCCGGCTCCCGCGCCTCCCAGCGGCGCGCGCGCTCCATGATATCCATGGAGGGCGACGCTCCCGTCCACTGCAGGACGGTGGGGGTGATGATGCCGGGCCGGCGGGTGGCGGTGGTGGGAACGTATTCGCCCCGCATCGTCATGCGCAGCGCGCGCGCCGCCCGCTCCCCCTGCAGCCAGGCGTCGTAGTGCGGGTAGCGCTTGGTGACGAAGGCGAAGTCGGCGTGCTCCAGGAACGCCTCGTCCTCGTTGCCGTGCAGGTCGAAGGTGGCGGCGATGGGGACGTCCGGGCCCACCACCTCCCGGAAGCGGCGCGCGATCTCCGCCTCCGGGCGCGGGACGTCCCGCACCGCCATGGCGCCGTGCAGCGCGAGGTAGACGCCGTCCACCCCGCCCGCCTCCTGCGCGGCCCGGAGCTCGCCCAGCATCTGCCCCAGGAAGTGCTCGAAGGTCTCGAGCGTGTTCCAGCTGCGAGACGAACCGCCGAACACGCCCATGGGCGAGGTCAGGGGCACCAGCTCCAGGTCGCCGAAGCTGCGTGCCTGGGCGGTGAAGCCCCGCACGTAGCCGCCCGACCCCAGCAGCTCCTCGCCCGAGGCCGGCGGCTCCAGTCGGGTCCAGTCGTCCACCGTCACGTCCCCGCCCGGGCAGAAGGTGCACGTCTCGTGCTGGAACGAGGCGACGACGACGCGCAGGGGCTCCGCCTGCGGCTCGCGGGCGCACCCGCTCAGCAGGAGGATCGTGACGGCGGCCAGGGCGGCGCGGCGGACCATGGCGGGCTCCTTCGTCCGACGTTTCGGGATCGGGAGGGACCCCGACAAGAGGGGGACGCCCCGGGCGGTCCGCAAGCCGCTATCTTTGCGCGCCCGTCGTCGCCCCCGTCCCCCGTACCGTCTCGCCCGATGCGCCGGAGCCAGCGCTCCATCTTCCTCTTCTGGGCGCCCCTGGCCGCCACCTGGCTGATGATGGCCGCCGAGGGTCCCTTTCTGGCGGCCGTCATCGCCCGGCTGCCCGACCCCACCTTCAACCTGGCCGCCTTCGGGGTCTCGTTCGCCTTCGCCATCCTGGTGGAGGCGCCCGTCATCATGCTCATGAGCGCCGCCACCGCGCTGGCCACCGGCTGGCTCGCCTACCGGCGGCTGCGCAACTTCGCCTGGGGCCTGAACCTCTTCTCGACCGCGCTCCTGCTCGCCCTGCTCGTCCCGGGCGTGCACGCCACCGTCATGGAGCGGGTGGTGGGCGTCCCGCACGCGGTGGCCGAACTCACCTACGGGGCGCTCTGGCTGCTGCTGCCCTGGCCGGCCGCCATCGGATTCCGCCGCTTCGTGCAGGGCGTCCTCATCCGCTCGGGCCGCACCCGGCTGGTGGCGTACGGCACCGTGCTCCGGCTGGCCGCCATGACGGTGACCGCGCTCGGGCTCTATCTGTGGGCGGACTGGCCCGGGGTGTGGGTGGGGGCGGCGGCGCTTTCGGCGGGGGTGGTGGCGGAAGCCGCGGCCGCCGGCGTGATGGCCCTGCCCGTGATCCGTGCGCTGCGCCAGGACGCCGAGGAGGAGGAGGCCGGTTCGGGCGCGTCCCCCGCCGGCCCCGATGCGGCCCCGCGCTACAACGAGATCTTCCGCTTCTACTACCCCCTGGCGCTCACCTCGGTGATCGGGCTGACCGTGCAGCCCATGCTCACCTTCTTCATGGGCCGGGCGCCCTCGCCGCTGGAGTCGCTGGCGGTCTTCCCGGTGGTGCACGCGCTCTCCTTCCTCTTCCGCTCGCTCGGCCTCTCCTTCCAGGAGGCGGCCATCGCGCTCATGGGAGACCGCCACGAGCACGCCCCCGAGGTGTGGCGCTTCGCGCTCACGCTCGGGCTGGCGTCGTCGGCCGCCCTGGGGGTGGTGGCGTTCACGCCGCTGGCCGACCTCTGGTTCGTGCGGGTCTCCGGGCTCACACCCGAGCTCGCCCGCTTCGCGGTCTGGCCCGCCCGGATCCTGGTCCCCCTGCCGGCGCTCAGCGTGTTCCTCTCCTACCAGCGCGCCGTCATGGTGCAGGCCCGCCGGACCCGGCCCATCACGGTGGCCACCGCGGTGGAGGTGGCCGTCATCGCGGTGCTCTTCGTGCTGGCGGGGTGGGTGGCGGGCCTGGTGGGCGTCACCGCCGCGTTCCTGGCCTTCCTGGGCGGGCGCACGGGGGCCAATCTGTACCTGCTCGCCCGCGTGCGCCGGAGCCTGGCGGCGGCGGAAACCACGGCCTGAGGGGCGGCGCCCCTCCGGGCGCCGGTCGGGATCCCGGGCATCGGCCCCGGCCGATGCCCCGGTCCCGGTGCGGAAGGCGCTTGCGCCCCGGGGCGGTCGGGGGGAATTGTAGGGTCCGGGACGGATCGGTGAGCCTCCCCTCCGCGACACCAAGCCCGGGATCCTCCAGGAGCAGGCCATGAGCCAACGGCGGCGTGACCCCCACACCCCGGCCCGGCGGGCGGGTCCGTGGATGATCCTCCTCTTCCTCCTCCTGCCGCCGGTGGGCGGGTCCGTGCTGGCGGCGTCACTCCTCACGGGGGCCGGCCGGGTGCCCTGGGTGCTGCTGGGCGCCTTCTTCACGGGGGTGGGTGCGTTTCTGGTGGCGTCGCCGCTGGCGGAGCGCTCGGACGGCTTCCGGGTGGCACGCTACCGGCGCCTGTCCGAGGCGGCCGTGCTGGTGGGACTCACGGCGGGGGCGGTGGTGGTGTACACGCTGGTGGTCCACCTCCTGCTGGGGGTGCGGCGGGCGTGGCCGCTCGAACTCCTCCGGGGTCTGGCGGGCGGTTAACTTCCGGGCCCGACCCCGCCCCTGGAGCCCCCCGTCGTGTCCCAGTTCCTCGTCCTGTTCGTCTCCATCTTCTCGATCGTGAACCCGCTGGCGGCCATCCCCATCTATGCGGGCATGACCGAGGGGCTGCCCGCGGACGAGCGCCGGAGCCTGCCCCGCAGCGCCGCGCTGGCCGCGACCGTGATCATGATGGCGGCCTACGTGGCGGGAGAAAGCCTGCTCTCCTTCTTCTCCATCTCCATCGCCTCGCTGCGGGTGGCGGGCGGCGTCCTCATCTTCGGGATGGCCTGGTCCATGCTGCAGGCCCGCATGTCGCCGCAGAAGCACCGGCCCGAGGAGTCCGAGGACGCGGCCCAGCGGACCCACATCGCGGTGGTGCCGCTCGCCATGCCCCTGCTGGCCGGGCCCGGGACCATCTCGGTGATGATCCTGGCCGCCACCCGCACGGACGGCGTCGTGGACCACGCCCTGGCGCTGCTGGCGGCGGCGGCCGTCGGCCTCTCCATCCGCGTCATCCTGGGCCTCGCGGGCCCCATCGCCGGATTCCTGGGAACCACCGGCGTGAACGTGGCCACCCGCTTCATGGGACTGATCCTGGCCGCGCTCGCGGTGGAGTTCATGGCCGCGGGGCTCACCGAGATCTTCCCCGCCTGGTCGGTGGCCGCCCTGCCGGGCGGTGGGACCGGCGGAGGGGGCGGATGACGGCGGCGCGCCGCCGCCGGGACGGGCGCGGGGTGCGGGAGGCCCGCGGCGAGGAGACGCTCGCCGGGTACCGCGCCTTCATCGACGACTGGGACGCGTTCCAGGCCGCGATCCGCACCCCCGAGCCCACCACCCTGCGCGCCAACGTGCTGCGCACCAGCCGCGACGCCCTCGCGGACCGCCTGCAGGCGCAGGGGTTCACCGTCGAGCCGGTCCCGCACCAGCCCGCCTTCCTGACCGTGCGGTCCGGTCCGCGTCCGGTCTCGGACACGCTGGAGCACTGGGCGGGCCTCTTCTACATCCAGCAGCGCGCCACCGGACTGGCGGCGCCCCTGCTGGACCCGCGGCCCGGGGAGCGGGTCCTGGACCTGTGTTCCGCGCCGGGCGGCAAGACCACGCACCTTGCGGAGCTGATGGAGGGGCGGGGGTGCGTGGTGGCCGCGGACGTCAACGAGACCCGCATCCGCGCCCTGCTGGGCAACCTCTACCGACTGGGCCACACCAATGTGATGACGGTGGCGGGCGACGGTCGCAGCTTTCCGCTGGGCGCCTGCTTCGACCGGGTCATGGTGGACGTGCCCTGCTCCGCGGAGGGTACGCTGCGCCGCCGGGGCGGCCGCATCCCGGGCCACGCCCCTCGCTGGGCCCGCCAGGTGACCCGCGCCCAGGAGAAGATCCTGCGGCGGGCGGTGGAACTGACCCGCCCGGGAGGCACGCTGCTCTACGTGACCTGCACCTTCGGCCCCCAGGAGAACGAGGGCGTCCTCACGCGGGTGCTCGCCGACACGCCCCTGGAGGTCGAGGCGCTCGACCTGCCGCTCCCGCACGCACCCGGACTCACGCGGCTGGGCGAGGAGCGCTTCGATCCGCGCCTGGAGCGCGCGGTCCGCCTGTACCCGCACCACCTGGATTCGGGGGGGCTCTTCCTGTGCCGGCTGCGGCGGCCGGAGTCGGAGGCGCGCGCCGGGGCGTGGGCGCCGGTGCCGGAGCTCTTCCCCGGGGAGGACCCGGGCGGTCCTGAGACCCGGGATCTGCTGAACGAGGCGGAGGCGTTCGTGCAGGCACAGCTGGGCGTCCCCTCCGGGACGCTCGACCGCGTGCGCTGGATGCGCCGGGGAAGCAACGCCTGGGGACACACGCTGGAGGCGTGGCCGGTGGAGCCCTGGACGCCCGGGGGGCACTGGCGGGTGGTGGCGGTGGGGTTCCGGGGCCTCGACCTGGGGGGAGCCGGTCCGCCCCGGCCCACCAACGACCTGCTGGCGTGGCTGGACGGCGCGGTTTCGGCCGGGCGCGTGGATCTGGACGCGGATACCTGGCTGGCCCTGCTGGACGCGGGCGAGGTTCCCGCGCCCGAGCCGGGCGCCGGTCTGGACGGACTGGTGGCGCTCTGTCACGCGGGGCTGGTGCTGGGACGCGGCTTCCAGCGCGCAGGCGTGCTGCGCCACGAGATCCCCAAGGGGCGCCTCAACTGGCTTCGCAGCGTGATGGCCCGGGAGGAGCGCCCCTTCGGCACCGACGGGGAGGACGGGTAGCGGCCTCCCCACCCCGCCCGCGCAGGGCTCAATCCCGCGGGAGCCCCTCCCGCAGACGCACCGCCCCCCGGGCGAGGGCGTCCACGAAGGCCGCGTCGCTGGGGGCCAGCCGGTAGCGGGAGGGCGCGGGCAGGGGAATCCACGCCACGGCCTGGTGCTCGCGCAGGATGGGGGTGCCCTCGACCCGGGCCTCCACGAAGAGGATGCGGAACGGCTGCCCCGGGTCCTGCGCCGCGAAGACGGGCTCCGCGGCCACATCGTGGGTGCGCAGGTCCAGCTCCTCCAGCAGTTCGCGCGCCACCGCCCGGGCGAGGGATTCCCCCGCGTCCACCTTGCCGCCCGGAAACTCCCACAGCCCGCCGTGCCGCTTGTGGTCCGGCCGCTGGCCGATGAGCAGGCGTCCCTGCCGATCGCGGACCACGGCGGCCACCACGTCCACGACGTCCTTCGGAGGCGGGTCGGGCGGGGAGGTGGGGGCGGGCATGCGGGACGCTACCGGGCCCGCGGATCCCGGGCAACCGCTTGCGGAGGGCCGCGCCCGGGGCGCAGGATGCCTCCCCACCTCCGACCGGAGTCGTTCATGCCCGCCAGCCGTCCGCTCCTCCGTCGATCCCGGCCGCGCCCCCGGGCGGCCCGCCTGCTCCTGCTGCTCCCGCTGCTCCTTCCGCCCGCTGCCGGGTGCGGCGGCCCGGAGTCGGGCGCCGGGGCGGCGGAGGGGGACGGGGGGGGCGTTGCGGCGCCGGGGCCGCTCTTCTTCCCCCGGCGCCTGACCGAGCCGGCACCCCCCACCTTCCGAGCCCGCTTCCATACCAGCGCGGGCGAGTTCGTGGTCGAGGTGCACCGCGCCTGGTCTCCCCATGGCGCGGACCGGTTCTGGAATCTGGTCAAGCACGGCTACTACGACGACACACGCGTCTACCGGGTGGTGGCGGGGTTCATGGCCCAGTTCGGAGTGCACGGCGACCCGGTGCTCGGCTATCAGTGGCGCAACAGCGTCATTCCGGACGATCCGGTGGTCGAGTCCAACACGCGCGGGCGAGTGAGCTTCGCCCGGTCGGGGGCCAATTCGCGCATCAACGAGGTCTTCATCAACCTGCGCGACAACCCGTCGCTGGACGCGGAGGGTTTCTCGCCCATCGGCGAGGTGGTGGAGGGGATGGCGGTGGTAGACGCCTTCCACGCCGGGTACGGCGACGGTCCGCCCCGGGGGGACGGACCCTACCAGGCGCAGGCGCGCGCCCAGGGGAACGCCTACCTGGACACCGAGTTCCCCGAACTCACCCGCATCGAGCGCGTCACCGTGACGACGGGCGGGTGAGGCCCGGGCTCACCCGCCGATCAGCCGCGCCACCTGGGTGAGCACGAAGACCACCGAGAAGCCCATGGCCAGCGGGAGGAGCGCCGAGACGGTCGTCCACCGCCAGCTTCCGGTCTCGCGGTAGATGGTGTAGAGGGTGGTGGAGCACGGATTGTGGAGGAGCGAGAAGAGCATGACGTTGACCGCCGTGAGCAGCGTCCACCCGCCCTCCCGCAGCAGCGCGCCCACCGCGGCCGAGGACTCCAGCTCGAACATGACGCCGGCGCCCTCTCCCACCCCGGCCGCGCCCGTCACCAGCACGGTGAGCATGAGGATGGTGGGGATCACGATCTCGTTGGCGGGGATGGCCACGATGTAGGCGAGCAGGATGACGCCGTTGAGCCCGATCAGCAGCCCGAAGGGGTCCATGAAGTCCATCAGGCGCTCGGCCACGCTCACCCCCCCCCAGCCCACGTTGGCGGAGAGCCAGATCACCGCTCCCGCCGGCGCCGCGAACACCACCGCGCGCCAGAGCACGATCAGGGTGCGGTCCACCAGCGAGGTGTAGAGCGTACGCAGGATGCGCGGGGGCCGGTAAGGCGGCAGTTCGAGCGAGAAGGTGGTGGCTTCGCCGCGCAGCACGGTATGGGAGAGCAGCCACGACGACAGGAACATGGCCACCACGCCCAGCAGCGCGATCCCCACCACCGCCCCCGCGGATACCAGCCCCGCCAGGTGGGCGGGCGCCAGCGCGCCGACGAAGATGCTGGCCAGCAGGATCTGCGTGGGCCAGCGTCCGTTGCAGAGCGAGAAGTTGTTGGTGAGGATGGCGATCAGCCGCTCGCGCGGCGAGTCGATCACACGCGTGGCGACCACGCCGGCCGCGTTGCAGCCGAAGCCCATGGACATGGTGAGGGCCTGCTTCCCGTGCGCGCCTGCGCGCCGGAAGAGGGCGTCCATGTTGAAGGCCACGCGGGGGAGGTAGCCGAAGTCCTCGAGCAGGGTGAAGAGCGGGAAGAAGATCGCCATGGGCGGAAGCATGACGCTCACCACCCAGGCGGTGGCCAGGTACACGCCGTCGAAGAGGAAGCCGCTCAGCCACCAGGGCATCCCCGCCCAGGCACCGAAGTCGCGCAGCACCGGGTGGACGTTGTCCAGCAGCAGGTTCGCGAGCATGGCCGACGGCACGTTGGCCCCGGCGATGGTGAGCCAGAAGACCACCATCAGGATTCCCAGCATCACCGGGAAGCCGGTCCAGGGAGAGGTGAGCAGCCGGTCCAGGGTGCGATCCAATGTGCCCCGCACCTGGGCGGAGGGCGTGCTCACCGCCGCCCGCGCCACCGCCTCGGCCTTGCGGTAGAGCGCGGCCGCCACCCCGTCGTGCGTGTCAGGCGGCAGCGTCCAGCGCAGTTCCGAGGCCCGCCTGAGGAGTGCGTCCCCGTCCGGCGCCTCTCCGTCCGGCGCCTCCTGGCCCCGCACCCCGGGTCCGCGCGCCCCCGCCGCGCTGCCCACCACGCGGATGCCCGTGACCGGGGGCGGGGCGGCGTCGCGCGTCAGCTGCCCGATCTCGCCCGAGCGGACCGCTTCCTCCACGCGGGCGTCCGCGTTCAGCAGCCGGAGCGCCACCCAGCGCGCGTTGGGGAGCGAGGAAAAGACGCGCTCGATCTCCGGCACCAGCTCCGAGACCGCGCGGTCGAGCGCCGCGGGGAGCTCCTCCACGTGTACCGGGTCGGTGGCGCGCTCGCCGGTCGCGACCTCGTGGATGCGTCGCAGCAGGAGCGGTACACCGTCACCCGAACGCGCCACCGCCGGGACCACCGGCACCCCCAGATCGCGCTCCAGCCGCCCCGCGTCCACCGAGATGCCGTGCCGGCGCGCCTCGTCCATCAGGTTCAGGCAGACCACCACGCGGTCGGTGATCTCCAGGATCTGCAGCAGCAGATTCAGGTTCCGCTCCAGGCGGGTGGCGTCCACCACCACCACCGTCACATCGGGGCGTCCGAAAAGGAGGAAGTCGCGCGCCACCTCCTCGTCCGAGCTCCCCGCCTGCAGCGAGTACGTCCCGGGCAGGTCCACCACCTTGGCGCGCTGCCCCTGGAAGCCGTATGCCCCCTCCGCGCGCACCACGGTCTTGCCGGGCCAGTTGCCGGTGTGCTGCCGGAGCCCGGTGAGCGCGTTGAAGACCGTGCTCTTCCCGGTGTTGGGATTGCCGGCCAGCGCGACCAGGTAGTCCCAGTCGCCCGGGTCGAGCCCCAGGCGGGTCAGCGAGTCGCGGCGGTGGGCCCGCATGCCGGCGGGCGCGGACACCGTGGGAAGCGGGACGCTTGCCATCAGGCCGCACTCTCCCCGGCGTCGCGGATGCGGATCCAGCGCTGCTGCTCGCGGCGGAGCGCCACCAGGGCGCCCCGCACCCGGAAGGCGGTCGGGTCGCCACCGGCCGCCGTGAGCTCGGCAGCGACGCGCGTGCCGGGCACCACTCCCAGGTCGAGCAGGCGCCGCCGTTGAATGCCCTGGCAGGCGGGCGCGATGCCCACCACCACGGCCTCCTCCCCCCGCACCAGCGCGTCGAGCGTGCGCCCGTTCCACCCCGCGGGCGGCGCCGCCACCCCTCCCGGCATGGGGAGTACCGAGACATTGGCGGCGGCGGTGACGTCCAGGGTGACGGGCCGACCGTCCACCGCCACCCGGGCGCGCCCCTCGCGCAGCTCCACCAGACGCAGATGCATGCCCGGCGAGAGCCCCTCGCCCACCAGCGTACGGAAGAGGGTTCCGGGCTCGTCCTCCAGGTGGACGACCACGCCCTCGTCGCCGGGCCGCAGGCGGGTGAGGGGAATCCCCTGTGCGGCCGGCAGATCGCCCGCGGCGGTGGGAATGGGGTCTCCGTGGGGATCGAAGCGGGGGCGCCCCAGCCCGGCGTCGAGGGCTTCCACCGCCTCCTGGCTGAGCACGTGCTCCTGGGTCTCGGCCCGCTCGTGCCACTCCTCGGGCGCCACCCCGGTGCGGTCCGCCAGGTAGCGTTCCCAGAGGCGGTGCGTGCGGATCACGCGGAGCGCGTACCGTTGCCCCTCCTCGGTGAGGAGGGTGGGGTGTCCGTCCTCCACCAGCCCGCCGTCCTGCAGCGACTGCAGGACGCGCGCGGCGGACGCCTGTGACACTTCCAGCGCCCCGGCCACGCTCTCCACGGTCACCTCGCGGCCGAAGCGGGCCGACTTGTAGAGGTGCTTGAGCGCGTCCTCCATCCGCTCACGGCGCCCGGCCCGGACTCCCCGGCGCAGGCGCGCCAGCACCCCCCGGCGCGGCCAGGTCAGGAGCGCCGCCAGGGCAAGCAGCAGCAGGAAGGTGGCGAGGAGTACGAGCGGAGTCACGGGGCCTGAAGAGGGGTGGCTGCGGGAAGGAGGTTCCGGAGGGGGATGACCGCACGATTTTAGGTAAACCTAAACTAAGGTCGCCGCTGAACGTCCGTCAAGCGCTCCGGTCACCGTCTCCCGGATGCTCGCTTCCCTCGCCGCCCACCGCGACGGCGCGGATGCCGTGCGTGCGCTCGCCCCTGCCTGCCGCCAGTTCCAGTACCGCTCGCACCACGTCCCGGGTCTGGATCAGGACCGTGTCCGCGGCCGGGCCGAGCGGTACGTAGGTGTCGGGGGCGCGCAGGGAGCGGAGCGGACCGGGGTGGTCCCTCTCTGCCAGGTGGGCGACCACCGCCTCGGCGATCCCCCCGCCCGTGCTTCGGCATTCGTCCACCACCAGCACCGCCGCGGCCCCGGCCGCCTCTCGTCGCACGGCTTCGAACGGGAGCGGGTTCAGCCAGCGCAGGTCCACCACCCGCACCGGCAGGCCGTGCTCCACCTGCAGGATGCGCTGCGCCTGCAGACTCATGCGCAGCCCGTTGGCGTAGCTGAGCAGCAGGATGTCTCCGTGACCGCCGGGGCCCCCGGGCCCGTCTCCCTCCGCGCCCGCGATCCCCGACGGGTAGACCCCCACCTCTCCCGGGAGCAGCGCCTCGCCGGGGGCCGGGTAGTCGAAGAGCCAACCCGCGTCCCCGGGCGCGTGCAGGTCCTTCTCGTGGTAGAGCGCGATGGGTTCCAGGAAGCAGACCACACGCCCGCACTCCCGGGCCAGCGCGAGGCATCCGCGCAGCATGCGCACCGCGTCGTCCCCCCGCGCGGGGGCCGCCAGCACCAGGCCCGGAATGTCACGCAGGCCGCCGATGGCGTGGTCGTTGTGGAAGTGCCCCCCGAACCCCTTCTGGTACGCGAAGGAGGCGATGCGCACCACCATGGGATTGGAGAACTGGCCCGCGCTGAAGAACTGCAGCGAGGCGGCCTCCCCGCGTAGCTGGTCCACGGCGTTGTGCACGTAGGCCAGGTACTGGATCTCGGGCACGGGGAGCAGACCGGCGAGGGCCGCGCCCTGCGCCAGCCCCAGGATGGAGGTTTCGTCCAGGTGGGTGTCGATGACGCGCGACGCCCCCAGACGTTTCTGCAGGCCGGCGGTGACGTAGTAGACGCCCCCCTTCCTCCCCACGTCCTCTCCGAACACCACGATCTCGGGACGGCGCAGCATCTCGTCCGCCAGGGCAGCGGATAGGTGTGCCGCCAGCGTGCGCTTGACCGGTGCGACGACGGCCTCGGGTGGCTCTCCGGCCCAGAGCGCCGCGCGCGCGGTGGGGTCGGACACTCCGGTGGCGCTGGCACGCACCCGGGCCTCGTCCCAGGGCGCGAGCGGAGCCATGACCTCCGCGGCGGAGGAGAGGTGAGGGCGGGTCGCGGCCCACTCCCCCACCTCCCGCACCCGCTCGCGCGTTTCCACCACCAGGGTGCGCAGCCGCTCCGGGTCGGCCGCGCCCACTTCCACCAGGCGGCGGGCGTTCAGGAGCAGGGGGTCGCGCGCCTCGGTGGCTTCGATGTCGGAGGGACTGCGGTAGGCGGACTCAATGTCCGATCCGGCGTGGCCCCAGAGGCGCACCGTCTCCAGGCGCAGGAAGACGGGCGCGCGCGTGCTGCGACAGACGTGGACGGCCTCGTCCACCGTGCCCCAGATCTGGTCCAGCGTGCCCGTCGCCTCCAGGTAGCGCAGGAAGGTGAGGTGGGAAAAGGAGTTCCGGATCCAGCGCCGCGGCGTCTCGGTGCTGATGCCGATGCCGTTGTCCTCGCATACGAAGAGGATGGGCATGGGGTTGCCTCGCCGGCTGCCGTAGCGCGCTGCTCCGATGGCGGTGAGGGCGGAGGCGTGGTTGGCGGAGGCGTCCCCGAACGAGCAGCAGACGATGGCGTCCGGCGGGAGACCGGGGTCCACTCCCACCCGGCGTGCACGGGCCAGGGCGAAGGCCATTCCCACAGCCTTGGGGAGGTGCGAAGCGATGGTGCTGGTCTGGGGCGGCACGCGCAGGCGCAGGCTCCCCCACACCTTGTGGCGACCGCCCGACGTGGGGTCCTCACGGGAGGCGCATACGGAGAGCATGGCGTCCCGCACCATGTCCGTTCCGGGATCGTGACGCGCCCGCGCCATCATCAGGGCGCCGCTCCGGTAGTGCAGCAGGCAGGGATCGGTGAGGCGCAGTTGGGCGCCCAGCACCGCGTTCTGCTCGTGCCCGGCGGAGGAGATGGTGTAGAAGCTGCGCCCGGTGGTCTTCAGCCGGCGCGCCTCCACGTCCACCGCGCGGCTGAGCAGCTGATCCTGGAAGAGGTCCACCGCCGCCCCTGCGGTGAGGGTGGATCCGGGCGCCACCGGTGCCTCCGGCGCCAGCAGCCTCGATGCGGGGCGGGCGGCCGCCAGGTAGGCGTCCAGGTTGCGCTGGACGACGGCGACGCGGTCGGCGCTCATCGCCCCGTCCGCACTCCGGCGAGGGCAAGACCGGCGAGCGCCGCCATGAGGCCGACCCCCACGCTCGCGGCCATGTACACCAGCGCCCGGCCCCACGCCCCCTCCTGCAGGAGGCGCACGTTCTCGAGGGAGAAGGCGCTGAAGGTGGTGAAGCTCCCCAGAATACCGACCGCGGCCAGGACCTGCGCCTCCGGGGGAAGCAGCCCTCTCTGAAGGGCGCCCGCCAGCGACCCCATTAAGAATGACCCCGTCAGATTCACCGCAAGCGTGCCCCAGGGGAACCCGGCCCCCAGCGTGTGCTGGACCCAGGAGGCGAGGCCGAAGCGCCCGAGCGCGCCGACGGCACCGCCGACGGCGACCGCGGCGAGCGTGGCCGGGCTCACGTGCTCACGACGCCCGCCGGAGGGGGCGCGCTGCTGGTCCTCCCCGTGGACGCCACCGATCAGTCCTCGACGATCTCCAGCATCTCCACCTCGAAGATGAGGGTGGCGTCGGGACCGATGTCGGCGCCCGCACCCTGAGGGCCGTACCCGAGCTCGGGCGGGATCACCAGTCGGTACTGGCTCCCCACGGGCATGAGCTGGAGCCCCTCGGAGAAGCCGGGGATCACGCCGCCGACGCCGAAGGTGGCCGGCTGGCCACGGTCGTAGGAGGAGTCGAACACGGTTCCGTCCACAAGCGTGCCGCGGTAGTGGATGGTGACCTGGGCGTTCGGCCCCGGGATGGGCCCGTCACCCGGACGCAGCACCTCGTACTGGAGTCCGCTGGCGGTGGTGGTGACCTCGGCGCGGGCGCCGTTCTCGGTCCGGAATGCTTCCCCCGTCTCCCGGTTGCGCTCCCCGTCCTGTTCGCGGGTGCGCATCTGCGCCTCGCGGACCCGCTCCGAGAAGCCCTGCATCACGGTCTGGATCTCCAGCGGGTCGAGGGCGGCGTCGGCGCCCGCGATCGCGTCCCGGAAGCCGCGCATGAAGGCGTCCACATCCAGGAGGTCCCCGGCCGGCTGGAACTGGGTTCCCACGTCCATCCCGAACGCGTAGCTGGCCTTCTGGTCCTCGGACACCAGCGGCGTATCGGGGGGCGCGCACCCGGCGGCGAAGAGGGTGGCGGCAAGGGCGGCGAGCGTGATCTGGCGCATGGCGAATCCGGGGTTGAGAGGCGCGAAGAATGCAAGGTAGCGAAACGCGTTCCCGGCGTCAGGCGGGGGGCGGATGAGCCCGCCCGGGCCGGTGACGGCAACCTGCGCGCGCGCGCCCTGCTTGAAGAGCACGGTCTCGGCTTTGCCGCCGATCGCCAGATCCGGCAGCTTTCCAAAGGCATGGCGCAGCAGGTGCAGATCCTTGGCACGCTGGTCCACGAGCCCC
>JAVVFC010000046.1:0-18337 GCA_032250975.1 Longimicrobiales bacterium | reverse complement strand
CCAGGGGTGCGGGGCACCATCGAGCGGGGTAGGGCGGCTGTGGACTCCCGGGAGCAGGGTGTATCTTACGGCTCCGGGTCGGGCGTTCCGTGCCCCGGCCGATCCCCCACCTGCATCTCCCCGCCGCAGCGGTGCCGCGCCCCCCTCGCCGGTCTACCTCCGGCAGGCGCCCGCTCCCGCCCGGTGCGAACGCGATATCTTGTTTCCGGCAGCGATCTCAACCCTGCGCGGCCTGGCGGGCACCGCCGCGTCGGCACCCCCCCTCCTGCGCCGTCCGGGGCTCCGGATCGCGCTTCTGGTCTCGCTGGCCCACGGGATCAACGACGCCTACGCCGCGTTCCTGCACCCGCTGCTGCCCCGCATCATGGAGCGCCTGGGGCTGAACATCGCCCTGGCGGCCACGCTGGGAATGGTGTTCGCGGTCTCCTCCTCGGTTCTGCAGCCGGTGGCTGGCCTGGTGGCGGACCGCTTCGGGCGGCGGGCGCTGGTGGTCGCGGGCCCGGTCCTCTCGGGCGTCTTCCTCTCATTGCTCGGATGGGCGCCGTCCTATCGGATGCTGCTCCTGCTGCTGATCCTCGGAGGGGTCGGGAGCGCCCTCTTCCACCCACCGGGCGCCTCCTACGCGGCGCGGACCGGAGGCGGGAAGGGTAGTGGTCTCCGGTTCTCGGTCTTTTCCGTCGGGGGCGCGCTGGGCTTCGCCCTCGGTCCGCTGCTGGTGGTCGGGTGGGTGGGTCGGGTGGGGGTGGAGGGACTCTGGCTGGCGATGCTGCCCGTCCTCCTCTTCGCGCCCTTCCTGTACCTGGGGCTGCCGGCCGACGGGAGCGAGCGCCCGGCGGTGCCTCCGCCCGGGCCGATGGAGGTGGCGCGCCTGCTCGCCGGGCCGCTCGGACTGGTGTTCGGAATCTCCGCGGCTGGCGCCTTCGCGCAGCGCTCCTTTCTGACCTTCGTCCCGATCATGGCCGACGGCGCCGGCGCTTCGGAGGCGCTGGGTGCGGGGATCCTGAGTGTCTACCTGGCCGGGCAGGCCTTCGGTACGGTCGCGGGCGGGCTCCTTACCGACCGCATGGACCGCCGCCGACTCCTGCTCCTGCTCACCGGGCTCGCCCTCCCGGCCCACCTGCTGGCACTCGGTCTGCCCCTCGGGAGCGGTGCCGCGCTGGCCTCCGCGTTGGCGGCCGGGTTCCTGAACATGGCCATCCTGCCCCCGGTGGTCATCCTGGCGCAGGAGCTGGTTCCGCGCGGGGCCGCGGTGGGTTCGTCGGTCGCCATGGGCCTGGCATGGGCCACCGGATCGCTTCTGCTTCCGCTGGCGGGAATGCTCGCGGACGGGATCGGCCCGCAGAGCGCCGCCATGGTCACGACCGGGGCCTTCGGGGTAGCGTTTCTGCTGGCCGGCCGCCCCGCGCTCAGGCGTTGACCCGGTTCGGGGGGGCCGATAGCTTTCCCCGTTCTGTACCAACGACTTTCGCGCCCCCAGGCCGTATATCATGAGCAAGCGCCGCCCCCAACAGTCCGGTAGCAAGGGCTCGTCCCGCAAGCCCGCCGACAGCGACGACGCCTTCATCGCCGGGGTTCTCGAGCTCGGCCACTGGGCGCGCGCCAACCAGAAGAAGCTGATCGGATTCGGCGTGGCTCTGGCCGTGGTACTCGTGGTCACCGTGTCCTACGCCAGCCAGCGCGAGCGCCAGATGCAGGAAGCCGGCGTGCAGCTGGAGCGCATCCAGACCACGCTCGCCGTGGGCGACCCCGACGCGGCCAAGGTCGGTCTCTCCCAGTACCTGGAGCAGTTCGGCAACACCCCGTACGCCGGGGAGGCGGCGCTGCTGCTGGCCGAGCTCTACCTGGAGACGGAGCAGCCCGAACTGGCGCTCCGCGCCCTGGAGCGGGTCAGCCTGGGTGTGCGGGATCCTCTGGGACCGCAGGCGCTGACCCTGCGCGGACGGGCCCAGGAGATGGCGGGTGCGTTGCAGGAGGCGGAGGCCACGTACCTCACCATCGCGCGGGATGCGTCGATGAGCTTCGAGCGCCGCGCGGCGCGTCGGGACGCCGCACGGATGCGAGAGGCACGCGGCGACTACGCCGGCGCCGCCGAGCTCTACCGGGAGGTACTCGCGGATCTGGAGACGGGCGACCCGGAGCGGGGGCTTGTCGAGATGCGCCTGGCTGAGGCGGAAGCGCGGGCGCGGTAGGGCGTCGGCGCGCCGGAAGCCCCCGGTCCGCCAGCGGCCGTCAGCCCGTCGCGGATCCCAGTCGGAATTGATCGTTCTTCGTTGTGACGCATAATGTATATTATGTTAACCTGAGCCGGTACGGCCCCGCTCGACACTCACCGGGCCCCTCAGGCCCCCGTCCCCCTGGCATCCCCGCCGGGCTCCGCGTGGCCGGGCTTGACCCCGAGCAGGGCGATGCGCCGTCGCAGGAGCGGCACCCACCGCCCCAGCAGGCGCTCGGCGGTGCGCAGCACCGGGAGGTGCGATTCCGCGTAATAGGCGGTCCCGATCCCGAAACCGACCCCGGTGAGCAGCTGCCGCATGCGCGCCATGGACTTGTAGTCCACGTGCGTGGGGTCCGGCCGGAGGACGATGCCTCGACTCTTGAGGACCTCCAGCAGATGCCCCCGGTGCGGCGTCCAGACGGCGAAGCGCCCGCCGGGGCGCAGGATGCGGTACGCCTCGGCCGCCACGCGCTGCGCATCCTCCGGGTAGAGGTGCTCGAAGAGGTCGGCGGCGACCACCAGGTCCACCGACTCCCCTTCCAGCCCGGTGTGGCCCGCGTCGGCGCAGAGGAAGGAGACGTTGGACCGGGGCGTGCGGGCCAGCTCCCGTCGGCAGAACTCGATGCTCCGGCGCGAGAAGTCCACGCCGACGATCTCCCGCACCTGCTCGGACAGCGCGAATTCGAAGGTCCCCCACCCGCAGCCAAGATCCACGACCCGATCGGTGGCGCGTGGCCCGGCCAGCCGGGTGACCATGCGGATCCGGTAGCGCTGGAAGGCGCTCTCCCGGTCCAGCAGGTGGGGCGCGGCCTCGAAGTAGGTGGTGGAGTCGTAGTAGTGGGCGTCGATGCGCGCCGCGCCGTCCGGGCCGCCCTCCCCCTGCCCCGTCGTCATCACAGCCTGCCGAGGAGGTCCATAAAGCGCAGGCGCCAGACCCGCCAGACCGCTTCCCGCACGATGCGCTTGGACATCTTCGACTCGCCGCGCCCCCGCTCGAAGAAGACGATGGGGATCTCGTGCAGCGGGAAGCCCGCCCGCCAGGCGCGCAGCTTGAGTTCGATCTGGAAGGCGTATCCGTTGGCCTCGATCCGGGCCAGGTCCAATGCCTCCAAGACATTGCGTTGGAAGCAGTTGAACCCTCCTGTCGCATCCCGTACGGGAAGTCGGGTGATGGTGCGCGCGTACCAGCTCCCGAAGAGGGAGATGAAGAGCCGGCTCATGGGCCAGTTCACCACGTTCACGCGCCCGTCCACGTAGCGGGAGCCCACCACCACGGGGTGTTCGCGGGCGGCCACGCGGATGCGGGCCAGGTCTTCGGGACGGTGCGAGAGGTCGGCGTCCATTTCGCAGATCCACGCATACTCCCGCTCCAGCGCCCACTGGAACCCCGCAATATAGGCGCGCCCCAGACCTTCCTTTCCGGGCCGGTGCAGTACGTGGACGCGCCCGGGGTCGTCTGCCGCCAGGCGGTCCGCAACCGCGCCCGTGCCGTCCGGGGAGTTGTCATCCACCACCAGGACGTGGACCTCGGCGTCCACGGCGAGTACCTGGGGCACGATCACCGCGAGATTCTCCCGCTCGTTGTAGGTGGGGATGACCACCAGGAAGGGCCCGTGGGGTTCCGTCATCCATCTCCTCTCGCTTCCGGGGGGACGCCCCTGCCGGCGGGTCGGGAGGCGACGGTACCCCGCAGGACGCCCGGAGCCAGCAGTGCGGCCGGCACCACCTCCACCGCCGTGGTCCAGACGCGGGCCGCCACGGCCACGGCCAGGGCCGATTCCGGGTCGAGCACCGGGGCCAGCAGCGCAGTGAGGAGTCCCTCCCGCACCCCGAGTCCGGCAGGCGCGAAGAGCGCAATGTACCCTCCGACGTAGGCCGCGGCGAAGGCCGGCGCCACGTACAGGAAGGGGTGGAACCCCACCAGCCCCCATGTGAGGAGCCAGAATGCGGTCGCGTACAGGCTCCAGTTCATGGCGTACCAGAGGGTCCAGCGGAGACCGAAGCGGCGTGCCAGCACCGGCACGCTCCCGGCCGCGGGGATGGCCCGGTCCGTCCCTCGGCGCGCGAGGATGTATCCCAGCCGCTCGAGATGCCGGGCCGGGTACGGAAGGGAGGTCGCCAGCATGAAGGCGCCCGTCACGACGAGCCCGATCCACCCGGCCAGGCGCACCTGCGGTGGGAGCGCCGGGCTGAGCAGCGCCGAGATCCCCACCAGCGTCGCGCCCATGAGCGCGACACCCTGCCCCAGGACGGCGGCGCCCGCGGCCACGCGTCCCGGCACGCCGCGTTCCCGGGCCAGCAGGGTCAGCCCGGTGATCTGCAGCACCTTGCCGGGCACGTAGCGCCCCAGGTTGGCCACCAGGAAGAGGGGGACCGCGACCCGCGCGGAGAGCCGTGGCCCGCCCATCTCCCGGACCATGCGCCCCCAGAGGGCGGCCGAGAGCAGGTATCCCCCGCCCAGCGCCGCCACCGAGGCGGCCAGGGGGAGGGGGCGGACGCGGAAGCGGGCGAGCGCCGCCTCCGGCAGACCCCCCAGGTCCACGCCCACCCGCCGCACGATGAAGACCGTCACCAGGGCGGTGGCGGCCAGCTTGAGGGCGGTGGCGGCCCAGCGGCGACCGGGGGAGCCGACACGGGTCGGCGGAAGCGGCGTCATGCCGGATTCAGGCGGCGGGGGCGCGCCGCCGCGCCAGCGAGGCGCCCAGCACCCCCAGCACCACCAGCCCGCTCAGCCCCGATACGACGAGCCCGTTGCGGACGTGCGAGGAGCGGAAGGTGAGGACGACCGTGTGCGTGCCGGCCTCCACGGGGATGCCCCGCAGCGTGTGGTTGACGCGCAGCACGGGCGCCTCGACGCCGTCCACGATGGCGCGCCAGGCCGGGTACCAGTTGTCGGCGATGACCAGAAGGGATGTCCGGTCGGTCGTCACCGTCAGCTCCTGCCGGTCCGTCTGCCGTACGACCCACGACACCGAGCCCTCCGGAACCCCCCCCCCGAGGGTCACCGGGACCGGCTCCGGGACCGTGACCACCGTCCCGCCGGGGAATCCGGGGTCGAGAAGCCGTGCCACAGCGTCGGCGTCGGGGACGACTTCCGCCTGCGCCACCAGCCGCGCACGGGGGAGATCCTCCACCCGATACACCGCCTCGTACACCTCGCCGTTGGCGAACCGGGTCGCGCTCACCGGCTCGAGCCCCTCGGGGGCGCCGAAGCGTCGCACCGGCCAGATGATGTAGCGCACGTTCAGCATGGCCATCAGGCCGGGCGAGCGGAGCAGGTTCTCCGGCATCCCACTTCCCACCATGCCGGTCAACTCACGGTAGCGCGCCAGATCGTTGGGGTGGTGCCCGGAGGCGACCTCCAGCCCCTGCATGGCGGCGCGCACCCCCTGCCCCATCTGGGGTTCACTCAGGTCCAGGACCCGGAAGGGGGGCTCGCTCCCCTGACGGGCGAGCAGAACGTCGATGTTGGGGCTCGTCCGGTGAAAGGCCTCGAAGTCGCGCGTGTCGATGAACGCCCCCGAGATGCGCGCCCCGTCCACGGCCACCAGGCAGGCGAGCACCGCCACCACGGCCCGGGGCGCGAGCATGCCCCGACGCCCGCCGGTCAGCAGGAGCGGGGGGACGAGGGCGACCAGCAGCGCGAGGAAGGCGCCGCGCGCGAGGAAGGGCTGGGCGGCCTGGAGGGCTTCGGGACGTTCCACCCCGGAATGGACCACGGCGGTCCAGAGCGCGGTGAGCTGCCCGCTCCCGGCCAGCAGGAAGACCGCGCCCAGGGCCCCCGCGCCGATCCACAGGACGCGGAGGCCACGCGCACCGTCCGGCGTGCCGGGGTCACGGACCCAGGCCAGGAACCGGTCCACGCCCAGCGCGGCGAGCGTGGCGAGCGAGAAGCCGGCCAGGAAGATGGCCATGCTGGGCGCCCGGAAGAGCTTGACGCCCGGCAGGAGCGCGTAGAAGAGGGGCCAGACCGGCGTGTGGGTGCCCAGCGTGTAGAGGAAGGCGACCGCCCCCAGGCCGGCCAGGAACCAGCGCAGCCCCGGCCGCGGGCCGCCCAGGAAGGCCAGCACGGCCAGCAGGAGGAGCCCCAGGCCCAGGTATTCGTGGTTGGTCTTGAAGAAGTTGCGGCCCCAGTAGGTGCCCGACGTCCACCCGGAGGTGCCGGCGTCGTTCCCGGCGAATTCGGGCAGGACCAGGGTGCTGAGTGCCTCCTCCGGGTGCATGGACCAGGACGCGGCGTAGGCCCGGTTCGCCTCCGGTGTGGCCTCGGTGGTGGTGGCCGTGCGGCGGGAGAACTCCCCGATGTACTGGAGGGCAGGCAGGAACTGGACGCCCGCCACCCCCACGCCCGTGACCGCGGCAGCCAGGAAGAGGACGAAGCGGCGGGGAGCGGGGGTGGTGCGGCGGCGGACGGCCCCCGCCGGCGGGGCCTTGGGAACCCCTCGGGGGACGTCCCCGTCGGGGCCCGCTTCCCGTTTCCCCTCCCGGATCCCCTGCACCGTGCGGAAGACGGCGTAGGCTCCGGCCGCGCCGAAAAGGAAGTACGCCATCTGGAAGTGGGTGGTGAGGGTGACCATGGCCACCGCCGCGGCGATCCCCGCCCACGCCGGCCCGCTCCCGTCCCGGAACCAGACCTCCACCGCCCAGAAAAGGAACGGGGTGAGGGCGGTGACGAACAGCTTACCATCGTGCCCGGGAAAGACCAGGGTCACCAGGAAGGGGCCCACCAGGTAGCCCAGCCCCGCCACCGTGGCTGCCGCCCGCGAGACGCCCAGGGTCCGGGTCCAGCCGTACACGCCCACACCGGCCAGGAAGACGTGCAGCACCAGCTTCCACCCGAGGGCGCGGTAGGGCTCCATCAGGAGCAGCAGCAGGAGCGAGGGTGGGTAGAGCGAGTCCCCGCCCGAGAGCGCTGCCAGGAAGGGGGTGCCCCCTACCAGCAGCGGGTTCCACCCCGGAAAGTTCCCGCGCGCGAGCTCCTCGGCGTAGAAGGCCCGCGCCATGTACCCCATCGCCTCGGTGTCGCCCCCGTAGAGCATGGCCGACGAGAAGACGAAGTCGCGGAAGAGCCAGAGCGTGACCGCAGCGAAGAGGGTGTGCGGCAGCCAGGCCGGGAGCGCGGGCGCGGCCTCGGCGTCACGGGTGCCGTCGGTGGAGTGGTTCCGAGTCATGACGTACGGTGTGGGTGGCCGTCGGGGCGCCCGTCAGGACGCCGGTGGGGACGAGGGGGGCGCGGGGGGATGGGGTGTGCGCCCCTCGCGCAGGGCACGGTAGATCTCCAGGTGGCGCCGGGCCAGTCGGGCGTTGCTCCACGACGCCTCCACCCGCGCCCGGCCGATCCGGCCCCGGTCGGCCAGCCCGGGATCCCGCAGGAGGCGGAGCACGGTGTCCGCCAGGCTCTGCGGGTCGCCGGGTTCGAAGAGGCCGCCCACGGCGTCATCGACGATCTCGGGCAGGCCCCCCACCCGCGAGGCGGCCACCGGCACCCGGCAGCTGAGGCACTCCAGGGCCGCCACCGAGGTGGCCTCCATGAGGGAGGGAAAGACCGCCAGCTCGGCGCTGGCCAGCAGGGCGGGTATCTCGGTGTGCGGCCGCGCGCCCAGAAAGGTGATCCGGTCGCGCACGCCCAGCTCCAGTGCGAGCGCTTCCAGACGGCCCCGCTCGGGCCCGTCCCCCACCACGATCATCTCCGCGTCCACCGCGCGCACCAGCTCCGGCAGGGCGCGCACCGCGTATTCGACCCCGTTCTTGGGGTAGAGTCGGCGGGGGACGATCAGGCGGCGGCGCCCGGCCCGCACGGGCGGCAGCGCGGGCGCCACCGGACGGAAGCGCTCGGTGTCGACGCCGTTCGTGAGCGCCTCGACCACGACGCCCGGGGCCAGGCCCTCCCCCACCGCGGCGATCTCGCGCGAGGCGGCCAGGTTCCAGTCGGTGCGGCGGAGCATCCAGCGGAAGACCGGGCGCCACCCCGGGCGCGCCGCCCGCATGAGGAAGTGCGAAGTGTGCCAGGTGGTGACCAGGGGCGCACCCGCCACCCGGCGGGCGGCCATCCCCGGAATCACCGAGGCGAAGGCCTGGGCGTGCACCACGTCCGCGTCCCGCGCCAGGCGGCGGGTGGTGGGGATCGAGCCCAGGGCGTGCAGCACCCACCCCGCAGGGCTCCGCCCGGGAAACCAGGTTCGGTGCACGTGGATCCCGTCCATGATCTCGGCGGCCGGCGTTCCCGGCCGCGAGCGCGAGGTGACCACGTCCACGTGGTGCCCGAGGTCGGCGAGCTCCCGCGCCAGGTGGAAGACGTGGCTCTCCAGCCCGCCGACCTCCGGGGGGAAGTAGACGCAGTGCATGAGGATCCGGAGGGGCGGGGGCGCCGCTCCGCTCACGTGGCCCCGGCTCCGCCCGCCCGACTCCCGCCAGCGGCCGGCGTCCGCGTACCGCCCGGAGGGTGCGCGTCCAGGCCGGTCTCTCCCGCCTCCGCCGGCTCCGCCGCGCGCAGCACCAGACCGCCCTCCCGGCGCCGGAGCGCGTCCACCTCCTCGCGCAGCTGGGCCACCAGCTCCGCCAGGAAGCCGACGCCCAGCAGGAGCGCGCCCAGCGTGACCAGCAGGATCACCAGGTAGAGCACCGGACGGAACCCCACGCCGACGGCGAAGCGCACGTAGAGGGCCACCAGCCCCACCAGCGTCCCGGCCCCCAGCGAGGCCGCCCCCAGCGAGCCGAAGAGGAGGAGCGGCTTGCGCGAGAAGCGCAGCAGGAAGCCCACCGAGAGCAGGTCGAGCACGCCCACCAGAACCCGCCAGGGGCCGGTGAACTTGGAGGTCCCCGCCCGGCGCGGGTAGAGGTCGATGTCCAGCTCCGAGACGCGCCATCCCCGGTTGTGGGCCAGCACCACGAAGAAGCGATGCCAGTCGTGGCGGAGGTGCATCCCGTCCAGGATCTCGCGCCGGAACGCCTTCATGGAGTTGAGGTCCGAGACCGGGACATCGAACACCCGCCGCGAGAGCCAGTTGTACACGCGCGAGACGCCCCGCTTCTCGTACCGGCCCACCTTGCGGCCGGTCACCACGTCCCACCCCTCCTCGAGGCGGGCCAGGAAGCGCGGGACCTCGTCGGGAAGGTGCTGCAGGTCGGCGTCGAAGAGGACGATCACGCCCCGGTCGGTGTGGGCCGCTCCGGTGAGGATCGCCTCGGTCTTGCCCAGATTGGTGCGATGGCGAAGCACGGTCAGGTTGGGCCACCCGGCGCCCAGGCGTACCGCCAGCTCCCCCGTTCCGTCGCTGGAGCCGTCGTCCACCAGCAGCACCTCGCCCTCCAGTGCGTACCGGCTGAAAGCCTCCCGCACCGCGCGCAACAGCTCGGGCACCATCTCGGCTTCGTTGTAGGCCGGGATGAGGAGGCAGAAGTCCCGCCGCGCCCGTGCGCTCAGGACGTGGGCGGCGTCGGCGGCGTCGGACCGGGTTCCGCTCATCACACCCGCTTCCGCATGCGCGCCGGGAGGATGCCCAGCTGGTCCCGGTACTTGGCCACCGTGCGGCGGGCGATCTTGACGCCGTCCTCGAGCAGCAGCTTGACGATGGCCTGGTCGGTGAGGGGCTTTCGGGTGTTCTCGTGGTCGACCATCTGCTTGATCTTGTCGCGCACGCCGCGCGCGGAGATGTCCTCGCCGCTGGCGGTGGAGAGTCCCGACGAGAAGAAGAACTTGAGCGGGAAGACGCCGCGTGGAGTCTGCACGAACTTCTCGTTGGTCACGCGCGAGACCGTGGACTCGTGCATCTCGATGTGCTCGGCCACCTCCCGCAGCGTCAGAGGACGCAGGTACTGGATCCCCTTCTGAAAGAACTCGCGCTGCCGGTCCACGATGAAGTGCATGACCTTGAGCATGGTCTGGCGCCGCTGCTCGATGGCCTGGATCATCCAGTTGGCCGAGTTGAGCTTGGCGGAGATGAAGTCGCGGTTCTCACCGTGGAACTGCTTGCGGTCGCGGGCCACGTCGCGGTAGGCCCTCGAAATGCGGAGGCGCGGTAGGTTGGTGTCGTTGGCGAAGACCATGTACTCGCCGTCGATCTCCTCCACCACCAGGTCGGGGATGATGTAGTGCTCCGTGTCGGTACCCAGGGCGCGTCCCGGCTTGGGGTCGAAGCGGGACAATCCGTCGGTCGCGTCCTGAACCTCGCGGGGCGTCACCCCGAGCGCCCGCGCAACCTCGTTCCAGCGGTGGTTGACCAGGTTCTCGAAGTGGTCCTGCACGATGCGAAAGGACAGCGTGTCCTCCAGCCCCGCCTGGCGCATCTGGATCAGGATGCACTCCTGCACCGTGCGGGCTCCCACGCCGGGCGGCTCCAGGGTCTGGATACGCTCCAGCACCCGCTCCGCCTCCTCCAGCGTGTAGGGCCGGAAGAGGTGCTCGACGTCCTCGATCTCCCGGGTCCGCTCCTCCGCGTCCTCGATCTCCGCAGCGCGCGCGCGCGCGATCTCACCGACCTCCGCGATCCAGGCGTTGGCGCCCTCCACGACCTCCTCCAGCGGGCACCCCAGCAGCCCGGACGCATCCAGGTTGCCCAGGATCTCCTCGCCCAGGCGCATGTCGCGTTCGTCCAGATCGAGCAGGTGGAGCTGCTCCTCGAGCACCGCCATCAGGTCGTGGGTGGCGACCGCCGTGGGCGGCTGGTACTCGCGGTGTTCGTATTCGGCCTTGCGCCCGCCCGCCTCGAATCCGTCCAGCAGGATCTCCTCCCAGTCGATCTCGTTCTCGTCGGAGGGTTCGGGCGCCTCCTCCTTGAGTTCCAGGTCCTCCTGGGTCTCCGACTCCGTCATCTCGAGAAAGGGGTTCTCGGCCAGCTCCGCCTTGAGGTGCTGCTGCAGGTCCAGCAGCGGCATGTAGAGCAGCTCCATGGCCTGGTAGAGACGCGGATTGATCCGCATCTCCTGGCGCATCTGCTGACCCTGGAAGAGCCGGGCCCCGAAGCCGTTGCTCATGGCGAGACCGCCTCCGGGAGGGATTCGGCGGGCGGGCGCGGGAAGCGCTGGCGCATGCGCGCGGTGAGCGCGGGGCCCAGGTAGATGTCGGCCACCTCGTCGTTCCAGACCAGCTCCGAGACGGTTCCCGCCACCCGGATGCGGCCCTCGTACATGATGTAGGCCCGGTCCACGATCTCGAGCGTCTGCTCCACGTTGTGGTCCGAGATGATGACCCCGATGCGGCGTGTCTTCAGGTCCGCCACGATCTCCTGGATGTCGTGCACGGCGATGGGATCGATGCCCGCGAAGGGCTCGTCCAGAAGGATGAACTTGGGGCGCTGCACCAGGGCACGGGTGATCTCCAGGCGCCGCCGCTCCCCTCCGGAGAGGGAGTAGGCCTTGCTGGTGCGCAGGCGGCTCAGCCCCAGCTCATCGAGCAGGGTGTCCAGGCGCTCCTGCCGCTCGGTCCGCGAGAGATCCATGGCCTCCAGAATGGCCATGACGTTCTCCTCGACTGTGAGCTTGCGGAAGACCGACGGCTCCTGGGCCAGGTAGCCCACACCCATGCGGGCGCGCCGGAACATGGGGGTACGGGTCAGGTCGGCGTCGTCCAGGTGCACCGTTCCCCGGTCGGGGGCGATGAGGCCGACCACCATGTAGAAGGTGGTGGTCTTCCCCGCCCCGTTGGGACCCAGCAGTCCGACGATCTCGCCCTGGCGCACCTCGATGTCCACGCCGTTCACGACGGCGCGCTTGCGGTAGACCTTGGTCAGGCCCTGCGCCCAGAGGCGGGATTCGCCGCCGCCGGTCATCGTCCGCCCCCTGTGCGGCGGGCCGGCGCGGCACGGCGCGGCCGCCCCGATGGGTCCAGGTGGATTCCCTGCTCGAGTCCTCTGACCTCCATGCGATCCACCTGCCCGTCGTCGAACACGATGATGATCTCGAATGCGGTGACGTAGTGCACCGCAGGCTCCCGGCGGGGGCGGAAGATGCGGGTCTCCGCCGCGCCGCCCTCAATCTCCCCTCGCTCGGCCTCCGGGGCCACCACCCCTGCCGCCGCGAGGGAGTCGGGTGGGGCGTCGGCGCCGGCCGAGTCGGGTTCGAGCCGGTAGAGGCTGGCCGCGGCGCCGCGCGCTTCCAGCCGCTCGAGCACGTGGCGGACCGAGTCCCCGGCGGCGCGTTCCGGCGCCTCGCCGAAGAGCGCGACCACGGTGTCGCCCCGGATCCAGTCCCGTCGCACCAGGTCGGGGGTGTCGGGCGTGTTGAGCGAGTCGCGTGCCGAGGATTCCGCCCGCGCGGACCCCACCGCGAAGAGGCGCTCGAGCACCTCGCCGGGGGCCTGCACCTCGATCGAGTCCGCGTTCACCTCGAAGTCGGTGGCGCGCGCGCGCGGCCGCGCCAGGTCCACGGAGTCCAGCTCCTGCGGCAGGAAGCGCAGCCCGACCGTCATCTCGAGCTCCTGGCCGGGGCGGAGCGGCGTCGCCCATAGCCGCTCCAGGGTACCGTCCTGGAAGCCCATGCGGATGAAGGGGGCCTCCAGCTCCAGGTCCTCACCCAGCAGCCGGCCCTCACCGCGCGCCTCCACCCGGCGGAGGGTGTCGCCGGGCGCGTGCAGGAGGATCTCGCGTCCCAGCAGGTCGTAGCGCGCCTGCTCCACCCGGGCTTCCCGCGAGAGGAGCAGCCGCTCACCCAGCTCCTCATAGCGGAGCGTATCGGCGAAGGCATTGAGCGAGTCCCGCACCACCTCCACGCGCCCGGCCGCCTGGAAGAACGACGATCCGCGCAGGAAGATGCGGTCGGCGGTCACGTCGTAGGGGGTGCGCGCGGGCGCGGCCGGATCGCCGGTGCCTCCGCCCCCCGTGTGCAGGAGCGCGTGCGGCCGCCCGCCCCACAGGGTCAGCTCCTCGGTGGGGCGTCCGGGGGGGATGGCCCGCAGGTAGAGCAGATTCTCCCCGGTCAGGACGTTGCCCGACTCCTTGTCGGTGAGCCGGACGGCGCCGTCCGCCTCCAGCCGCCCCACCCGATCGAAGTAGCGCGCGTTGGTGGCGCGCAGGCTCCGGGTGGCATCCTCGAAGAAGACGTTGCCGAAGAGCTGGTTGAAGCCGGTCGCCTCGAAGGAGACCAGCGAATCCGCGTTGATGCGCACCCCTCCCTCGCAGGCCAGCCGCGGCCGCGAGACGTAGGTGACCCGCGACTGGCCCACCGCCCGCCCCACCGCGCGCTGCGTGCCGGGCAGGATCCGGCACGTGCCCAGCTGCTGGTCCTGCGCGCGCACGCCGCCCGAGGGGAGGCCCGACGCCAGGACCAGCCCCGCCATCAGGAGCGGTACGCGGAAGGAGACGGTGCGCACGGGCTCAGCCGCCCCCCGGCCGCTCCGAGGGCACCGCCCCCACCGGGTCGGTGAGCTCCCAGTTCTGGAACACCAGGTCGGAGCGGAAGGCCGAGCCCCGGGTGACCGATCCGTCGCCGCGCGTGATGACGGTCGCCGAGTCGCTCCAGATCTGCTGGGAGGTGGGGTTGTAGCGCAGTTCCGCGCTCGCCACCTCCATCCCCTGATCCAGCACGCGCGCCACCACGTTCCCCCAGGCGGTCAGTTCCTCGGTGCGGACGTTGAGGATGGCCGAGTCGGCGCGCACCCGGGCGCGATCGCGGCCATCCTCGTAGTACAGGGTCATCTCCATCCCGAAGAGGTGGGTGCGGGAGGAGTCCGGCACCTCGATGGCGCTGTCGGCGACCACGACGCCGGAACGGGTGCCCTGGGTGTGCAGGTAGCTGCGCATCCCGTAGAGGATTCCTACGTCGCCGAGCTCCTGCAGGCTCTGGTCCGCCACCGGGGCCGCGGTCTCCTCCCCGCACGCCCCCGCCAGCAGCACGAGCAGCATGGCCGCGCCCGCCCACCTCGTCCGGATTCCGATTCCGTCCATCATCCCGCTCCCGCTTTCATCAGGTCGTGAAGGTGCACCACGCCCACCAGCAAGCCGGCCTCCGTCACCACGGGCATGGCCATCACGCCGCCCGCCTCCATGCGGTGCACCACCGCGGCGCCCCGCTCGTCGGGGGCGGCCGTCAGCGGACGGGCGCACATCGCCTTCCCCACCGGGACGTCGCCCCACGCCGCGGGCTCGCGCTCCATCAGGCGGGTGAGGTCGCCGGCGGTGAGCACGCCCGCCACCCGGCCCTCTCCATCCACCACCGGCACCGTACCCCGCTGTTCGGCGATGGGCACCACCGCCTCCCGCATACGCGCCGCGACCGGCAGCCGGGGATACCCCTCGGCCACCATCACGTCCCGCACCGTCACCCGCAGACGCCGGCCCAGCGCGCCGCCCGGGTGGAAGTGCGCGAAGTCGCTCTCGCGGAACCCCTTCAGGCCGAGCACCACGACCGCGAGCGCGTCGCCCATCGCCAGGGTGGCGGTGGTGGAGGCGGTGGGAGCCAGGTCGAAGGGACAGGCCTCCTCCGCCACACCGCAGTCCAGAACCACGCGGGCGTGCCGCGCCAGCGACGAGTCCGTCCCTCCGGTGAGCGCCACCACCGGCACGCCGGTGCGCAGCAGGAAGTCGAGCAGCCCCTCGAGTTCGGCGGTCTCGCCGCTCTTGGAGAGCAGCAGCGCCACGTCGTCCGGTCCCACCAGCCCCAGATCGCCGTGCATCCCCTCCACCGGGTGCAGGAAGGTGGCGGGCGTCCCGGTGGAGGTGAGGGTGGCGGCGATCTTGCGCGCCACGATCCCGCTCTTGCCGATCCCCGATACGATCACCCGCCCGGGCGCGGCGGCCACCATCCGGCACGCCTCCACGAAGGCGTCGTCCAGGCGCTCGGCGAGCGCCGCCACCGCCCGGGCCTCGAGCGCCACCACGCGCCGGCCCTCCCCGAGGATCTCCGCCGCCGTCATGCCTGACCCCCCGCCGTCATGCCTGACCCGTCCCGATCATGCGGACCCCTCCCGGGCGGCCACGTAGCGTTCGACGAGCGCGTCCCACTCGCCGCGCGCCTCCAGCAGCGCGCGGCAGAACTCCCGCGCCGCCCCGTGCCCGCCGCGCGCGTGCGAGACCCAGTCCGCCACCGCCAGCACTTCCGGCTGGGCGTTGGCCACCGCGGCCCGCAGCCCCACCCGGTGCAGGACCGCCAGGTCCGGGAGGTCGTCGGCCAGCATGCAGGTCTCGGACCACGCCACCCCCTCGCGGGCCAGCAGCCCCTCGAGGTAGGCGACCTTCTGCGCCCCCCCGTCCTGGTGGAAGGTCAGCTCGAGCTCCCGGGCGCGCACCTCGGTGGCCGGCGAGACCCGCCCCGAGACGAGCACGACCCGGATCCCCGCCTCCTCCAGCAGCTTGAGTCCCAGCCCGTCCTGGATGTCGAAACGCTTGAGTTCCACCGTTTCGCCCGCGGCGGACGTGCCCTGGTAGACGCCCGCGTCCGTGAGCACTCCGTCCACGTCGAAGACCGCCAGGCGGATACGCCGTGCGACCGCGCCCGGAATGGTGTGGGACGCGTGCGCGACGGCCTCCGGGACGGAGCGGCGGCCGGGGCTCACGGGACGGGCTCCAGCGCGGCCCGGATGGCCACGACGTCGCGCAGGAGCCCCTCCAGGCGGTCGAGCGGCAGCATGTTGGTGGCGTCCGACGGGGCCCGGGCGGGGTCCGGGTGGGTCTCCAGGAAGAGCCCGTCACACCCGGCGGCCACGGCCGCACGCACCAGTGCGGGAATGTGCTCGGGATCCCCGCCGCTGCTCCCGTCGGCCAGGCCCGGGCGCTGCACGGAGTGGGTGCCGTCGAAGAGCGCGGGGGCTCGGGCGGCCGCCCGGAGGCGGGCGAAGCTCCGCATGTCCACCACCAGGTCGCCGTACCCGAAGAAGGTGCCCCGTTCCGTTACGACCACCCCGCCGGCCCCCGCCTCCCGCGCCTTCTCGGCCACCGCCCCCATCTCCTCGGGGGCCATCCACTGCCCCTTCTTGACGTTCACCCAGCGTCCCGTGCGGCCAGCCGCCGTCACCAGGTCGGTCTGCCGACAGAGGAAGGCCGGGACCTGGAGCACGGCGGCCACCTCGGCCGCCGGCGCACACTGGCCGGGCTCGTGCACGTCGGTCAGGACCGGAAGACCGGTGGCGGCCGCCACCTCGCCGAGCCGGGCGAGACCCCGCTCCAGTCCGGGTCCGCGGGGCGAGCCGGGCCGTGAGCGGTTGGCCTTGTCGAAGGACGCCTTGAAGACCACCGGGATTCCCAGGGTCCGCCCCACCCGCGCCACCTCCTGTGCGACCTCGAGGTTGAGCCCGGCGTCCTCCAGCAGGCACGGGCCCGCCACCAGTGTGAAGGTCTCGAACACGGGTCCTGCTCACCCCCCCGCCGGGATGGCCTGGAGCTCGTCCAGGGTCCCGCTTCGGGCGTGCGCCCGGGCTGCGGCGATGAAGGATGCGAAGAGGGGCGCCGGGCGCATGGGCCGGCTCTTGAGCTCGGGGTGGAACTGCCCGGCCACGAACCAGGGGTGGTCCGGGATCTCGACCATCTCCACCAGCGACCCCTCCGGGGACGTGCCGCTGATGGCCATTCCGTGGGCTTCCACCGCCTCGCGATAGGCGTTGTTCACCTCGAAGCGGTGGCGGTGGCGCTCGCTGATCTCGGTGCGCCCGTAGATCTCGGCGGCGCGGGATCCCGGGCGCAGCGCCGCCGGGTAGGCGCCCAGGCGCATGGTGCCGCCCTTGGTGGTGACCTGCAGCTGGGAGTCCATGAGGCAGATCACCGGATTGGGCGTCTCCTCGCGGAATTCATAGGAGTCGGACTCGGAGATCCCGCAGACGTTGCGGGCGAATTCGATGACCGCGCACTGCAGGCCCAGGCAGATCCCGAAGAAGGGGACGCGCTGCTCCCGTGCGAAGCGGATGGCGTTCAGCATCCCCTCCACCCCCCGCTCGCCGAATCCGCCCGGAATGAGGATTCCGTCGTACCTCCTGAGTCGCTCCACCTCCTCGCCCTGGCTGAATTGCTCGGAAGAAAGCCAGTCGATCTGCACCTTCACATCGTTGGCGATCCCTCCGTGCAGCAGGGCCTCCTGCACCGACTTGTAGGAGTCGACCAGCTCGGTGTACTTGCCCACCACCGCGATGCGGACCTCGCCGTTGCCGGGCGTCTTGATGGTGTTGACCATCTTGCGCCACGGCTCCAGGTCCGGCTCCGGAGCGGTCATCCCGAGCAGGCGGAGCACCACGTCGTCCAGGCGCTGCCGACGGAGCTCGATGGGGACCTGGTAGATGGTCTCCACGTCGCGCGCCTCGATGACGGCGTCCAAGGGAACGTTGGTGAAGAGCCCGATCTTGCGCCGGATGTCCTCGTCCAGGGGGTGCTCGGTGCGACAGACGAGGACGTGCGGCTGGATCCCGATCTGCATCAGCTCGCGCACCGAGTGCTGCGTGGGCTTGGTCTTGAGCTCTCCGGCGGCGGCGATGTAGGGGACGAGCGTGAGATGCACGAAGATTGCGTTCTCGCGGCCGACCTCCTGGCGGAACTGGCGGATGGCCTCCAGGAAGGGGAGCGACTCGATGTCGCCCACCGTGCCGCCGATCTCGGTGATCACGAAGTCGTTGTGATCGGAGAGCGCGCTGATGCGCGACTTGATCTCGTCGGTGATGTGGGGCACCACCTGGACGGTGGAGCCCAGGTAATCGCCGCGGCGCTCCTTGGCGATCACGTCCGAGTAGATGCGGCCGGTGGTGATGTTGTTGGCCTGGGAGAGCGACTCGTCGATGAAGCGCTCGTAGTGGCCCAGGTCGAGGTCGGTCTCGGCGCCGTCGTCGGTGACGAAGACCTCGCCGTGCTGGAAGGGCGAGAGGGTGCCCGGATCGACGTTGATGTACGGGTCGAACTTCTGGAGCGTCACCCGGAAGCCCCGCTCCTTGAGCAGGCGCCCGAGCGAGGCGGCGGCGATCCCCTTGCCCAGCGACGAGACCACGCCGCCGGTGACGAAGATGTACTTGGTGCTGCGAGGCTTCGCGTCCGTCATGATCCGATTCCGAGCTCCCTCATGCGTGATTCGATCCGTTTCGCGTCCTCGGGGGTGTCCACGCCCCCTTCGGCGTTCTCCACAACCGCCACCCCGACCGACATCCCGGCCTGCAGCGGCCGCAGCTGCTCCAGCCGCTCCACCCGCTCCAGGGGAGACGGGGGGAGGGCCACCCAG
>JAVVFC010000045.1:0-18724 GCA_032250975.1 Longimicrobiales bacterium | reverse complement strand
CAACGGGAACAAACCCTCGAACGAGAAGTGGGTCCGCGTCCAGGTGGTCAACCAGCCGCCGGTGATCGATGCGATCAACCTCTCGAGCGCGAGCCTCACCGCGGGGGACACCTTCTCGGTGACCCTGGACGTGACCGACCCGGACGCGGTGGGGGCGGCGATGGCCGCCGCCGAGGGGGAGAGCGCCGATGGGCAGGTCCACGTGCTGGTGAACAACGCGGGTGGGGTGCTGGGCCAGGTGGGGCGCCCGGTGGAGCAGGTCCCACCGGAGGACTGGGGGGGCATCGTGGCGGTGAACATGACCGCGCCCTTCCTGACCGCGCGCGCGGCGGTGCCGGCCATGAAGGCGAACCGGTACGGCCGCATCGTGAATGTCTCCTCGGGTGCCGGCCTGGGGGTGAGCCGGACCGGGATCCAGGCGTACGCGGCGGCCAAGGCCGGGCAGATCGGACTCACCCGTCAGTTGGCCCACGAACTGGGCCCGTTCGGGATCACGGTGAACAACGTGGCGCCCGGCTTCGTGCGCTCCAATCCGAACACCGAGCGGCAGTGGGAGTCCTACGGAGAGGAGGGCCAACGCGCGCTGGTGGCGGGGATCGCGTTGCGACGGCTGGGAACCCCCGCGGACATTGCCGACGCCGTGCTCTTCCTGGCCTCCGACCACGCGTCCTGGATCACCGGGCAGGTGCTCCCGGTGGACGGGGGACGGTAGACCGCCCGCTTCACCCGAACGGGTCGAATTCGCCCGGGCCGCCCCCCTTCTTGGGGTTCTCGTGGCGTGCGCGGGCATACCCGCCGGCGGTGGAGCGGCCCACGCGGCGCTCCGCCACCAGCGCCTCGAGCACCAGCTCGCACGCCGCCGCCCGCACGCCGTCGGAGGCGTCGGCGGAGGCCAGCCCAACGGACTCGATCAGTTCCAGCAGCCCGGGGACCGTCCGGAAGCCCTGCACGCAGGCGCGCGCCGAAGCCTCCTCCCCCACCTGCAGCGCGCCGCCCCCCTCGAAGTAGGCCACGATCTCATCCACGTCCGCGCCCCCGGCGCGCGCCTGGAAGGTGGCGTGCGCGGCGCCGGCGATGAGCTCGCGCGCGATGCGCTCCGGGCCCTGCAGCTCCCCCTCGTACTCCAGCTCCATCTTTCCGGTGATGGCGGGGAGCGCGGCGTACACGTCGGTTATGCGCGGAACGGCGCGGTCCTCCCCCAGCAGCAGGGCGCGGCGCTCGGCGTTCGAGACCACGCTCTCGGTGGCGGTGATGGGCATGCGCTGGCTCACCCCCGAGCGCTGGTCCACGCGCTTGTCCTCGCGGGCCAGGAAGGCGAGGCGCTCGATCACCTCGGAGACCAGTTCGGGGACCTCCACCTGCACGCCGGCGCGGTCCGTCCACGCCTCCTGCAGGGTGACGTCCACCCCGGTCTCCAGCTCGAGCGGGTAGTGGGTCCGGATCTCGGCGCCGATCCGGTCCTTGAGCGGCGTGATGATCTTGCCGCGGGCGGTGTAGTCCTCGGGGTTGGCGGTGAAGACCATGAGCACGTCCAGCGGGAGGCGGATGGGGTAGCCCTTGATCTGCACGTCGCCCTCCTGGAGGACGTTGAAGAGCCCCACCTGGATCTTTCCGGAGAGGTCCGGCAGCTCGTTGATGGCGAAGACGCCCCGGTTGGCGCGGGGGAGCAGCCCGAAGTGGATCGTCAGCTCGTCGGCCAGGATGTGCCCGCCCCGGGCGGCCTTGATGGGGTCCACGTCCCCGATCATGTCGGCGATGGTCACGTCCGGGGTGGCCAGCTTCTCCACGTAGCGGTGGTCGCGGTCCACCCACTCCACGGGCGTGTCGTCGCCGTGCTCGCGCACGAGCTCCTTGCCGTAGCGCGAGATGGGCGCGAGCGGGTCGTCGTTCACCTCGCTGCCGTAGAGGATGGGGATGGCCTCGTCCAGCAGTCCGATCAGCGCCCGCAGGATGCGACTCTTGGCCTGGCCGCGAAGCCCCAGCAGGATGAAGTCGTGGCGCGCCAGGACGGCGTTCACCAGCTGGGGCACGACCGTGTCCTGGTAGCCCAGCACCCCCGGGAAGAGCGCCTCGCCGGTGCGCAGCTTTCCGATCAGGTTCTCGCGCATCTCGTCCCGCACGGATCGGGGCCGGTAGCCGCCCGCGCGCAGGGCGCCGAGGGTGGTGGGACGGTCCTGGGGCATGACTGTGGAACTCCTCGCGTTGGGGCGCGCCCCGGGGCCGGCGGGCGGCCGTGCGAAGGGCGCCGGGATGCGCTACCGTTGTGGACCGGACGCCCCGCGGGGCGCCGCCGGAGATCCCCGGTACCCGGTGCGGTGCGCACGGGTCCAGGGGTGCCGACCCCGAATCCGCAGACCCGAGCCCCGAGCTCCATGAGCGCGCATGACCTCGTCCGGACCGCCGTGGCGGTCTACCTGGTGGGAGCCCTCGCCGTCTTCTTCCGGCTGGTCGCCGGGAAGGTCGCCTTCGTCCGGGCGGGAGGGCCCGAGCACCGGGGCGACCACCTCGCCCGCCGCATCGGCATCTTCTTCACCGAGGTGCTGGGGCAGAGCAAGGTGCGCCGCCGGCTGACCGCCGGGTGGGCGCACGCCTTCATCTTCTGGGGCTTCATCGCGTTCAGCGTCTCGACGCTGAACCTCCTGCAGGGGCTGGCCACGGGGCGGGACGGATTCCTGCACCGGGCGGCCTTCGCGTGGTTTCCCCCGGTGGTGGACGTCTTCGCCCTGCTCATCCTGCTGGGCATCGTGGCCCTGGCGGTGCGCAGGTTCGTCGTCCGGCCCTCGTACCTGACCTACCATTCTTCTGAATCGGGAGTCGTCCTCGCCGTCATCGGCGTCATCGCACTGACCCACCTGGGCGAGAGGTTCCTGGCGGATCCGGCCTCCACCTGGTTCGGCTACGGCCACCTGGTGGTGGCCTTCTCGTTCCTGGCCTACGTGCCCACGTCCAAACACTTCCACATCCTGGGCGCCCCGGTGAACGCGGTCCTGCAGCAGCTGGAGGACCACCAGCGCATGGACCCGCTCGATCTGGAGGCGGAGCTGGACTTCGACGCCGGCGACTCGTACGGGTGGAACCGGATGGCCGACTTCTCCTGGACGGACCGCCTGAACCTGATCACCTGCATCGAGTGCGGGCGCTGTCAGGAGGCGTGCCCGGCCTACGCCACCGGCAAGCTGCTGAATCCCCGGGACTTCATCGTGGACCTCAAGTACCACTCCCAGGGGAAGCACCCGCCGGGCCGGCAGGCCGAGGTGGCTCGCGAGGCGCTCGCCGCCGCGGGCGGGAGCACGGAGGGCGTCCCCCTGGAGCGGCAGCCCCTGGTGGACCACGTGATCGCCTCGCAGACCCTCTGGGAGTGCACCACCTGCATGGCGTGCGTGGCGGCGTGTCCGGTGGACATCGACCACCTTTCCATGCTGCTGAACCTGCGCCGCTACCAGGTGCTGGACGTCGGAGAGATCGAGCCCGAGTACCAGCGCATCTTCACCAACGCCGAGCGGGCGGGAGACCCGTGGGGCTACGGCGAGCAGAAGAAGGCGGAGACGCTGGCGGCTCTCATGGACAGCGGAGCTGACGCGGGTGCGGCCTCGGCCGGAGCCGGCAACAGCGCCGCGGGGACCGGCGCTGCGGGCAACGGCGCCGCGGGCCCCGCCCCCCGCATCGCCGAGCCGGGCGAGGAATTCGACGTTCTCTTCTGGGTGGGGTGCTGGGGACTCTACGACGACCGGAGCGCCGAGAGCACCCGGTCCACCCTGAAGGTCCTGGACCACTACGGGGTGGACTACCGGATCCTGGGGGAGGGCGAGGTGTGTTGCGGCGAGAACTACCGCCGCATGGGGAACGAACTCCAGTTCCAGATGAACGCCCAGACCAATCTGGAGCTCTTCCAGGGAGTGAAGTTCCGGACCCTGATGGTCACCAACCCCCACTGCCACCAGGTCTTCGGGAAGGACTACCGGGACTTCCTTCCCGACGAGTGGAACGGGGCCCTCCCCTTCGCCGTCCGGAGCGTGGAGGAGGTGGTCTGGGAGCTGGTGCTGGAAAAGGGCATGCCCGGGAAGGCCGACCTGGGCCGGGTGGCGTACCACGACTCCTGCTTCTACGGACGCTACAACGGAATCTATGAGCCCCAGCGGGAGCTTGTGCAGCGCAGCGGGGCGGAGCTGGTGGAGCTGGGCCGGAGCGGGGAGAACTCGTTCTGCTGCGGCGCCGGGGGCGGAAACTTCTGGCGCGAGGAGAAGGAGCCCCGGGTGTCGTGGAACCGCGCCGCCGAGGTGATGGAGACCGGGGCCCCCACGCTGGCCGTGTCCTGCCCCTTCTGCATGGCCATGCTGGAGGACGGGCTCAAGGCGCAGGAGGGGTACGACCGGAACCCGGTCAAGGTGAAGCACGTGGTGGAGCTGGTGGCCGAAGCGCTCCCCTGACCGGTCGGGACGCCGCCGTCAGGCGGCCGACCGGGGTGGCCCCGGTGGACCGACCATGGCGGCCACCTTCCCCAGCAGCTCCGCCGGGGTGAAGGGCTTCACCAGGAACTCGTGGTTTCCCAGGTCGCGGGCGATGCGGGGCTCGTCCGAGGGGCTGTAGCCCGAGGTGAAGAGCACCTGCGCCGTGCACCCGCGGGCGCGCAGCGCCTCCAGCATGGCGGGTCCATCCAGGTCCGGCATCATGACGTCCGAGATGACGAGCGCGAGCGACGCCACGAAGCCGGGCTCCGCGGCCCTCTCCACCGCCTCGGTGCCGGAGGCGAGCGTGACCACGGTGTATCCGGCGCGCTCCATGATGCGCGCCAGGACCCGTCGGAGCGCGGGTTCGTCATCGACCAGCAGGATGGCGCGGGGTTCCCGGCCCGCCGGATCCAGCCCGTCGCCGCCCGCCGCCGCGCGCGGGCTCCCCGGTCCCACACCGGCGCCGGCCAGCGCGGACTCCCCGGGCGCGACCCCGGCCGTCGCCGCGCCGGATCCGGCTGCGGGCAGGTGCGGCAGGTGGATCAGAAAGCGTGCGCCGGCCGTGTACCGGCTGTCGTGGCGGATCACGCCCTCCGCCTGTTGGACGATCCCCTGCACGGTCGAGAGGCCCAGCCCCGTCCCGCGGCTGGAGTCCTTGGTGGTGAAGAACGGCTCGAAGATGCGGCCCCGGAGGTCGGCCGGGATGCCCGGACCGTCGTCCTCGACCACGAGTTCCACCCACCCGTGCTCCCGGACCCGACCGGGCGCGGCCTCCGCGTCATCGTCCCCCGGCCCCCCAGGCGGAGGGTGTTCGGCCAACCGGGTGCGGATCGTGATCCTGCCGGGTCCGTTCATCGCGTCCCGGGCGTTCACGGCCAGATTCAGTACGACCTGCTCGAACTGCCCCGGATCCATGGAGACGAGCGCGTCGCCGGCGGCGAAGTCCTCCACAAGCTCGACCTCCCCCTGCAGCAGGCGCCGCAGAAGGGGCCCCAACTCCCGCAGGTGCGCGTCCACCGCGAAGGCCCGGGGCAGGTCCAGGTGCTTGCGGCTGAAGGTGAGCAGGCGTCGGGTGAGCTGCGACGCGCGTTCTCCCGCGGCGAGGATCTGGTCCAGGTCCGGGCGCGCGGGATGGTCGTCGGGGAGCTCCTGCCCGACGAGCTCGGCGGAGCTCAGGACCACGGCCACCAGGTTGTTGAAGTCGTGCGCGATCCCGCCCGCCAGCCGGCCCACGACCTCCAGCCGCTGCGCGTGCTCCAGCTCACGCCGCGCGGCCGCCCGGTCCGAGACGTCGTGGACGATGGAGAGCAGCACCTTCTCGTCGCCCATGGGCACGGGTCCGGAGTAGACCTCCACGTCGCGTGTGCTCCCGTCCGAGAGCCGGTGCTGGAACTGGAAGAACTGCACCTGTTGGAGGCGCACCTCCTCCAGGCGGTGCGCCAGCAGGCGCGGGTCCGCGGTGTTGATGTCGCTGATCCGCATGGCCTGCAGCTGGCTCCGCGAGTAGCCGTAGAAGCGCTCGGCGGCCGGGTTTGCGCCCAGGATGCGACCGTCCTCCGGGTGGACCACCAGCATGACCGCGTGACTGTTCCAGAAGAAGGCCTGGTAGGTGTCCCGGCTGATGCGGAGCTCCGCCTCCCTCTCCACCCGCCCCGTAACGTCCGCCGCCATCGAGAGGGTCAGGCGGCGGCCGTCCGGGAGCGCTCCGAGCGGGACGGTGCTGAAGTCCCATACGAGCACCTCTCCGCCTCGCGTCCCGATGCGGTACTCGCCTTCGTGGCGCCGCCCGTCCGCGTTCCGGGCCTGTCGGATCCCCTCCAGCACGCCGGCCCTCTCTGCCTCCGGGTAGGCCAGCTCCACCCAGGCGCGTACGGTGGGGATATCCTCGGCGGAGTATCCCGACTGCTCGACCCAGGCGCTGCTGAGTGCCAGCACCTCGCCGTCCTCCGCGTGCAACATGGCGGGAAAGGGCGCCTCCTCGACGGCACGCCGGAAGCGGCGCTCGCTCTCCGCCAGCGACCCGATCTCCCGCTCCGCGGAGGCTGCCTCCCGGCGGGCGAGGTAGACGACCAGGAGCGTGGCCAGCGCGACGTACGCCCACCCCTTGAGCGTCTGCACGGTGCGCTGGGCGGCCGGATCATGGACGAGGGCGTAGACCGCCAGATCGGTGAGGAAGATCCAGAGGAGCGACGCCAGCAGGAAGATCCCCCCGATGCGCAGGGGCGGGATCAGGAGCCGGCCTGCCCGTCCGACCCAGGGCCGGGGGCGGAACGAGGCCCTGTCGCCGTCGTCGGACGTGGCGTCCGCGAGCGGCGCGCGCCCCGTGGGAGGGATTTCGGGCATGCGCGACTCCGGTTTCTTCGGATTCCGCTCCTACCCCGGTAGATGAGCGGTATCGCGGCTCACGCGCAAGGATCGGGTCGGAGTGCCGAATCGGTGGACCGACTCCTCATGACGGTGACGCCCGATGCCGTCCCCCCCCCGCGATCGCCCCCAGCACGCGGAAGGGCTCCTCGCCAGACTGCAGCGTTCCGGACTCGCCCCGGTACGCGAAGTGATTGCCCACCGGTTCCCAGCTACGCCCGCCGTCGTTCGAACGCTGAATGACCTGCCCGTGCCAGTCCGTCCGGACGGAGGCATGGACGCGGTCCGGCTATCCCCCCAGGTAGATGCGTGCGCTCAGGGCCAGACCGGCGGCGCCGATCACGCTCAGCAGCACCCACTCCAGCAGGGGCGCCCGCTGGCGGCCCCGCTCCCCGTGGAACCAGGCGACCACGGCCGAGGCGGCCACGGCGGCGGCGATGAGCGCGAGCGTGGCGGTGTAGAGGCGCGCGTCCCCGAAGCCTTCCACCAGCTGGGCGATGCCGAAGCCCACCCCACCGGTGATCAGGACCACCTGCGGCACACGCTTGCGGAGCAGGGTCTGCAGGTCCGCCCCCTCCGGCATAGCGGGGATGGCTTCTCCGGCGGCAGACCGCGCGCCGGAGTAACCGCCCCGGAGTGCGCGCGCCACGTCCTGCGCGGAGGGGCGATGGCGTGGATCGCGCGCCAGGCAACGCCGGAGCATGTCGGCCACGGCGGGCGGGACGTCGGGTCGCAGGGTACGCAGGTCACGCGGCTCTGCGGTCAGGTGCGCCTGGATCATCTCCATGCGCGAGCGGGCCGGATAGGGGCCCTCGCCGGAGAGGATCTCGTAGCCGAGGATGCCAAAGGCGTAGATGTCCGCCGCCTCGGTGACGTCCCCGTCCATGAGCTGTTCGGGGCTGGTGTAGCGCGGGTCGCCCAGCAGCTCACCCGCCGATGTGAGCCGGGTGACGTCGGTCCCGCCCGTGGCGAGCACGGCCGCGATCCCGAAGTCCGAGAGAAGCGCCCTGCCCGCCTCCTCGTCCCAGAGCACGTTTCCGGGGCGCACGTCGCGGTGCACGAACCCCTTGGAGTGCGCGAGCGTAAGCGCATCGGCCACCGCGTCCAGCACCTCGAGCCCCTCCTCGAGTCGGAGCCGGCCCTCCGCCTGCAGCCGCTCGTCCATGGTGCGCCCCTTCACGTAGCGCATGACCATGTACGGCGTCTCGTCGGGCAGCCGACCGTAACGGTGGACCGACACCACGTTCGGATTGTCGGAGAGCGAGGCGGCCGCGCGCGCCTCGCGCTCGAAGCGGCGGCGGGCGGTTTCGTCGGTCGCGACCGAGGCGTGCATGACCTTGACCGCCACCAGGCGGGAGAGGCTGCGCTCGCGGGCCAGGTAGACGGTGGCGACCGACCCAGAACCGAGCAGGCGGACGACCTCGAACTCGTCGCCCAGCGCCTGGTCGAGGGCCTCGGGAGTGCGGGGCGTTGGATCCATCAGGGCAGCTCCAGGCCGACGCCGGTGGGGGTCCTGACCAGGCGTGGGAGAATGGGTGGGATGTCCCGGGCGGCGTAGGCGGCCAGCGCCCCGGCCGCCGAGGCATGATCGGCGAGCTCCTCGAGCGTGCGAATGGTCGGAAAGACCATGGGTAGAGCGCCCCGCCGGTGCCGGTCGATCGCTTCGGCGGGCGTGAGCCAGACGGCGTCGGTCATCTCGCCGGGATTGAGAAGCACGCGCCGGTCCCGCTCCACCACCGCGGCGAAGAAGCGCGTGTCGTAGCGCCGCGGCTCCTGCACCGGCGTGATCCAGTGCGCGACGTACTCGACCACGGTGGCGTCCACCGTGGCGTCCAGCCGGTCGAGCGCCCCGGCGAAGGTGATCTCGTCCGCGAGCAGAAGGTCCCGCACCCTGGTGACTTCCGCGCTCTCGCCCGCGGAGGGGACCGGAGCGCCGGTGGTGTCCCGGGCCACCAGCACGCCGGTCTCTTCGAAGGCTTCCCGCAGCGCAGCCACGTAGTAGGCGGTGGCGGGGGGAGAGGTGTCGGGGGCCAGCCCCAGCCGTCGGCCGGCGGCCTCGGGGGTAAGGCCCCGCAACCGCGCCGTGGCTTCCGGCGCACCGTCCACTCCATCGACCCGGCCGCCCGCGAAGACGTAGGCGCCCGGAACGAAGCCGCTGCTGCGCACCCGCCGCAGCATGAGGGTCTCAACGCCCGCGGGCCCGTCGCGTAACAACAGGATGGTGGCGGCCGGCCGGGGCGTGGGCGGCGTGGCCGGGGGGTGGTCCAGCATCTCGGCGAAGCCGGGGGGCAGGCGGTCGAAGGGGATGGTGAAGATTCGGTCTGACAAGGGTTTGCGGGTCAGGGAAAGGGGCTGGAGCGTCAGTGGCCGATGGCGAGTCCGTCCTTGCGGGCGTCGGATGCCCCGGCCCAGCCTCGATCCAGGCGGAGCACCATCTGCGCGCCCCCGAAGGCGATGTCTTCCCAGGTGGTGACGGTGTGTCCGCGCGCCTCCAGCGCGGCCCGCAGCTCCGGGGTCACGTTCTCGATGGCGACGCGGGTCCCACCTCGGTGGCGGAAGCGTGCCGCGTCCACCGCCTGCTGGGGGTCCATGTCGAAGTCCACCATGTTGAGGATCACCTGCACGTGTCCCTGCGGCTGCATGGACCCTCCCATCACCCCGAAGGCCACGAAAGGCTCGCCGTCCCGGGTCACGAACCCCGGGATGAGCGTGTGGAAGGGACGCTTCCCGGGCGCCACCCGGTTTGGGTGACCCTCGTCGAGCGTAAAGCCGGCGCCCCGGTTCTGCAGCACGAAGCCGGTACCCGGAATCACCACGCCCGATCCGAAGTACTCGAACACGGAGTGGATGAATGAGACCAGGTTCCCCTCCCGATCCGCGACCGCGAGGTAGACGGTCTCGGTGCCGGTGGCGAAGTCACCGGGTTCCTGGCGCTCGGCCGCCCGCCGCGGGTCGAGCAGAGCCCGGCGCGCCTCCAGGTAGGCGGGATCCAGGAGGCTGGCGGGATCGACCTGCAGGTGGTCGCGGTCGGCCACGTGGGCCAGATCGGCGAAGGCCAGCTTCTTGGCTTCGATCAGGTGGTGCAGGTACTCGGGGGAGTTGTGGCCCATCGCCCGCAGGTCGTACGGCTCCAGCAGTTCGAGCATCTGCAGGGCCGCCACCCCTTGTGACGCCGGCGGGAGTTCCCACACCGTCCACCCGCGGTAGTCGGTGCCGATGGGCTCCACCCAGTTCACCTCCATCCGGTGCAGATCGTCCAGCGTCAGGTAGCCGCCCAGGGCTTCCAGACCCTCCACCAGGCGGGCCCCCAGGGCGCCCCCGTACAGAGCCCCCGGGCCGTCGCGGGCGATCGCCTCGAGGGAAGCCGCCAGGTCGGGGTTGCGAAACCACTCTCCGGGCCGGGGCGCACGCTCCCCGTCGACCAGGTAGGTAGCGGAAGCGCCGACGTCCACCCGCAGAAGGTCCTCGGTGGCGGCCCACTGTCCGGCGATGATCGGGGAGACCGGGAATCCGTCCCGCGCCAGCCCGATGGCCGGCTCCAGCACCCGGCTCAGGGGCAGGGAGCCGTAGCGCTCGCTGAGCGCGGCCCACCCGGCCACCGCGCCCGGCACGGTCACCGACCGGGGCCCCTGGTAGGGCACTTCGTCGAAGCCGTCGGCCTGGATCCGCTCGGGCGTCATCCTCGACCCTGCCCGGCCGCTCGCGTCCAATCCCACCAGGCCACCCTCGCGTGCGGACCAGAAGAGGGCGAACAGGTCGCCGCCCGGACCCGTCATGTGCGGTTCGACGAGCGAGAGCACCGCGGAGGCGGCGATGGCGGCGTCGAAGGCGTTGCCCCCCTCCTGCAGGATGCGCAGCGCCGCCGCCGAGGCCAGGGGCTGGCTGGTGGCGACCATGCCGTGGGGGGCGTACACCGTCGAGCGCCCGGCGACCGGGAGCGGCGCGGTAGCGGGCCCCCCGCCCTGCGTCGCGCTCCCGGTGGCGTCCGGTGGAGCGCAGGCGGCGGAGAGCAGGCAGGCGAGGGTCAGGCCGACGGATCTGGACGGTGTGGGCATGGGGCGCTCCGGGCCCGGGGGGGTCACTGGGGCTCCAGGATCCGGACCTTCTCGGGAAGGAGGCGGGTGAGTTCCTCGGCGGGGCCCCGGTCCTGGCCGTTCTCGGGCCAGTGGATGGGGACGACGACACGGGCGTCGCAGGCACGGGCGGCTTCTGCTGCGCCCTCGGGCCCCATGGTGTAGCGCTCGTCCACGGGGAGGAAGGCCACGTCGCACCGTACCGCGCTCATGGCGTCCAGGGGATCGGTGTCGCCGGCGTGGTAGTAGGTGACGTCTCCCACCGTGAACACATACCCCAGCCAACCGGACTCCGCGGGGTGAAAACGGCGGTGCTCGTTGTATGCGGGCAGCGCCAGCACGTCGAAGTCGCGAAGCTGCAGCATGTCGCCGGCGCGCAGGTAGTGGTCCACGTCGGTGAGCTGCTTCTTCATGCCCGCCGGAGCGATGAGCACGGTTTCGGGGGTGCGCAGCCGCTGGATGTCGTCCTCGCTGAAGTTGTCGTAGTGCGGGTGGGTGAGGAGGATGTAGTCGGCCGCCCCGTTCTCCGTGATCCCCCGGGGGTCCACGTGCACTTCCAGCCCCGCACGGCGGATCCGTACCGAGGAGCCGCGGAACCACGTGAGTCCGTCCAGCAGTTGGGAGGTCATGTGACGGGTGGAAGGGGCGTGCTGTTGCCGGAGAGGGGTGTCCGGGTCGAAGCTATCCTTCCGGGACAGCGGGCAAAAGTGTCGTGTTGAGCCGGAGGTCGCGCCAGAGTGGCAGTCCTACTGCCGCCCATGTCAGCAATCGGGGGGTGCGCCGTGTGGCAAGGGTTGTGCATCGTTCTCCTGAAGCGCTGGGTCGCATGATCCCCAGCAGACGATTCCGAAGCGGACGAATCCGATTCCCCGCCGGGCGCCGCGGCGCGGGCGGGGTCAATACAGAGAGGTTGGATGGCTGAGCGTTTTTCCCTTCCGGTACTTCCCCTGCGGGACACCGTCGTCTACCCGGGTGTCGCGGTGCCCATCTCCGCCGGACGCCCCGGGACGATCGAGGCGGTGCAGGAGGCGCTCGAGGGCGACCGCCGCCTCTTCGCGGTCGCGCAGAAGGAGAACGTGGACGAGGCCACCGCGGACATCCTCTACTCGGTGGGCACCGTGGTCCGCATCATCCAGACGCATCGGGTGCGTGGGGGCGTTCAGCTGCTCGTCCAGGGCGAGGACCGGGCCCAGTCGCTCGCCTATCACGACGACGGCGAGCAGATGCTGCGGGCCGTGCTGCTGCCCATGGAGCGGCAGCCGCCCGCCGACCTGGCGGACCCGGCCTTCACGGCGCTCGACCGGGAACTGCGCGACCGCGCCGCCGAACTTGGAACGCGGCGCGGCGTGCCGGCGGAGGCGCTCAATCAGCTCATCCAGGGGGTGGACGAGCCCGGGGCGTTCGCAGACCTGGTGGCGTTCTACCTGGAGCTGCCCACCGAGTCCAAGCAGCAGCTGCTCGAGACGCTGGACGACGAGGCGCGCATGCGCAGGGCGCTGGTCGCGGTGGAGAAGGAACTGGCCCGCATCGAAGCCCAGGAGGAGATCCAGGCGCGCGTGCAGTCCGAGCTGGGGGAGCGTCAGCGGGAGATGCTGCTGCGTGAGCAGCTCAAGCAGATCCAGAAGGAGTTGGGCGAGGAGGAGGAGCGCGACGATCTGGAGGAAATGAAGGCCCGCATCGACGCCCTTCCGCTGGGGGAGGAGCAGCGCACCGAGGTCGAGCGGGAGCTGAGGCGCCTGGAGCGCACCGCGCCGCAGTCGGCCGAGTATCAGGTGATCCGCACCTTCCTGGAGTGGGTCACGGACCTTCCCTGGGGGGATCGCACCGAGGACAAGATCGATCTCGAGCGGTCACAGGAGATCCTGGACGAGGACCACTACGGGCTGGAGGACGTCAAGGACCGGGTGCTGGAGTTCCTGGCGGTCCGCAAGCTCCAGCTGGAGCGGGCTGCGGGGGAGGAGGAGAATGCGGCGAGCGACGGGGAGAGCGCTGGGGACGCCGGGGATGCGGCGCCGGCCGCCGACGACGAGGGCGATCCCTCCGGCCGCGGACCCATCCTCCTCTTCACCGGTCCGCCCGGCGTGGGGAAGACCTCCATCGCCAAGTCCATCGCCCGTTCTCTCGGCCGTAAGTACGCCCGCATTTCGCTGGGGGGCGCGCGGGACGAGGCGGACATCCGCGGCCACCGGCGCACGTACGTGGGCGCCATGCCCGGCCGCATCCTCCAGGGGATGAAGCAGGCGAAGAGCAAGAACCCCGTCTTCCTGCTGGACGAGGTGGACAAGCTGGGCGTCTCCTTCCAGGGAGACCCGTCGTCGGCCCTTCTCGAAGTGCTGGACCCGGCGCAGAACTCCACCTTTGTGGACCACTACCTGGGGATCCCCTTCGACCTCTCCGAGGTTCTCTTCATCGCCACCGCCAACTACGTGGACCGGATCCCTGCGCCTCTGCTCGACCGCATGGAGCTCGTGGACTTCTCCGGGTACACCGAGGCGGAGAAGCTGGAGATCGCGAAGCGCTACCTCCTCCCCCGGCAGGAAAAGGAGAGTGGGCTGGAGCCCAATGAGCTGAAGGTGAACGAGGACGCCATCCTGAGCGTCATCCAGGAGTTCACCCGCGAGGCCGGGGTCCGTCAGCTGGAAAGGGAGCTGGGGAAGGTGGCGCGCAAGGTGGCGCGCAAGATCGCCTCTGGCGACGGTGGGCACGTGACGCTGGACCGGGACGGGATCCACGAACTGCTGGGACGCCCGCGCGTCCATCCGGAGCGGATGGCGGACCGCGACACGGTGGGGGTGGCCACCGGGATGTTCTACACCCCGATGGGCGGCGACATCATGTTCGTGGAGGCGAGCGTCATGCCCGGCACGGGAGGGCTGGTGCTCACCGGCCAGTTGGGCGACGTCATGAAGGAATCGGGGCGCGCCGCACTGTCCTTCGCCAAGGCCAACCACGCACTGCTCGGGATTCCCGAAGGCGCGCTCAAGGACAAGGAGGTGCACATCCACGTCCCCGCGGGCGCCATTCCGAAGGATGGGCCCTCCGCCGGGATCACCATGGCCACTTCCCTGGTGTCCGCGCTCTCGGGAAGGCCGGTGCGGCGGGACGTGGCCATGACGGGCGAGCTCACGCTCACCGGGCGCGTGCTCCCCATCGGGGGCGTGAAGGAGAAGCTGCTCGGCGCCGTCCGCGCCGGGATCCGCGAGATCATCCTCCCCGCCGACAACGAGGCGCATCTGGACGACCTGGCGGAGGATGTACGGGAGACGTTGACGGTGCACCTGGTCGGAACGCTCGACGACGTCATGAAGGTGGCGCTGACCGACGGTTCGACGGGGGCGGGCGACGCCCCCTTGAAGAAGTCCTCCTCGACGAAAGCACCCTCCCGGAAGTCCTCCCCGAAGAAGTCCTCCCCGAAGAAGGCCGCCCCGAAGACGTCCCCCGCCGGGAGTTCCACGCGGAAGAAGTCCCCGGCGCGGAAGTAGGGTCCGCCCGCGCCCGTCAGATCACCCGGATGCGACCGGGCGGACCGGATTCCAGGCGGCCCACGCGGGCCACCACGGATGCCGCGCCGGACAGCGCCCGCTCGGCTTCCGCGACCCGCGAGGGGGGAACCGCCATCAGGAGGCCGCCCGACGTCTGCGCGTCGCACAGCAGGAGGCGCGTGACGGGATCGATCCCGGCGGCCACCTCCAGGTCGGGGTCCAGGTCACGGGCATTGCGCCGGGTGCCTCCCGGAACGTGCCCCGCCTGCGCCAGCTCGCGGGCTCCGGTCAGGACCGGGACGGAGGCGGCCTCCACCACGGCGGCCACGCCGGATGCCCGCGCCAGTGAGCGCAGGTGCCCGAGCAGCCCGAAGCCGGTCACGTCGGTGGCGGCGTGGACGCCCAGCTTCTCCATGAGCGCCGACGGCCCCGCGTTGAGGGTGGCCATGGTCTCCACCGCGCGCGCCATCACGGACGGGGGCGCGGAACCCGCCTTGAAGGCGGTGGTGATGACGCCGATTCCGAGCGGCTTGGTGAGCAGCAGCACGTCCCCCGCCCGACCGCCGGCGTTGGTCACCAGCCGGTCCGGGTGTGCCTCGCCCACCGCCACCATCCCGTACTTGGGCTCGGGGTCGTCGATCGAGTGCCCCCCGAGCACCGGGATGCCCGCCGAGCGGGCCACCTCGGCGCCGCCCGCCAGGATCTCCTCGGCCCAGCCGTTGCCCAGGTGGGCGCGCGGAAACGCGAAGAGGTTGAGGGCGAAGAGGGGGCGGGCCCCCATGGCGTACAGATCCGAGAGGGCGTTGGCCGCGGCGATCCGCCCGAAGTCCCGGGGGTCGTCCACCACGGGAGAGAAGAAGTCCACCGTGACCACCAGCGCCCGGGCGGGCGTGATGCGGTACACGGCGGCGTCGTCCCCGGTGGTGGCGTCCACCAGGACCCTGGGGTCGTCCGTGGGCAGGAGGGGACGCAGGACCTGCGCCAGCTCGGCCATGCCGAGCTTGCAGGCTCAGCCGGCTCCGTGAGAGAGCTGGCTGAGCCGGATCCTGGGCCGCTGGTCTCGGGGCTGGTCCGCCATGTGCGGTCGGGGGGGTGAGTGGGGAAGGGAACCGGAAGGACGTTCCGGGTACCGAAGGGACCGGAAACTACCCACTCCTCCAGCCCCGTGCGAGGGACCGCAGGTGAGCGCGCTGGCCCACTCCCCCCGACACGCCTTCCGTGAGGAAGTGCGCCGGCCCGAGGCCGAAATCGACCTGGCGCGGGTGGCGCTGCTGGTGGCACGCGAGGAGTATCCCCATCTCCCGGTGGAGGTGTACCGCGCCCGCCTGGATCAGCTGGCCGAGGAGGTGCGCGGGGGACTGGGACAGGAATCGGCGCCGCTGCTGGTCTTGCAGGAGCTCACGCGCGTCCTCTTTCACCAGCACGGGTTCCGGGGGAACCGGAGCGACTACCACGACCCCCGCAACTCCTTCCTGAACGACGTGCTGGACCGGCGGACGGGCATTCCGCTGACGCTGGGGATCGTGGCGCTGGAGGTGGGTTGGCGGCTGGAGCTGCCCCTGGAGGGCGTGTCCTTCCCGCACCACTTCCTGGTGCGCTTCCGCGGCGAGCAGACCAACCTGCTGGTGGACGCCTTCGACGGGGGCGCGGTCCTTTTCGAGGACCAGGCCCAGATCCTGCTGGATCGCGTCTACGGCGGGATGGTGCGCATGCGCCCCGCGTTCCTGGCGCCCGCCACCCGACGCGACATGGTGGTGCGGTTGCTGACCAATCTCAAGGGCGTTTACCTCAACGCCGGAGACGACCGACGCGCGCTGGCCGCGGTCGAGCGTCTTCTGGTGGCGCGTCCGGACGCGGCCTCTGAGCATCGCACCCTGGGGCTGCTGCTGGCACGCATGGGCCGGATGGGCGAGGCCGCGCGCCACCTCCGCGACTATCTTGGCTCGGACCCGTCCCCGAAGGACTCCGAGCGCATCCGGGCCCTGCTGCGCCGCGTGGAGCGGATGGACCGGGAGAACCCCGGCGGTGGGCAGGATCGGAACCCCTCCGACGTGGAGCACGACGCATGACGCTTCGCTTTCCCCCCGAGGAGTCGGGCACTTCGTTTCGTCGCCGGGGCGGCGTGGACCTGATCGCCCATTACGGGGACCCGGCCGGCGAGTACCGGGCCGCGACCGAGGGGGTGGCGGTCCGGGACCGCACCCATCGGGCGCAGTGGCGGTTTACGGGTCGCCAGCCCGTGGAGATGCTCAAGGGGGTCCTGACCGGGCGCATGCCGGCCCCGCCGGAAGCGCGGGACGACGGGGTGTGGGCGGGGTCGGCGGCCTACCACGCCGCGCTCTCGGTAAAGGCGCGCATCCTGGGGGTCCTGCACCTCTGGCGGGAGCCGGATGCGGACGGCGATCCGGGTGGTCCGGACGGGTCCGAGGCGCCCGACGCGGCGGAGGGCGGACTGTGTGCCCACCTTCCGGCGGGTGCGGCCGGAGCCCTGCGAGAGCACCTGGCGCGCCTGCTCCCGCCGCGCCTGGTGCACCTGGAGGATGTGAGCCGGACGCGCGGCATGATCACGGTGGTCGGGCCCGACGCGGCGCGGGTGGTCTCGGGGACCGTCCTCGGCCTGCGGGTACAGGCCGAGGAACTGGATGCGCTCGCCGAGGGTGAGTACCGGCTGCTCTCCGATCCCGGTGGAGACCGGCTGCTGGTGGTGCGCAACCGCGACCTCGCGGCACCCGCCTTCGACATCCTGACCCACCGCGAGGTGGCCGGATCGCTCTGGGACGTGCTCACCGGAACCGGCGCGGAGCCCATGGGCCTGGAAGTGTGGAGCACGCTGCGGGTGGAGGCCGGGCGCCCGGCCTTCGGGGCCGAGCTGGGACCGGAGGTCCTCCCCATGGAGGCGGGTATCGAGAAGCGGGCCATCGACCACACCAAGGGGTGCTACACCGGTCAGGAGGTGGTGGTGCGGGTGCGGGACCGGGGACACGTCAACCGACTTCTGCGCCGGCTCGTGCTGGACGTGAACGCCCCCCTGCCGGGGGAGGCCGAGGAACTCTACCGGGAGGGGAGGGGAGTGGGCGCGCTGACCACGGTGGTGGATTCGCCCCGGCGTGGGAAGCTGGCCCTGGGGTACCTGCGCCGTGAGGTGGAGCCGGGCCACACCGTGTGCGTGGGCGGACCCGACGGGCCGCGCGCCCGGGTGGAGGCGCTACCCGCGGGGTGATGCGGGGCCCTCCCGGTCAGCCCCGTCCCCTCGCTCCCGCGCCGGCGAGATGCCGGACGATGCGGTCACCGTGCTCGCGCCCGTTCTCGATGAAGATCTTGTTGGCGTTGTTGCCCGCCGCCAGCACGCCCGCGATGTAGATCCCGGGGACGTCGCTCTCCATGGTCTCCGGGTCGTGGCCGGGGATCCCCGAGTCAGGGTCGATGCTCACCCCCAGGGAGCGCAGCAGCACCGGGTCGGGGCGCCACCCGGTCATGGCCAGCACCCAGTCGTTGTCGATCTCGGTCAGGTGGCCGTCCGCATCGCTGCGCAGCACGACCGACCCGGGCTTCACCTCCGCCACCCGGTGCCCCCAGTGGACCGGGATCTCGCCCCGTTCCAGCCGGTTGGTGATGTCGGGCACCACCCACGGCTTCACGCCCCGGTCGATCTGGTGCAGGAAGTGCACCAGCGTGACCTGGGCCCCGTTGCGGAAGAGCTCGAGCGCCGACTCCACCGCCGAGTTGCCGGCGCCCACCACCAGCACCCGCTGGCGGAAGAAGGGGTAGGGCTCCCGGTAGTAGTGCAGCACCTTGGGGAGGTCCTCTCCCGGAACTCCGAGGTAGTTGGGCCGGTGGAAGCCGCCGGTCGCCATGGCGACGGCCCGGGCCCGCCACTCCGCGGTGGCGCCGTCTGGGGTGCGCGTGCGGAGGAGGAAGCTCCCTGCGCTGCCGGAGATCCCGGTCACCTCCTCGTACTGGCGGACCTCCATGCCGAAGTGATCCACCACGTAGCGGTAGTAGGCGAGCGCCTCGCGCCGGGTGGGCTTGCTGTCCGGGATGGTGAAGGGCACACCGCCCACCTCCAGCATGCGCGCGGTGCTGAAGAAGGTCATGTAGTAGGGGTACTCCACGATGGAGCTGGTCACGCACCCCCTGTCGAAGAGGACGGCCGAGAGGCCCGCGCGGGCCGCGGCCGCCCCCACGGCGATCCCGCACGGTCCCGCACCCACCACCGCCAGATCCAGCTCCCGCATGCAACGCCTCCAGGCACTTCGGCACGGTTGACTGCTCCCGCAGGAAGGTATTGAAGACCGGCTGCCATGGTAGCGGGACGCGGAGCGGCGTGTAGCTTCACGATCCCTGATCCGCCGCCGTC
>JAVVFC010000044.1:0-19234 GCA_032250975.1 Longimicrobiales bacterium | reverse complement strand
CGCTTGAGGAGGTCGTGGCTCACGGAGGTGGACACCACCAGGAGCAGCCCTGCGGCCGTGGACAGCGCCGCCGCCAGACCGCCGGCTGCCACGAGCCCGATGACCCAGTCGGGGAGACCGGCGATCTCCGGGTTCGCCAGTACCATGATGTCATTGTCGATGGTGAGCTCGTTGGCTACCGGACCGCCTGCGGCATCGACGCGGTTCGGCCCGGCGTACTGGATCACCCCGTCCCCGTTCACGTCGTCGAACCGGATCAGTCCCGTCTCCTCCCAGGTGGAGAACCAGCCGGGGGCCTCCTCGTAGGGCCGCTCCGCCACCGAGTTGATGAGGTTGGTCCGGGCGAAGACCGCCACCGCCGGGGCCACCGTGTAGAGCACGGCGATGAAGAGAAGCGCGTATCCGGCGCTGATGCGGGCGTCCCGGACCCGGAGCACGGTGTAGAACCGGATGATGACATGGGGCAGCCCCGCCGTCCCCGCCATGAGGGCCGCCGTGATGAAGAAGACATCGATGGTGGACTTGGTCCCGGAGGTGTAGGGCGCGAAGCCCAACTCGGCGTGGAGCCCGTTCAGCCGGTCCAGCAGGAAATGCCCGCTCCCCCGCTCCACACCGCCGAACCCCAGTTGGGGGACCACCGTCCCGGTCATGACCATGGAAAGGAAGATGGCGGGGACCAAGTACGCGAAGATGAGGACGCAGTACTGGGCGACCTGGGTGTAGGTGATGCCCTTCATTCCCCCCAGCACCGCGTAGAAGAAGACGATCCCCATCCCGATGAGGACCCCGGCGGTGACGTCCACCTGGAGAAAGCGGGAGAAGACGATCCCCACCCCCCGCATCTGGCCGGCCACGTAGGTAAACGAGACGAAGAGGGCGCAAAGGACGGCCACCATCCGCGCCAGCTGGGAGTAGTAGCGGTCTCCCACGAAGTCCGGGACGGTGAAGGCGCCGTATTTCCGCAGATACGGAGCCAGCAGGAGGGCCAGGAGGACGTAGCCCCCCGTCCACCCCATGAGGTACACGGAGCCGTCGTACCCCCGGAAGGCGAGGAGCCCGGCCATGGAGAGGAATGACGCGGCGCTCATCCAGTCCGCTGCGGTGGCCATCCCGTTGGCAAGGGGAGAGACCCCGCCGCCCGCCACGTAGAAGTCCCGGGTGGAGCGGGCTCGGGACCACACCGCCACGCCGATGTAGAGGGCGAAAGAGAGCCCCACCAGCGTGAAGGTCCAGGAGGTGACGTTCACGCCCCGCCTCCCGGTCCCTCGCCCTCGTCCTCGCCCACGCCGAACTCCCGGTCCAGCCGGTTCATGCGGATGACATAGACGAAGATGAGGGCTACGAAGACGTAGATGGATCCCTGCTGGGCGAACCAAAAGCCCAGGGGGAATCCCGTCCCCGGGATGCGGAAGCGGTTGAGCGCTTCGGCGAAGAGAATTCCGGCGCCGTACGAGACGGCGAACCAGACCGCCAGGAGCGTCAGGACCAGCCGCACGTTCCGGCGCCAGTAGGTACGTTCGGACGCAGAGGGTTCGGGGTGGAGTCGGTGCACGGTGCTCCTCAGGTGCTGGTCTGACCGAGTGGTCCCGCCAAGCCGCCTCAAAGGATCTTCCCCCCACGGGCTCCTGGGGGATTCCTTGTGGCCCATAAGGTGAATACTCCTACTGCATTTCGACATAGGCGACCCCGATACTGCAGTTGGGTCAAGTGCTGAGCTTTCTTCCAAGTCGGCGCGTCGCCCATGAGTCCTCGAGCGGGAATTCGGCCTCCACAGGCCTGACCGATATCCTCAACAGCGTCCGCCGCCACGGCCCTGCACGGCCGGGCGGCCAGACCGGGAGGACTCATGGATGGACCATCGAAGGCACCCGCTTCCGCAAGTCTCCTCCACTGGTTGAAGGGTGATCCAGGTCTCGGTGGCCGGTTGGTCCTCTCCTGGGCAATCGCCGGCGGGATGAGCATGGAGGCCGTCCTCGTCGCCGCGGCCTACTCGTCAGGGAGCCCCGACGCGGCGTCCCTCCCGTTCACGGCCACGATGTTCTTCCTGGCGGGAGCGGGCGGCGGGCTCCTTCATGGAGTTCTCGTGGGAGCAGCGGGCCGCCCACCCGGAATCACGCTCGCACAGGCGATCCGGGCAATCGAGGCGGGTGCCGTCTGGGCGATCCCCGCGCTGATCGTGGCCTGGATTGCGGCTCTCTGGGTGTCCATGACGTCCATCGCCCTGGAGCTCCGGCGCCCCTCCATGCTGTTCTGCGTGGCGCTTGGCTGGATGGTGGTGGTGGCGTCTGGAGCCTGGGCGCTGGCAGAGGCCCGCCGCGGCATCGGGCACGCCATGGAACGCTGGCCCGAGCGCCGTCCGGGCGGATTCCTGGTGGCGGTGACCTTCGTGGTCCTTCCCGCCGCGTTCGTGTGGCGACGTCCCGAGATCTGGTTCACCGACCTGCGCGTCTCCGCCGTCGGGGCCGTCATCCTCGCCATGGGAGCGACGATCTGGCTCGCCGTCCCGGTCCTGATCCTCGTCCTGCACTTCCTTCACCACTGGCGGGCCGAAAGCCCCATATGGGAAGGCTCCCACCACCTCCACGGGGAGGACTCGAAATGACCACTACGCTGACTCGTCTTACCCTGAGCGGAGCCGCGGTCCTGGCGCTCAACACGGCCGCGTGCACCGACAAGGTCTTCGTGGAGCGCGAGCTCTGGGAGGAGCCCCCGAGCGCGGCCCAGGGTTTCCTCGGCTACAGCGATGCCAATGCCGGGCTCCCCACCTGTGGCAATTGCCACATCGGACAGAACTCCAAGTGGCAGGGCACCGCCCACGCGCACGCTTGGGCCACGCTCCAGGAGAGCGGCAGCGCGCAGAAGTTCTGTGAAGGGTGCCACACCGTGGGCGCCAACGGCAACGCGGTTACCGAAACCAACGTGGGCTGGACGGCCACGGATGACGAGCGGTACCTGGACGTCCAGTGCGAGTCCTGCCATGGGCCGGGTCTCCTGCACGTGACGAATCCCGACGCGACCCAGCCCCTCGCGTCCATCCTTGTGGGAGTGGGATTCACCAACGGATGCGGGGAGTGCCATCAGGGGGCCCACCACGGCTTCGTGGACGAATGGGCCGAATCCCGCCACGGGGAGGGCGCCAACCGTCCCCAGTACCGGGAACGGGCGGATGGGGGATGCAGGAACTGTCACGGCGGTCGCGGTGCCCTGGAGGCCTGGGGCGTGCGGGCCAACTACCTGGAGCGGGATACCGACGAGCCATTCGGCATTGTCTGCGGGGTCTGCCATGACCCCCATGACGCCACCTACGCCGGCCAACTCCGATTCCCCGTGGACGTGCCGGACGTGGACGTGAACCTCTGCATGAAGTGCCATCAGCGGCGGTCGATCCCGGACATGAGCAGCCAGGGGAGCGGGCCCCACTCGCCCCAGGGCCCCCTGCTCCTCGGCGAGAACGTGGGATGGATCCCCCCGAACTTCCAGTACGGGGACGCCCAGATCCGGGGAACGCACGGCACCGAGCGCAATCAACGCCTCTGCGCGACATGTCACGTCAACGCCTACGAGGTCACGGACGCCGCCACCGGCGAGTTCGTCCTGAGCGTGAAGGGCCACTCGTTCGAGCCCATCCCCTGCCTCGACGGGCAGGGCGTGCCCGACGCCAGCGCCGAGTGCGAGCTGACCGAGCGGACCTTCTCGGCCTGCACCACCAGCGGATGCCACGGTGACCAGGCGGCCGCCCGGGGAGCCTACATCGTCGCCACCACCCGAATCGTCAACCTGGTGGAGGAACTCGAAGCGCTCCTGGACCAGGTGCCGGCGACCGAGTTCGTCCAGGATGACATCCTCACAACGGCCGAGGGAGCCCGGTTCAATCGCGGGCTCGGCCGCATCACCAGCTCGGCCATCCACAACCCGTTCCTCACCGAAGCGCTCCTCATCGCCAGCATCCGGCAGGTTCGGGACGACTACGGACTTGCCGCGGTCAAATCAGTCTCCCTGCAGCCCCTCCTCATCCAGCCGCGCTGATCCTTCAGAGTGCCCGGCGGCGGACGCAGCAATCCCCGGACATTCCGCCGTCGGGGCCCGTCCAGGAGTCACGAATGATCACTCGCCGTGCCCCACGGCTCCTCGCCACGTCCATCTTCCGGATGCTGCTGGGACTGGGGCTCCTGGGGCTGGGCTGCGGGGGCCAGGAGCCGGCGTTGGAGGAGAGCCCGCAGGTGCCCGCGATGGACGCGCCAACCGTTTTCGCCCCCCCCACCGCCCATCGGGAACCTGCGCAGCCTCCCGTCCCCACCGATCTCGGATTGGGTGTCACATTCGCTCACGAGCCGCACGCCGACGTGCGCTGCGCCACGTGCCATACGAGCGTGCCGGGGCACATATCGCACCGTGGCGTGGAATGCGCGGACTGCCACCCCGCTCCCGCTCCCGCCGATCCCGCCCGGGTAGTGACGGCGGAGGACTGCCGGCGTTGTCATCACACCACGCAGGTCGTTCGCGACTGCGCCGGGTGCCACGCCACAGGGTCCGCCATCGTCCTTGGCGTGCCGCAGCAACTCGCTCTGACAGCGGCGGGCTCGCCCGTGGAGCGTGAGCTCCCGTTCCGGCACAGCTGGCACCAGGACCTGGACTGTGCGCGGTGCCATGCCTCCGACTCACGGCAAACCCTGGCCGTGGCATGCGCGGGCTGCCATGAGGAGCACCACGGGCCGACCAGTCCGTGTGGAACCTGCCATTTCCCTTCACCCCTCTCCCTCCACGACGTGCCGGCACACGCCGGTTGCTCCGGCTCCGGGTGCCATGGCGAAGCATCCGACAGGATTCCCGACTCCCGCGCCCGGTGCATCTCCTGCCACCGGGAGCAGGAGCGTCACGAGCCCGGCGGGAGTTGCTCGACGTGCCACTTCCTGGACGACACCGCCCGCCTCTCCGGGAGTGGCGGCGGATCGTCCCCGGGCATGGCCCCGCGGAGGCGCCCGTGACTTCTTCAAGGCGATGCCGGCTCGGCGGTGTTTTCCTGGGCGTCGCGGTGCTCCTGACCGGGGCGCAGCCCTTGATCGGGCAGTCGGGGCGGATCTGGGGGACCAGCACCATGCAGTACATAGAAATCCGGGCCCTGACAGTGGACAGCGTGCTGGAGGCCAGCGTTCCCGGGAGCGGGCTCCTGCGCAGCGTTCCGGGAGCCGGCGTCGTCCGATGCACGGAGGGAGAGCCCTACTGCCGCTACAACGGTGCCGGTGACAAGCTCCGCACTGTGCCCGCCATCCATGATATCTCCGGAACGGCGTGGGGTTTTCTAAAGGGGGTCCGGGTGTACACCCGGGTGCTCCTCCGGAGCGAGATGGGGGGGGAGGACGACCTCTGGCCTCAGGCGGATGACCACGTCGACGTGGTTCTGGCCTACGCGGAATGGAGCCGCAGGATGCTCCGGATCCGAGGGGGGCGTCAATGGAAGGTCTCCGGGCTGGGCTTCTACAACTACGACGGGGGCTCGGTGCAGGTCCGTCCGTGGGCCGGGATCCAGGCTGAGGTCTACGGCGGATGGAGTCTCTCCCGGGGACTGAACGAGCCCCGCACGGGCTCGGCCCTCGCAGCCATCGAGTCCTTCGCCCCCGACGAGCGGAGTCTCATCCTCGGCCTGTCCGGCAGCTACCGGCCCTCGGCACGATTCAGCGTGACCGGACTGTACCAGCGAGAGGCCCGGGCCGATCGCAAGGGACTGACGTCAGAGCGGCTGGGAGTGGACGCCCTCCTCCGCACGGGTCGCCTCGCCTTCGAGGGCACCTTCGAGGCCGACTTGGCGTCGCACACGGTGAATGAGGCCCTGCTCCGGACCCGGGCCACCCTGACCCGCAGCCTCGGGCTTCAGGCCTGGGTCCGACGTTACCAGCCGTTCTTCGAACTCTGGACCATCTGGGGCGCGTTCAGCCCGGTGGCCTTCACCGAGTTCGGCACCGGGGGTTCCTGGAGCCCGTCCGGGACCCGGGCCACCTTCGGACTCTCGGGCTCGTGGCGCACCTACGGCGAGACCTCCGCCAGTTCCACGTTCGGGAATACCCGGAGCACCGCGTGGCGGATCAGTGCCACCGGTGCGGGGCCGATCACGCAGACCCTCACCCTTCAGGGTCGGTACGGGTCCGACGTGGGGTTCGGTGCCGCCCGGAGCTTCGGCGGGCTGCGAATCCAGTGGGATCTCCGGGAGGGGAGCCACCTCGGGGCCAGCATCGAGGTGTCCGAGACCGATTTCGAATTCCGGGTAGAGGGCGGGACGGTATACGGGGCCGGCGTGGATGGTAGCATCCGGCTCGCCGACCGGACCGCTCTCCGGGGAGGCCTCACTGCATACCGCCACGGGGGTGACGACTCAGGCTCGGCGCCCAATTGGAGCCAGCTCAGGGGCTTCATCCGATTCGATTGGGCCCTCGGCTCCGAAGCCGGCGGCACCCCCCTGGGAGGTGTCCGATGAGAACTGCGGTGCGTGTCCTCGCACCCCTCCTGGCGCTCTCCATGCTGGGCGCTCTGTCGCTCACCCTCCAGGAGCGAGGCTTCCCACACCGGGAGCACGACGGACTCTTCCCACTTTGCCAGAGCTGCCACTCGGGCATTGAGACCCGCGCCCCCGGAGACGACTTCCCTGACCCGGCCCGGTGCGCCGCGTGCCACGACGGGGACAGAGCGTTCCGGGTGGAGTGGCCCGGCCGCTCGCCCCGGCCCTCCAATCTCGCATTCTCACATGGGACCCATTCGTCCCGTCTCCTGGCAGCAGGCGAATCGGCCGACTGCGGCACCTGCCACCGGGCCACGGGTGCTGAAGCATTCATGGCGGTGGAGCGCGCATCGCCCGAGCGGTGTCTCAGCTGCCACGAGCACCGCGCCGACGAGCACCTCGAGGAGGGCCGGGATTGTCTCTCGTGCCATGTACCCCTGGCCGATGCCAGCGCCCTCCCCCTGAGTCGGCTCCGTGACTTTCCTTCGCCGGCCACCCATGGGGGGGGCGATTTTGGGGTGTCTCACGCATTGCTCGCGGAGGCGGGCGCCTCGGCGTGCGCCGTCTGCCACACCCGGGACAGCTGCACCCGGTGCCATATGAACGGAGAGGAACTGCCGTCCATCCGTTCTCTCGCACTGGACGCCCGGGTGTCCGTTCTGGAGGCGGGGCGCGTGCCGGAGTATCCAGAGCCAGCGAGCCACCATGACTTTGCCTGGTCGTGGACCCATGGCGAGGTAGCGGCCAAGCGCCCCGGGTACTGCGGAAACTGTCACGCCCGGGAGAGCTGCGTGTCATGCCACGTCACCTACGCGGGAGCCGTGGTGGACCAACTCCCGGCGCTGGAGCGGGATGACGGGCGGGGTGTGCGCGTCGAGGGGTCCGCTGGCGTGCACGAGCCCGGATTCGCCATCACCCATGCCGCACGGGGCGCCATGGACGATGGAACCTGCCGGTCCTGCCACTCCACTCCGTTCTGTGAGTCCTGTCACGACGGCCCAACCCAGCCCTCTTTCCATTTCGGGAACTACCTCCAACTCCATGGCGCCGAGGCGTGGGGGAGCGAGTTCGAGTGCGCCACCTGCCACAACCCGGACGTCTTCTGCCGGGGATGCCACGAGAGCGTGGGTCGTGGGTCGGAGGGTCGGCTGGACGTTGCGTACCACTCCCGAAGCCCCTTCTGGCTCTTCGCCCACGGCAACGCGGCCCGTCAGGCACTCGAGACCTGCCGGACCTGTCACTCCCAGTCCGACTGCGCCATCTGTCACGCGGCGGTGGGATCCTGGCGGATCAATCCCCACGGCCCCGGCTTCGATGCGGCCCGTCTCCGGGATGCGAATGTCTGGTCCTGCCTGGCCTGCCATCGCAACGGGATTCCACCCACATGAGTCACCGCCCGACTCTTCTCCGCCTCCGGGTCCTGGGAAGCCGTTGGATCCCGACGGTTCCCTTGGCCCTTCTCGGGACCTTCGTGGCGGTTTCCCGGCCAGCCCCCCTGTCCGCGCAGACCCTCCCCACGGAAGACCAGTGTGTCTTCTGCCACCTCTCCCTCGAGGAGGATCGGCTCCGGGTCCCGGCGGAGGCCTTCCCGCAGGATGTGCACGGCGCGGTGGGACTGGACTGCCTCTCCTGCCACGGCCGATCCCGTACGGGATCCGCAGGCCTGGACCCGGGCACCGGATTCCTCTCCGTGCCGGACCCTACCGAGATCCCGGCCATGTGCGGTCGCTGCCACTCGGACGCCGCGTTCATGCGGGACTACAATCCCTCCTTGCGGGTCGATCAGGAGGCGGAGTACGCCTCCTCCGTCCACGGGCGGAGCCTCGTCGAGTCCGGCGACCCCGACGTGGCCACGTGCGTCAGCTGTCACCCCGCCCACCGGATCCTCCCGCCCACCGACCTCGAGTCCAGCGTCCATCCCCTCCGCGTGGCCGAGCTCTGTGCCGGATGCCACGCCGATCCCGATGTGATGGAGCGGCACGGGCTCCCGACGGATCAATTCGACCAGTACCGGAACAGCGTGCACGGGCGGCTCATGTTTGGGGAGGGGGACCTCTCCGCTCCCACGTGCAACGACTGTCACGGGAACCATGGGGCGGCTCCCCCGGGGGTGTCATCGGTACGGAACGTGTGCGGCCAGTGCCACGCCATGATGGCGCAGTTCTTCGATGGGAGCGGGCACCGGGAGATCTTCGCCGCCAGCGACCTCCCCGGATGTGCGACGTGTCACGGGCATCATGCCGTCGAGGAGACCAGCGAGGATCTACTCATCGACCGCGCCGGAAGTGTCTGCGCCGGGTGTCACGAGTCCGGCGACACAGCGGGGAAGGAGTTCCTCGCCATGAAGGCGCTCATCGACTCACTGCAGCTCCGGGCCGAGGAGAGTCAGGAGGTTCTCCTGAAGGCGGAGAACCTCGGAATGGAGGTGAGCGAAGCGCTCTTCAGGCTCGACGAGGTCGGCAACGCACTGGTCAAGGCACGCACCGCAATCCACGCCTTTCGGCTCGAGCCGGTGGAGCAGGAGCTCGCCCCGGGATTCGCCACGGTTTCCGCGGCCCGTGAGCAGGGGGAAGATGCGCTCTACGAGCACTGGTTCCGCCGGGCGGGACTGGCCCTCTCCTCCACGATCATCCTGGGGCTGATCATCGCCCTGGTCCTGAAGATCCGCCACATCGACGTCAGGATCGAGCAGGTCGTGGGTGCCGTGGAGGCCGTCTTCAGGGCGACGATCCTGGCTGCGCCGGGTGCCACCCCCGAGTCCCGCCGGCAACGGCTGCGCCTGGCCTCGTTGGCGCTGCTCATGGAGTTGGCATACGCAGACGACGAGTTCTCGCCGGCTGAGCTGCGCCATCTCGAGGGGTTGATCCGACGCCGGTTCGGCCTCGACCCGGCGGCCACCGACGCGTTGTTGGATCTGGTCCGGGAGCAGCGAGCACGCGGCCGGGGCGTCCACGAGTTCGCGGACCTGGTCGCCCACCACTTCACCGTCCAGGAACGGCACGATCTCCTGGATGCCATGTGGGGGATGGTCCTCTCCGTGGGCGGGCTCGCCGAATACGAGCGACGGATCATGCGCGAACTCACCGACCGTCTGGGCCTACCGTCCGACCGGCGAACCGAGGCCTCCGCCGGCCCAGCCCGACGCTGGATGCGCATGTTCCTCGAGGCGATGGAGCAGCGCCGGACGGGGGAGGGAGGAGAGATCGGGGATCTCCATCTGGCGGCCTCCGCGCTTCTGGTGCCGTTCCTCCACGCCGCCGGGGCTTTCCCGGACATGGAGGGAGACCACCTGTCCCTCGTCATGGAACGGCACTTCGGACTGACCGGGAGCCAGGCCAGGCGACTCCTGCGGCTAGCCGGTGAGTCCCGCGCCGAGAGCTTCGAACTCGGCGAGATGGCGGGCGTGATCGCGCTGCACTGTTCCCGGGATCAGAAGGTCGCGCTCGTGGACGCCCTGTGGGGACTTCTTCTCTCCGACGCATCGTTGGCCCGGAGAGAACCGCAGCTCATGACGAGGATCATGGACTTCCTCGGGGTGGAGCCCGAGTGGGTTGAGACCCGCCAGGGCAGGGGGGGTACCCCGGTGCCCGACCAGGGAGGTGACGAATGAGCCACGCGCCCGATGACCGGATTCCTCGGGCACAGGCCGACCCCGGCGCTGGCCCCCCCCGGGGTCCCGAAGGTGACGGCGGACTCCCAGGGGACACCCTGTCCCGCAAGCGGTTCGTGGACGTACTCCTTGGAGCGAGTTTCGGGGGGTTCACGCTGGCCGTCGCCTATCCCGTGACCCGGTACCTGATCCCCCCGGAGAACGTCGAGGCATCGGTCTCCGCGGTGGTCCTGTCCCTGAAGCCGGATGACATCGCCCCGAACTCCGGCGTGATCTTCCGGTTTGGCGACAAGCCCGGGATCCTGCTCCGCACCCCCGGTGGGGAGTTCCGGGCGTTCTCGGCCCGCTGCACCCACCTGGACTGCACCGTCCAGTACCGGGAGGACCTTTCCCACATCTGGTGCGCGTGCCACAACGGGCACTTCGATCTGAACGGGCGGAACATCGCGGGCCCACCGCCAGAGCCTCTCGAGGCCTTTGACGTGAACACCCGCGGGGACCAGATCATCGTAAGTCGGCGGACTTGAACATGGCCGCCCTCATCTCGGCGCTGCGCCGCGCGGTGCAATGGCTCGACCACCGGATGGGGATGAGCGCCCTCCTCCCCATCGTTCGGAAGAAGAAGGTCCCGCTCCACCGGCATACCGTCTGGTACTACATGGGCGGGATGCTGGTCTTCCTCTTCCTCCTTCAAGTCGGGACCGGCGTCCTCCTCCTCTTCTATTACCGACCCAGCGCGGATGGCGCCTTCGAGTCCGTGCAGTTCCTCATGGCCGAAGTGGAATTCGGCTGGCTCATCCGGTCCATCCACTCCTGGGGTGCGAACCTGATGGTCCTGGTTGCCTTCATCCACATGTTCTCAGTCCTGATCCTGAAGGCCTACAGGCCGCCTCGGGAACTCACCTGGATGACCGGCGCGGCACTCCTCGGGGTCTGCATGGGACTGGGATTCACGGGATATCTCCTTCCCTGGAACGAACTGGCGTTCTTCGCAACCCGCGTGGGGACCGAGATCCCCGGCGTCCTCCCGGTGGTGGGGGACTTCATCAGGACGCTGCTTCGGGGCGGGGAGGATGTGACGGGCGCCACCCTGACGCGCTTCTACGCGCTTCACGTCTCAGTCCTGCCGGCAACCCTCTTCATGCTCATGGCTCTCCACGTTCTGCTTGTGCAGCGCCACGGGATGAGCGTCCCGCCCTCGGTGGAGCGCGCCGGAGGTGCCCGCCGGTCCATGCCCTTCCTTCCCAACTTCGTCCTCCGGGACCTGGTGGGATGGCTCTGCGCCCTCATCATCCTTGCCGCCGTAGCCGCCTTCTTTCCCGCGCACCTGGGGGTGAAGGCCGATCCGTTCGCACCCGCTCCCGAGGGCATCAAGCCCGAGTGGTATTTCATGTTCATGTTCCAGACCCTCAAGTACCTTCCGGCTCATATCCTCGGGGTCGAAGGGGAACTCGTGGGAATCCTGGCGTTCGGAGTCGCCGGGCTGGTTCTGTTCCTGATCCCGTTCCTCGACCGGAAGGCCGCACGGGGCGAACCGGGTAGCGGGTGGTCGTGGGTCGCCTTCGGCGCCCTGGTCTACATCCTGGTGCTCACCGCCTTGGGATACCTGGCCAATCCGTCGGCCTGAGGAGGGAAGCGCCATGGCCCCGCGGACCCGGCACCTGTCCGCTCTCCTGTTCGTCGCTGCCCCGGCCCTCCTCCTCACGTCGAACCCCGCGCGCGCGCAACGGGGCTGGTTCGTGGAGGGGTCGGCCACCGGCAATCTCCTCGTGGGGAGTACGAGCGACTTTCTGGACTCCGGCTTCGGTTTCGAAGTCGCCCTCGGGCGCGAGCTGATTCCCGCTCTGGCCCTTCGGGCGGACGCCATGCTCGTCGGACTGGAGGAGGGGACGACCGCGCCGGTCGGCGAGCCCTCGGGGGGGTCCGAGGCGGCGGACAATACGATCGTCATCCTGGGCGTTGGACCGGAGGTGACGATCCCGGCATCGTTCGTGCACATCGATGTTCGCGGACACGTGGGCGCGGCCCGGAATTCCCAGCGCCGCTCGAACTCGCTCGCACCCGAGGAAGCGACGTGGGCGTCGGCCTACGGGGGGGGCGTCGGGGTGCGGTTCGACGCCTCGCCGAGGGTCGGGCTCGTCCTGGGCGGAGACATCCTGAAGCTTGGGGAACTCGGATTCGCCCGTACCGGGGGGGGCGGGTCGGTGCTCCGGGAAGACCCCGTGATCCTGCGCCTCAGGGTGGGACTGCGGTTCCAGTGAGATGCTCTCCTCCCGGACCCGCTCGCCGGACTCAGAACCGTTCGCCGCGGGCCTCGCGCAGGTGGCTGCCCACGGGGCGGATCCGCGTCCACATGGTCCAGAAGTAGAGGGCGAGGCCGAGGATCTGGCCCAGGCCCCCGGCCAGCACCACCCACCCCAGCAGCGGGCGATCGACCCACGCGCGCGCGATCTCCGCCAGGAAGCGGGCGGCCGTGGCGGTGACCAGAATCCAGTACGATGCCGCGGCACGGGCGGGGGCGTAGCGCGTGTCCTCCTTGTCGGCGCGCGGGAAGAGCCAGAGGGCCACACCGAGGATCAGGAACAGCACAAACCCGACCAGCAGGGCGTGCGTGTGGGCGGAGACCAGGTAGGGGTGCGGCCAGCGGCCGTGGACCTCCCGCTCGAACAGCATCCAGCCCCCGAGCAGGAGGCCCGAGAAGAGGAAGACGATCCCGGTCTTGATGAAGCGGCGAACCAGTGTGTACATGGGGCAGGGGAGTCTCGGAGGGGTGTCAGGGGGGCTCGAAACGGGCCCGGGGGGGCTCGGTGGACGTCGGGCTATTCAGGGCGGGCCCAGCGCCGGCTTTCGCGCCAGAGAGAGGCGAGGTGGCGCTCGGCGATGGCACGCTTGAGCAGGGAGGCCAGAAACCCCGTCATGCGCAGCCGTCCGGCCCAGCCGAGCGCGACCCAGCCGGTGGCGAGGTGTCGCCCGAGGCTGATCACCTCGCCCAGCACCCGCGGCCGGTAGGGCCGCTCCTCTCCACCGCTCAGGCGCGCCACGATGTTGTCGGCCACCAGACGCCCCTGCTGGAGGGCGAACTGCGCGGCCATCGGCACGGGCTCGTCCGTCGTGGGGTCGACCGCCAGGGCGGCGTCCCCGAGGGCGTAGACGTCCGCGGCACCCCGCACCTTCAGCGACGCATCCACGTAGACCCGCCCCTGGGCCGCGACGGCCAGCCCCGAGGACTCCAGAATCTCCGATGCGCGCACACCTCCGGTCCACAGGACGGTACCGGCCTGGACCACCTCGTCCGTCGAAAGGCGAACGTGATCCCCCCCGACCTCGACGATCCGGGTGCCGTGCAGGATGCGGATGCCGGCCCGGCGCAGGACCTCGGCCGCCCGCTTCGCGGTGGCGTCCTCGTGGGACGGGAGGATGCGGGGGCCGGCCTCCACCAGTAGCACCTCGGCCTCTTCGGTCGTGTCATCTCTTGGCCCGGCAAGCCGCCGCACCCGCTCCGCCAGTTCGCTGGCCGCCTCCACGCCGGTCAGGCCCCCGCCGCCCACGACGATGCGCCGCAGCCAGCGTCTGCGCGCGGGATCGGGCTCCCCGGACGCCTCGGCGAAGCGGGCATCGATGTGCTCCTTCAGGGACTGCGCGTCCTCGAGGGTCTTGAGCGAGAAGGCGTGCTCCGCCACGCCCGGAATGCCGAAGTCCACACTCCGCGAGCCGAGCGCGACCACCAGTACGTCCCACGCAACGGTCCCCGCATCCGTGCGGACGGTCCGGTCGTCCACGTCGATGCCCAGCACCTCCCGCAGCAGGAAGCGCACCGGCCGGTGGGCGAGCACCCGCGCCAGGGGAATGGTCACCTCCGCCCCGCGGGCGGCCGCCTCGTGCAGACGGGTCTCCAGCAGGTGGTAGGGGTTGCGGTCGACCAGGAGCAGTTCCACAGCCCCGGCCGCCGCCTGGTCCTTCAGGCGTCTGCCCAGGCGCAGCGCACAGGTGAGCCCTCCGTAGCCGGCGCCCAGGACCACGACCCGGACCGTCCCGGCGGTCTCGGGGGGGTGGTCGCCGCGGGGGTCGAGGGGGGGGTCGGGCGCATGCATGGGCGTGATCCCATCGGGAGGAGCGGGGGCTCCTTCAATCTGGCGGGTCGTCAAGGGCGGAGCGTGCGGCCCGACGGTCTCTTGACGGCGGGACGGGTGTAAAATAATTTCGGACTCCAAACTAAAATCGCATCTCCACCATGGAGCTGTGTCTCCACCCCCCAACCGAGAGGCCCCTCCGTCATGCGCCGCACCCCGACCGCCCCCACGCCGCACCCTCCGCTCGCCCTCCGGCCTGTTTCTCCGCTCACCCTCCGGCTCGCCCTTCTGCTCGCCCTGTCGCTCACCCTCTCGGACGCCGCGTCCGCCCAGGGCCCGGTCACCCCGACGCCCGCCACCGCAGACCTGGACATCACCGCGGCCCGGGTCGAGTACCTCCCGGACCTGCAGCTCCTGGTCTTCCAGCAGGATGTCGCGGGCTCGGCGGGCGCCACCGTTCCCGCCGCCCGCGGGCGGATGGACGGGGCTCCCGTGCTCGGCTATGTGTTTCCGACCACGCTCCGGCCCGAGAACGTGGGCTTCGCCCCCGGAGAGGGCGTGGTCGCGCTGGCGGCCACCGCCCACCCCGACTTCGACGACACGCCCCTCTGGGACGAGAACGGGGACGGGGACTACGGCAACGACGGCGTCCGCTTCCACACCCACTGGGTGGTGCTCGCGCCCGATGCGCGCGTCCCCGGAGGGCTCGCCGTGAAGGAGACGCGGCGCATCGAGCAGGACCTGCCGCCCACCAGTCCCGGGATGCCCATGTACCTGGACTCGCCGGGCTTCTCCGTGGTGCTGGACGGCGCCACATTGCGGGTGATCGTCCCCGTGGACCGGGTGGCGGGCCGGCGGGACTTCACCTTCGACGCCGTCACGGCGTACATGGAGGTGAACACGTCGGACCCGGACCGCCCGCTGCTGGGGGTCTACGAGGTCTACGAGGTCCTCTCCGGGGACCTCTCGCTGCCCTTCACCGTGCAGGAGGGGTCCAGGCGTTGAGCATCCGAGCCAGGGGCGAGCGCCCGCCGGGGCGGGGAGGCGGGGCGGAGTCCCCCCCCTTCGAGGACGTCGAGAGCGTGGGGGAGCGCACGCTGGTCGCGCTCTCCAAGATCGGGCTGGCGCTCCGGGAGCAGGCGTGGAGGGACTCGGCGCCCCGGGGTCTGAACCCCACCCAGGCGCAGGTCCTCATCGTGCTCGCCCGCCCCGGGGCCGCCCCGCTCCGGCTCTCCGCCATCGCCCGGCAGCTCGGCGTGAACGCGCCCACGGCGTCCGACTCCGTCTCGGCGCTGGAGGCGAAGGGGCTGGTGGTCAAGGGGGCCGACCCGAAGGACGGGCGGGCCCTGGCGGTCCGTCCCACGCCCGAGGGGCGGGTGCTGGCCCGGGAGCTGTCCGAGTGGCCCGATGTCCTGCTCGAGGCGGTCGCCCTGCTGGACGGTGAGGAGAGCGCGGTGCTCATGCGGACGCTCCTCACGGTCATCCGGGGGCTGCAGGAGCGCGGTCGGATCGCTCCGGCCCGGATGTGCGTCACCTGCCGCTACTTCCGCCCCCACGCCCACACCGATCCCGCGGCGCCCCACCACTGCGCGCTGGTGGACGCTCCCTTCGGCGACCGCAGCCTGCGCGTGGATTGCGTGGACCACGACCCCGCGGACCCGCAGGCGGCCGCGCGGCTATGGGAGGCGTTCCGCGCCTGAGGGCGCGTCCCCGGCAGGACGCATCCACGCGGCGCACCGCACGCTCAGACGCCGGTGACGCGCGTGAACTGAGTCATGTCCAGCATGGTGTGGACGAGCCAGAACCAGGTGATGTCCCGGGAGCGCCAGAGAACCGAGAGGACCAGAGCCGCGAGCCCTGCGTCCCCGAGAAGCGCCACGAGCTCCGCCAGGGGGGCGCCGGTTGCGAGCAGCGTCGGGACGTGCCCCGCCGCGAAGAGGAGGGCCACGGCGCCGATCGCGACCCGGTGTCCGGCAGCGGCGCACAGGCGGACGAACAGGAGGGCGATGGTGACGTCCTCGAGGAGGACCTGGACCGGAACGTCCAGATTCCCGTACCGGGGCACACGGAGGAGCGATGTCAGAAATCCGTGGTCGTCGGCCCGGACCAGGCTCCAGGCCAGGAGCGCGAGCATGGCCAGGACGGCGCCCGCCCCCAGCCTCTCGCCGATCCGGTTTCCTCCGAGCCAGACGCCGTTCCGGTCGAGTCCGCGAAGCCCGATGAAGGCCAGCACCGGCGCGAAGATCGCGATCTGATTGACGGAGGCCAGGAGCGGACCGAACGCCCCCTCCTCGGGCAACAGAAGCCCGCGCACCCAGAACTGCCCGACCAGGGGGGTCAGGGCCGCGGCGAGTACGGCCAGGCCGAATTCCGCCCAGGGGCGCTCGAACGACACCGCTTCGCCCGCGGGCCAGAGCCCGGGCCGTATCAGCCGGTGGATCCCCCACCACCCGGCCAGAGCGGCGGCGTACCCGGCCAGGAGGGCAAGGTGCGGAATCTCGGTCACGATGCGGGTTCGGTCACGGCGGTGCCCCCGCTGCAACTTTTCTCCGACCGGCTCCGTCCGTACCAGGAAGACCTTGATCCCCCGGACCCCGGAGCCGTCATGCCGGAGTTGAAGCGCGCGCTGCGCTCGCTCGTCCGATCGCCGTTCGTCACGGCGGTCGCCATCCTCTCCATCGCGCTCGGCATCGGCGGCAACGCCGCCATCTTCTCGCTCTTCGACCAGATGCTGCTGCGCCCGCTCAAGGTGGCCGAGCCGGACCGGCTGGTCAACGTCTCGGCCCCGGGTCCCAAGCCCGGCTCCCAGAGCTGCAACCAGGCCGGGGACTGCGACGTGGTCTTCAGCTACCCCATGTTTCGTGACCTGGAGGGCGACCCCGGACCCTTCACGGGGCTGGCGGCGCACCGGCTCTTCGAGGCGAACCTCTCGCGAGACGGGGAGACCGAGAGCGGAGAGGGCCTGCTGGTCTCAGGCGGGTACTTCTCCGTGCTGGGCCTCGATCCGGCGCTCGGGCGCCTGCTCGGTCCCGAGGACGACCGCGTGGAGGGGGGCAGCTTCGTGGCCGTGCTGGGCTACGACTACTGGCAGAACCGCCACGGGGGCGACGCGGGCATCCTGAACCGCACGCTGATCGTGAACGGCCAGGCGCTCACCGTGGTCGGGGTGGCGCCGCGCCGCTTCCGGGGCACCACGCTTGGGGCCGACCCGGACCTCTACGTGCCGCTCGTCATGCGCGGCGTGCTGAGTCCGAGCGGAGACCCCGGCTTCGAGAACCGCCGCAGCTACTGGGCGTACGTCTTCGGACGTCTGGCGCCGGGGGCGTCCCTCGAGCAGGCCGACGACGCCATCAACCGCACCTACAGCGCCATCGTCCAGGAGGTCGAGGCGCCGCTGCAGGAGGGGATGAGCGCTCCGACCCTGGAGCGCTTTCGCCGCAAGCGGGTCGTGCTGGAGCCGGGGTACCGGGGGCAGAGCTCGCTCCATGCCGAGGTGCGCACGCCGCTCTCCATCCTCTTCGCGGTGACGGCCGCGGTGCTGCTCATCGCCTGCGCCAACATCGCCAATCTCCTGCTGGCCCGGGGGGCGGGCCGCAGCCACGACATCGCCATCCGCAGTTCGCTGGGCGCCGGCCGGGCGCGCCTGGTGCGGGAGCTGCTCGGGGACTCCGTGCTGCTCGCGGCGCTGGGCGGGCTCGCCAGCCTGGCGGTGGCGCGCTGGACGCTGGGGTTCATCGGATCGATCATCCCGCCCGAAGCCGCGAGCAGCTTCAGCGTGGCCCTCGACCTCCGTGTGATTGCCTTCGCCCTCGGGCTGTCCGCCGTGACGGGCGTTCTGTTCGGCGTCTACCCGGCCCTCGCCAACTCGCGCCCCGACCTGCAGGGCGTGCTCAAGGGCGTCACCGGCCAGGCCTCCGGGGGGCGGAAAGCGGCGCGATTCCGGACCGCGCTGGTCACCGCCCAGATCACCCTCTCGGTGGCGCTGCTGGTCCCGGCCGGACTCTTCATCCGCAGCCTGGCGAACGTGAGCCGGGTGGAGCTGGGGATCACCGAGCCCACGCGGGTGGTGACCTTCCAGATCGCCCCCGGGCTGAACGGGTACGATGCCCCACGCACGCTGGAGGTGTTCCGGGGGGTCGAGGAGGAGCTCGCCGCCCAGCCCGGGGTGACGTCGGTTTCGGCCAGCCTCGTCCCGCTGCTGGCCGGAAACAGCTGGGGGACGGACGTGGCCGTGGAGGGCTTCGAGCGCGGCCCCGACATCGACGACAACTCGCGCATGAACCAGGTGGGTCCGGGCTACTTCAGCACGCTCGGGATTCCGCTGCTGGCCGGCCGGGAGTTCGACGCCTCCGACACGGACGGCGCGCCGCGGGTCGCGGTGGTGAACGAGGCCTTCACCCGCAAATTCGGGCTGGACGGGGCGGGCGCGGTGGGGAAGTGGATGTCCACGAGCGGAGGTCCCGATCCCGAACTCGACATCCAGATCGTCGGCGTCATCCGGGACACGCGCTACAGCCACGTGAAGGATCCCGTACCTCCCGTCTTCTACCTGCCCTACCGCCAGGTCCCTCCGGCCGGCTTCATGACCTTCTACGCCCGCACGGCGCTGGATCCGCCCGAGGTGCTGGCCCGGATCCCCGACGTGGTCGGCGCGGTGGACCCCAATCTGCCGGTGGAGGAGATCAAGACGCTGGCCACCCAGGTGAAGGAGAACGTGGTGCTGGACCGCATCATCAGCATCCTGGCGGCCGCCTTCGCCCTGCTCGCCACCGCGCTCGCCGCCGTCGGGCTCTACGGGGTGCTCGCCTACTCCGTGTCGCAGCGCACCCGGGAGATCGGCCTGCGGATGGCGCTCGGCGCCGGGCGGGACCGGATCCGGCGCCTGGTGCTGGGACAGATGGGGCGGCTGGTGCTGGTGGGCGGCGCGCTGGGCCTGGCGCTCGCCGTGCTCATGAGCCGGGCCGCGCAGGCCGTCCTCTTCGGTGTGGACAGCTCGGACCTGGTCGTCCTGGCGGGCGTCACGCTCTTCCTGGCCGCCGTCGCGCTGGGCGCAGCGCTGGTGCC
>JAVVFC010000043.1:0-19713 GCA_032250975.1 Longimicrobiales bacterium | reverse complement strand
CCCCGGCGGAGACCTGGTGGTGTCCGGCGCTGCGGGGGTACGCGCTGCACGCCCTGCAGCGCTATGTGGAGGCGGAGGGCGCCTTTCGACGCGCTCTGGCGGCCCGGGACCCGGAGGAGGCGGAGCGCTGGACCGATCCCGCCATCCTGCTGGGCCGGGAGGGGCGCGCACGCGTCTCCGGCCGTGTGGAGGCGGCGTGGTGGGAGGGAGCCGGCTTCTGGGAGATGGCCGATCCACTCTTCCTGGTGCCCGGCAACGACCGGTGGACGGAGCACCTGGCGCGCCAGGTGCTGGCCCGCATCCGGGACGGGGCGGTCAACCCCTACGGCCTGCGCTGGGGAGACGACCTGACCGAGGCGCTGGTCCGCTTCGGGCCCGAGGCGGGGTGGGAGCGGGTGCGGCCGGGTCCCGCGGACCGGGGAGCGGCTCCGGGCGCGGTCGGGCAGCACCACCCCGAGAGCCGAGGGCACCTTCCGCCCGCGGCCGCGCTCGCCGGACCGGGCGGCACACCGCCCGAAGCGTGGAACCCGGCCGGGCGGCGAAACCCCGCCGCCGTGTACGCGCCCGCCTACGCTCCGGTGGTCCTGCCGGTACCGGGACCGGTGCTGCGCTTCCCACGCGGCGACAGCCTGGTGCTGGCGGCGCGCCTCGAACTGCCGCCCGACACGACCTGGCACCGCGGGCACGGGCACCCAACCCTCCCCGTCCCCCCCGCCTTCCGCGGGCTTCCGCCACGGGTGGGCCTCTTCGCGCTGCGCTCGGGGTCGCTCGCCGCCGCCGATACCGCGCCGGGGGTTTCGGGGTCGGTGCGCATCGCGCTCCCGCCGGGGGAGTACCTGGTGAGCGGTGAGGTCTGGGCGCCCGACTCGCTGCGGGCGGGCCGGGTGCGGGAGGGGATCACCTTCACCGGCTTCCCGCCCGACCTGCCCACCCTCTCCGATCTGATCTTGGCCGAGGCGGACGGAACGGACCCGGCCACGCTGGAAGAGGCGCTACCGGCGCTGCGCGACGCCATTCCGTCGGGCGGCGATCGATTCCGGGTGGGGTGGGAGGTGCACGGACTGGGATGGCACCCGGAGACGCTGGAGTACGCGCTGGAGGTCCACAGGGTGGGCGGCGGGCTGCTGCGCCGGCTTGGGGGGCTGCTGGGGTTGGGGGGAGCGGGGGAGCGGGTCGAACTGGCCTGGCGGGAGGAGGGACCCCGTGCGCCCGGCCCCCACTTCCGCAGCACCGAGGTCGAGCTGCCCACCGATGCCGCGCCCGGGGACTACCGCATCCGGGTCACGGTGCGCATGCCGGGGCGCGAGCCCCTGACAGCGGAGCGCACCGCCCGGATGGGAGCTCGTTTGCGTTGACGCTTATCGGGGCCGCTTCTAACTTTCTTGGCTTTCGCCTCCCCCGCTGAACGGCTGCTGCCGGAATCCGCATGGAACCCACCTACAACCGAGGACCGCTTCTCCTCCTCGCAGGGCGCGCCAACCTGCCCCTTGCTCAGGAGATGGCGGACCAGCTCGGACAGACCATCGACGGGCTGACCATCCGGGACTTCGCGGACGGCGAGATCTTCGTGCGCATCGACCGCAATGCGCGTGGGCGGGACGTCTTCATCATCCAGTCCACCAACTCGCCGGCCAGCCACACCCTGGAACTGCTGCTCCTGCTGGATGCGGCCAAGCGCGCCTCCGCCGCCCGGGTCACCGCGGTGGTACCCTACTACGGCTACGCCCGCCAGGACCGCAAGGATCAGCCCCGGGTGGCCATCGGCGCCAAGCTCATGGCCAACATGCTGGTGGCCGCGGGGGCGGACCGGGTGGTGAGCGTGGACTTCCACCAGCACCAGATCCAGGGCTTCTTCGACATCCCGGTGGACCACCTCTACGCGGCCCCCGTGCTGACCCGCTACTTCCGGGAGAAGGCGCTGGAGGACCTGGTGGTGGTGGCCCCCGACGTCGGCTCCGCCAAGATGGCGCGGGGCTTCTCGAAGCGTCTGGGGGGGAACTTCGCCATCATCGACAAGCGCCGGCCCGCGGCCAACGTCGCCGAGGTGATGAACGTGGTGGGGGACGTCCAGGGCAAGAACTGCCTGCTGGCGGACGACATGGTCGACACCGGCGGGACGCTGGCCAACGCCGTGCTGGCGCTCAAGGAGCGAGGCGCGCGCCGGGTGTTCGCCTGCGCCACCCACGCCCTGCTCTCCGGCCAGGCGGCCGAAAAACTCTCTGCCGTTCCCCTGGAGGAGTTCGTGGTGACCAACACCATCGACATCCCGGCGGAGCGGCGCTTCGAACGTCTGACCATCCTCTCCGTGGCGGGGCTGCTGGCCAACGCCGTGGAGTACATCCACTCGAACGAGTCGGTGAGCCAGCTCTTCGAGTTCCGTGACAACGACCAGGTGAACACATGAGCACGCGTGCCACACTCAAGGCTGAATCGCGGGACGCCGTCGGGAAGGGCGTCGCCCGCAAGCTCCGCGCCTCCGGACGGGTTCCCGGGGTGGTCTACGGGCAGGGGGACGAGGCGCTCCTCCTCTCGCTGGACGCCCACGAGACCGGCCTCCTCTTCAACAACATCTCGGTGGAGAACACCATCGTGGCCCTCGAGGTGGCGGGGGAGAAGGAGCCCATCGACACCCTGGTGCGGGAAGTGCAGGTGCACCCCTTCCGTCCCGACATCCTGCACGTGGACTTCTACCGGGTGCAGAAGGGCGTAGAGCTGGAAGTCAACGTCCCCTTCCACCTGCACGGAAACGCCCCCGGGGTGAAGAACCATGGCGGTGTGCTCCAGCAACTCCACCACGACCTGCCCGTGCGCACCATCCCCTCGCTGATCCCGGACGAGGTCATCTTCGACGTGAGCGGACTGGAGATCAACGACCAGGTGCTGGCCGGCGAGCTTGTCCTGCCCGAGGGCGTCACGCTGGAACTGGACCCCGAGACCACGCTGGTGGTGGTATCGCCCCCGCGTCTGGCGGCTGAAGACGAGGAGGACGAGGACGCCGAGGAGCCGGCCGAGCCCGAGCTCATCGGTCACGAGGAGGGGGACGACGGCACCGAAGGGGCGTGACCACCCCCCCGGTGTCGATTCCCACCCTCTGCTGACGGCGACGCCCGGTGAAGGTGATCGCGGGGCTGGGGAATCCCGGACCCGAGTACGACGGAACGCGCCACAACGTGGGGTGGTGGGTGCTGGACCGGCTCTCGCACGACTGGCGGATGGGGTCGTTTCGCCGTGAGGGGCGGGCGCTGGTGAACGAGGGCACGGTGGGTGGACAGCGGGTGACGCTGGTCAAGCCCACCACCTGGATGAACCGCAGCGGGGCGGCACTGGCGCCGCTTCGGGGCGCGGCGGATTTCGACCCCGCCACGGACCTGCTGGTGGTGGTGGACGATGCCTCGCTGGACGCGGCACGCGTCCGTTTCCGGCCTTCCGGGTCGGCGGGCGGACACAACGGACTGCGGTCGGTGGAGGCCGTGCTGGGGACGCGGGAATACCCGCGCCTTCGGATCGGGGTGGGGCGGTGTCCGCCGGGGGAGGACCTGGCCGACTGGGTGCTCTCGCCCATGCCGGCCGAGGAGGAGGACCGGGTCGTGGCATTGCTCCCGGAGTTGACGCGGGCGGTGGAGGTCTGGCTGGACGAAGGTACGGAGGCGGCCATGAGCCGCTTCAATCGGTAATCCCTCCGGGAGAGCCGGTAGCCCCTTCGGGGAAGGAGGAACGGGAGAGCCCCGTTCCGGTCGCCTACATTCAAAGAGGATCGTTCATCCCATGGATTTCGTCGTTCTCACCGACTGGGCGTGGCTGCTCGGCCTGCTGGGTCTGGCCACCGCCGCCGGGATCTACGGTTACGTCAAGAAGCAGCCTGCCGGGACCGAGGTCATGGCCGATCTGGCGGAGCAGATCCACGACGGCGCCATGGCGTTCCTGAGGCGGGAGTACACGGTGCTGGCCGGCTTCGTTGCCGTCGTCGCTGTGCTGCTCGGCTTCGCCATCTCCCCCGAGACCGCTGCCGCCTACGTGTTCGGGGCGCTGAGTTCGGTGCTGGCCGGGTTCTTCGGGATGAAGGCGGCCACGCGCGCCAACGTGCGTACCTCCGCCGCCGCCAAGGACCATGGGGCCGGCAAGGCGCTCCGCGTCGCGTTCTTCGGGGGTGCCGTGATGGGGCTTTCGGTCGCGGCGCTGGGTCTGCTGGGGCTGGGGATCCTCTACTTCGCGTTCGGGGCTTCGGCGGTCACCGGCGCCGAGATGACCCGCTTCGCCCAGATCGTGTCGGGCTTCGCCATGGGGGCCTCCTCCATCGCCCTCTTCGCCCGCGTGGGCGGAGGGATCTACACCAAGGCGGCCGACGTGGGCGCCGACCTGGTGGGGAAGGTCGAGGCCGGAATCCCCGAGGACGACCCCCGCAATCCGGCTACCATCGCCGACAACGTCGGTGACAACGTCGGGGACGTTGCGGGGATGGGGGCCGACATCTTCGAGTCCTACGTGGGCTCGGTGGTGGCGACCATCGCGATCGGAGCCACCTCCGCCGCCACCGCCGCAAACGTGGCGGGCTCGGTCGCGCTCCCCATCGTCACCGTGATGATCGGCCTCCTCGCGTCGCTGGTGGGGATCGTCATGATGAAGGTCCTGGAGCGCACCAATCCCGCTTCGGCGCTCCGCAACGTCACCTTCGTGGCAGCGGCCCTCTTCCTGGCGGCCATGTTCTTCGTGGTCGAGTCGATGGGCTTCCAGATGGTGAATCCGATCTCGGGCGCGCTCTACCCCTCCTGGGGTCCCTGGGCGGCGATCGTGGCGGGAACCCTCGTGGGGATCTTCATCGGACTGGTGACGGAGTACTACACCGCGGCCGGTCCGGTCCGGCGGATCGCCGATTCCTCCCAGACCGGAGCCGCCACCAACATCATCTCGGGGCTCGCGGTGGGGATGGAGTCGACCGCCATTCCCCTCATCCTCATCTGCGTCGCCATCTTCGTCTCCTTCGCATTCGCCGGCCTCTACGGGATCGGGATCGCGGCGGTGGGGATGCTGGCCACGGTGGGCGTGACGATGTCCGTCGACGCCTACGGGCCCATCGCCGACAACGCCGGCGGGATCAGCGAGATGAGCCACCTGGGTCCCGAGACCCGCAAGATCACCGACTCGCTCGACGCCATCGGTAACACCACGGCGGCCATCGGCAAGGGCTTCGCCATCGGTTCCGCCGCCCTGACCGCGCTGGCTCTCTTCAGCGCCTACACCTCCGCGGTGGGCCTCCAGGCCACGGGGATCAACATCGTGGATCCCCTGGTGGTCATCGGACTCTTCCTCGGGGGGATGCTGCCCTTCTTCGTCGCGGCGCTCACCATGACCGCCGTGGGCCGGGCCGCCCAGGGGATGGTGGACGAGGTGCGCCGTCAGTTCCGGGAGATTCCGGGCATCATGGACGGTACCGGCAAGCCGGACTCCGCTCGCTGCGTGGACATCTCCACCCGGGCCGCGCTCAGGGAGATGATCCTCCCCGGCGTGATCGCGGTGCTCGCACCCGTGCTGGTGGGGAAGATCCTGGGCGTGGAGGCGCTGGGTGGACTCCTGGCCGGCGCCACTGTGACGGGCGTCCTCATGGCGCTCTTCATGGCCAACGCCGGCGGAGCGTGGGACAACGCCAAGAAGTACATCGAGGGGGGCGCCTACGGCGGCAAGGGCTCCGATTCGCACAAGGCCGCGGTGGTGGGCGATACGGTGGGGGATCCTTTCAAGGACACCTCCGGTCCGTCCCTCAACATCCTCATCAAGCTCATGAGCGTGGTCTCCCTGGTGCTGGCGCCCTGGTTCCTGGCCTGAGCCTGGGCCGGGCAGGTTCGGGAAGGGGCCGGGCGCCGTTCGGCGCCCGGCCCCTTCTCATTCCCCCCGGTTCCGGACGATCTTCCCAGGGGGCCCCCGGCGGGGGCCCGGAACCGGAACCATCCCGTGGAGCGCCATGACCAGGGAAGCGAGCTTCGAGAACGCCGTCGCCTTCGCCCGTGACCTCATTCGCATCCCGTCCCCGTCGGGAGGGGAGGAGGGCGTAGCCCGGCGTATCCTGCAGGAGATGGAGGCGCTGGGTTTCACCCGCACCGGTATGGACCGGGCCGGCAACGTCGTCGGTGTGATTCCGGGGACGGGATCGGGGCCCGCCGTGCTCCTCAACTGCCACACCGACGTGGTGGCGGCGGGCGACCCGGACGAGTGGGAGGTTCCCCCCTATGCGGGTGAGGTGCGCGACGGCTTCCTGCACGGTCGCGGCGCCATGGACATCAAGGGTCCCCTGGCGCTCCAGACGTACGCCGCCGCCGCGTTGAAGGGGAAGGTGCCGGGAGACGTCATCGTGGCCCACACGGTCTACGAGGAGCGCGGCGGGCTGGGGATGCAGGTCCTGCTGGAGGACGGCGAGGTCCGCCCCGACGCCGTGATCATCGGGGAGTCCACACACGGCGATGTCTGCATCGGGCACCGGGGGCGGGCCGAGCTGGAGGTGGTCCTGACCGGAGTGGCCGGGCACGCCAGTGCACCGGAGCGGGCCCGGAACGCCCTCTGCCTTCTTCCGCGGGCACTGGAGGCCGTGGAGCGGGTTGCCCGGGACCAGCCGGTCGACCCGGTTCTGGGCGCCGCCTCCCTGGCGCCCACGATGGTGGATGTGCTCCCCGAGAGCCGCAACGTGATCCCGGACGTGGCGGTGCTCGCGCTCGACTGGCGGATCCTCCCGGGAACCACGGACGAGGCCCTGCTGGAGAGGGTCGCCCTGGAGCTGGAGCGGTGCATGGGACCGGGAACGGTGGAAGACCTTTCGTGGTCGGTGCGCATGGCGTCCGAACACCAGGCCTGCTTCACCGGGCTGGCGCGGGAGAGGAGCCTCATGACCCCCGGCTTCCTCATGGCTCCGGAGCACCCGGTGGTCCGCGCGGCGGCGGATGCCGTGGGACGCCGGGACGGGGGGCGCGGACCCGCGAACGTCCGCCCCTGGACCTTCGCCACCGATGGGGGCTGGTCCTGCGGTGTGCACCGCATTCCCACCATCGGATTCGCTCCGGGGGAGGAGCGCTACGCCCACACCAACCGGGAGCGCCTCTCTCTGGACGAGGCCCGGTGGGCCTTCGAGCGGTATCCGCGCCTGGTCGAGGCCGTGCAGGGGGCGCTGGCCCGATAGGGGGACGGGGGAGGCGGGTCCGGACCACCGCCCCCGCGTCACCCTCCCGGCTCCGGACGTCTGGAGCGTCGCCCGTTCAGGCGCCGTCCCCGTCCGGCGGCGAGGCCTGCAGAGCCCTGCGGTTGGCGGCCTTCAGGACCTCCTCCAGGTCGAGCCCGAGCGAGGCGGCCAGCGTCTCCACGGCGCCCAGCGCCCCCCGCACCTTCTGGTTGACCGCGTTCGCGGTGCCTTCCCCGTTCCCGCCGTCCAGCACCACCAGGCGGTCGATGTCGACCCCCTCCACCGCCCGCACCGAGGTGGCCAGCAGCTCCGGAAGCTTCTCGGCGATGAAGACCGCGAAGGCCTGCTCGCCGCCGGCCTGAACCTGCTCGTAGAGGCGCCGGAGGACCTCCACCTGGGCCTTTCCGCGCTCCAGGATGGGCGCCGCCTCGGCCTCCGCCGCCGCCTTGGCCGCCTCGCGCGCGGCGTTGGCGGGCTCGACCACGTCCGCGCGCAGGCGCTCCTGCTCGCGCTGGACGCGCCGTACCTCGAGCTCGCGCTGGGCCTCGACCTCGGCCTGCTCCGCCTTCACGCGCGCGGTGCGTTCCGCGATCTCGCCCTCCTCGTCCAGCTGCGCGGTGCGCACCCGGAGCCGGTTCTGGGCCTCCGCGACCGTGACCTGGGTCTCGGCCTCCCGGATCTCCGCCCGCCTGCGGGCCTCCGCCTGGGCCTCGCGCGTGTCGGCATGGGCGTTGGCCTCCGCGATCTCGGCTTCGCGCACGGCCTCCGCCGCCTTCTTGCGCCCGATCGCCTCCAGGTAGCCCCGCTCGTCCGAGACGTTCTGGATCTTGAGGACGTCGAGGTGGTAGCCCAGCGCCGCCAGATCCTCCCCCGCATCGTCGGCGAGCGCCCGCGCGAAGCCCAGCCGGTCCTCGTTCACCTCCTCCGGGGTGAGGGTGGCGAGCACGCCCCGCAGGTTCCCCATCAGGGTGTCGCGGGCGAGGTCCTGGATCTCGCCCTCCGTCTTCCCCAGGAGCCGTTCCACCGCGTTGTTGAATACGGGCTCCGGGTCCGATGCGATCTTGACGTTGGCGATCGCCTCCACGTTCAGCGGGATGTTCCCCTTGGAGAAGGCGTTGCTCACCGACAACTCGATTGGGAACGTCTCCAGATTCATATGCTGGACCGTTTCCACGATCGGGATGCGCAGGGTGCGCCCGCCCGTGATGGAGCGGTACCCGACCTTCTGTCCGTCGGTGAGCAGCCGGGTACGACCCGTGATGACGGCCGCGCGGTTGGGGGGGACGATGACGATCAGCGCCTGGACGGTGGCCACCAGCACCAGCACGGCTACCAGGACGACGACGGCGATGACGGCGGGGAGGATGAGCGCTTCGGGCATGGGGCCTCCGGAGTCGATGATGCGCGCGGGGCCCGGGGCGGGACCCGCCGCCTGGGCTACGGTTCCAGCAGTGTGTTTCCTTCCACGGGCACCACCCGCGCGATCCCCTCCTCCACCTCCACCACCAGGATCTCGGACCAGCCGGCCGCGTCGCCGGGGGCGGAGGGGTGGGGGAGGGCGCGCAGCCTGATCTCGCGGCCTCCGCGCGCGACCACGACGGCGCCCGGGGTGCCGCCCGTGAGCGGGAGCACGATCCGCCCGCGCGCGCCGGCGAAGCTACGGTCTCCGGGCAGCGCGCCGGATTCGGTGCGATTCAGGTAGCGGAAGACGGCTCCCACCAGAGCCCCCGCGCCCACGCCGGTGACGACCGCCGCGAGCGCGGTGACGACCGTGCCCGCGCCGAACAGGGTCAGGAGGGTGCCGGCCCCCCCGAACCCGAAGGCGGCGTAGACCAGCCCTCGCAGGGAGAAGATCTTGGCGTCGGCGCCGCCCGGCCCGTCCTCCAGGCCGAGGGCGACGTCGGCGTCGCCGGCATCGTCCAGGCCGAAGAGCATCGAGGCGAGCAGCAGCCCTCCGCCCAGGACCAGCGCGAACACGTAGGCGGTCAGCACGGCGCGGCACAGGTCGAGGTCATGGCGAGAAAGGTACCGCGCCCGGGACGCCGCCGCACCGGGGCCGGAACCGAGCGCGGTTTGGACCGGGGCGCCCGGCACCCGGAGGGAGCGTGGGTCCGAGGACCCGAAATTGACCGCTTCGCGGGCTTTGGGTAGCCTTCCGGGCTCTCACCGCGCCGGGCCCCCGGTGCGGACCGCCACCTCCGCACGCCTCTCCGTCAGGATCATGCTCAAGGTCGGAATCGTGGGACTTCCCAACGTGGGCAAGTCCTCGCTCTTCAACGCGCTCACCTCGATGGGCGCGCCCTCCGAGAACTACCCGTTCTGTACCGTGGACCCCAACGTGGGCACGGTCGAGGTGCCCGATCCGCGCCTGGACCGGATCCACGAGCTCACGGCGTCGAAGAGCCGGGTCCCCACCGTGATCCAGTTCGTGGACATTGCGGGGTTGGTCAAGGGTGCCTCGGAGGGCGAGGGGCTGGGCAACAAGTTCCTGGGGAACATCCGGGAGGTGGACGCGGTGGCGCACGTCCTCCGCTGCTTCGACGATCCGGACGTGACCCACGTGCTGGGCGGAGTGGATCCGGTCCGGGACCGTGAGATCGTGGAGACGGAGTTGATCCTCTCCGACCTGGACGCGGTGGAGAAGAGGATCGAGCGCGTCACCAAGCGCGCCCGGAGCGGCGAGAAGGTAGCCCGCGAGGAGCTGGCGCTGCTGGAGAAGGCCCAGTCGGTCTTGGCCGGGGGCGGACCGGCCCGCGACCTGGAACTCGACCCGGAGGAGGCCCGCGTGCTCCGGGGCTTCCAGCTCCTCACCGCCAAGCCGGTCCTGTTCGTCGCCAACGTTTCGGAGGACGACCTCCCCGGGGGGGAGAACCCCCGGGTCGCCGCCCTGCGGGAATCGGTGGAGCGGGACCGGGCGGGCCGGGTGGTCACCATCTGCTCCGCGATCGAGTCGGAGCTGGCCGAGCTCCGGCCCCACGAGAAGATGGAGTTCCTGCACGACCTCGGCCTGGAGGAGCCCGGGCTGAACCGGCTCATCCGCGAAGCGTACGGGCTCCTCGGGCTCATCACCTTCTTCACCACCGGGGAGAAGGAGTCCAGAGCCTGGACGGTGCGGTCCGGAAGCACGGCCCCGCAGGCCGCCGGGGTGATCCACTCCGACTTCGAGCGGGGCTTCATCCGGGCCGAGACCATCGGTTACGACGAGTTCGTGAAGCTCGGATCGTGGAAGGCCGCCAAGGATCAGGGGCGCCTCCGGTCCGAGGGGAAGGAGTACGTCGTGAAGGACGCCGACATCATGCTCTTTCGCTTCAACGTCTGAGGCGATCGCGTCCCCGCCCTTCCACCGCCTGCGCCCGGGGGCTAAGTTGCAGGGCTGAAAATTCATCCCGCTCCACCCCTGGAGACCGCTCCGCGGCGGCTCCCCGCGGGCGGGGCCCGTCACTCACACGGACCGAGGGAACGCAGATGCGGCTCTACGAAATCGTGTACATCCTCGACCCCGCCCTGGATGAGGCGGGGGTCGATGCCCGCCTGGAGAAGCACCACGGTGGGCTGGTCGCGGCCGGCGCCGAGATCGTCGCCGTGGATCACTGGGGCGCTCGCCAGCTCGCCTACCCGGTGGGCAAGCAGAAGACCGGGTACTACGTGGTGGTCCACTTCAACGCGGATCCCGACGCGCTGCCCGAGTTCGAGCGTCAGCTCAAGCTCGACGAGCAGGTGCTCCGTTACCTGCTGGTGCTCAACGAGGGCGAGCCCACCACCGGCCTCTCGCTGGTCGCCGACCGTCCCGAGCGCGAGGGCGAGGGCGTGGCGGACGACGAGGACGACGACGACGAGGAGGACGACCTGGAGAGTGACGACGACTCGCCCCCGGAGTTCTCCGGAGGCCGGGGCCGGCGGCGCCGGCACGAGGGTCCGGCGGTCACGCTCCTGAACTACAAGGACGTGGCCACCCTCTCCCGCTTCCTCACCGAGTCCGGGAAGATCCTGCCCAAGCGCACCACCAAGGTGAGTGCCCGCTTTCAGCGCCAGCTCGGTTCGGCGGTGAAGCGTGCGCGCTATCTGGCTCTCATCCCCTACATGCGGGACCACGAGGTCTGACCCGGTGAGTCGGGACCGCGACCGGGGGGAGGCGGGCGTGCCCGAGGAGGTCCACGGCCGGGAGTGGGTCCGGGCGCTGGGACTCGGGCTGGTGCTGCTCTCCGGTGGGGTGGCGGGTCCGTTTCCTCTCGTGGCGGTGCCCTTTTTGCTGCTGGTGGTCTTCCTGCCCGTGCGGCGCCGATTCGTGCTGCTGCTGGGGCTGCTGGTGGCGCTCCGCCTGGCGATACCGGTGGGGGGAGGGGGACTCTGGTACGTCGAGCGCGGCTGGGCCGTGCTCGCGGGAGGATGGTTCGTCGCCCTGACGCTGGTCGCGCCCTCGCTGCGGCTTTCGCACCGGGTCCTGGCCACGGTGGGGGGGGCGGGCGTTTCCGCTGGCTTAGCCCTGGCGTTCCAGCCCGGATGGTGGGGCGTGATCGACTGGCAGGTGCGACAGCGGGTGCTCGAGGGGATGGGTCAGGCACTGGCTCTGCTGGGGGAGGTCACGCGAGGCGGCGAGGTGGCTCGCGAGCTGGAGGCCTCGGTGCTCCGGTCCGTGGAGGTGCAGGCGGCGCTCTTTCCGGCCATTCTGGGCCTCACCACCGCCGCCGGGCTGGCGCTGGCCTGGTGGGGGTACTGCCGGCTGGCGGTGAACCGTCACGGGGCGCTGGGCCCGGTGCGGAACTTCCGCTTCGAGGACCAGCTGGTCTGGGTTTTCATCGCGGGACTGCTGATGGTGGTCCTCGCGCTGGGAGAAGGGTGGACGCGGGCCGGGTCCAACACGCTCGTCTTCATGGGGGCGCTCTACGCGCTCCGTGGGTTCGGCGTGCTCCTCTTCCTGAGCGGTGGGCTGACGCTCCTGGGGGGAGTCCTGGTAACGCTGGGAATGCTGTTCATGGCGCCCGTCCTGCTGGCTGCGGCCACGCTGGTGGGCCTGGGAGACACCTGGCTCGACATCCGGGCCAGGGCGGGGTCGCCGGCGCGATGACGCCGGGCGCGTTGAAACGGGAAGCAAGGAGAGAACGATGAAGGTGATTCTGAAGGAGAGCCTGTCCAACCTGGGTGAGCAGGGCGACGTGGTGGACGTGAAGCCGGGGTACGCCCGCAACTACCTGCTGCCCCAGGGGCTGGCCTACGAGGCGAGTGTGACCAACATCCGCCGGCTGGAGGAGGAGCAGCGCCTGCGCGAGGAGCGTGCCCGCCGGGACTATCTGGAGGCGCGCCGCCGGGCGGCGCAGCTCTCGGGGCAGGTGCTGGTCTTCCGCGCCAAGGCGGGTGAGGAGGGCAAGCTCTTTGGCTCGGTGACCGGCGCCGACGTCGCCGAACGGCTGAACTCCGAGGGCGGGCTCGACTTCGAGCTCGACAAGCGCACGGTGCAGATGCCCGAGCCCTTCAAGGAGTTGGGTGATTTCGTGGCTCCGGTGAAGCTCCACACCGAGGTCACGGTGGAGGTCGGGGTCAAGGTCGTGCGGGAGGACGCCTGATCCGATGAAGGTCCTCACCCGCATCACGCCCGAAGAGCTTCCCGCCGCGGTCCGCCGGGCCGGGGAGGCGGCGCTCGAGCGGAAGGCCCAGGACGTGATCGGGCTCGATCTGCGGGGGATCTCCTCCGCGACCGACCATTTCCTGCTGGCGAGCGGGACGTCGGACATCCAGGTGAAGGCCATCTCGGACCACATCCTGGAGGTGTTGCGCGACGACGGCGTCCGTCCCTCGCACGTCGAGGGTCTCGAAACCGGCCGGTGGGTCCTCATGGACTTCATCGACTTCGTGGTGCACATCTTTCACCCGCAGGCGCGGACCTTCTACCAGCTCGAGGCGCTCTGGGGGGACGCACCCCGCTGTGAACTGACCGACGAGCCGGGGGAGCCGTGATTGCCCACCTCCGGGGGCGCCGGTACCATTACTCCCGCTCCGGGACGGTCCGCCCTCTCCACCGGTAACGGGTGCCATCCATGAATCCATCGAGCCGCTGGAAATCCCTGGACATCGACGCGCCCGAGGCGCCCGCCGTCGCCCGCCCCGGGCCGGGGGTGCACGTGGTGGTCCTGCTCGCGGCTCCGCGGGCGCGCCGCGCCGGATGGGCTGCGCGGGCCGCTGTGGAGATCGCCCGCGGGTGGGGGAGCGTGGGGGCGGAGGTGGTCCTCTGCGACGCGGGCGTGGAGGCTCCCGACCTCCACCTGGCCGCCGGCCTCGACAATCTGGAGGGGATCAGCGACGCGCTGCTCTTCGGGACCTCCTTCCAGCGGATGGCGCAGCCCCTCTCGGACGGGCTGCTGGTGGCGACCGCGGGCACGGCGGTCCCACATGGGGAGGCCCTGCGCACCCACCCGCGCTGGCGGGACTTTGCCGCCGGCTTCCGGGACGCCGGCGCGGTGCTCGCCGTCTATCTGCCCCTGGACGCACCGGGGGAGGACGCTCTGCTGGCGCTGGCGCACGGCGTCATCCTGCTGGCGGATCAGGAGGAGGTGGCCGGCCTGATCCTGCCGGGGGATGTCGCGCTGCTGGACGTCGTGGGCCCGCCTCCCTCGCCAGAGGCGCCCGCCGTCGGGGTGTCGCCGCCGTCGGTCGCGCCGGAGCCCGAACCGGAGCCGGAGCCCGAACCGGAGTCGGAGTCCGACTTCGAGCTGACGCCCGAGCCGGACCTCCCGTCCCCGCCAGTGGCGGACCTCGGCTTCGACGTGGATCCGGAGCCCGACCCGCCGACCGCCGATCCGATCCCTGCGGGCTCCCCGGAGCCACGCGTGCCCTCGCTGGAGGAGATCCTGGCGGACCCCACGCCCTTTGCACCGGAGCCCGGCGCACCGGAGCCCGACCCGTCGGCTGTCCAGCCGGCCGGCGGAAGGGAGGACCCGTCCGCCTCCGGGACCCCGCGCGAGCCGGATGTTCCCGGGGAAGTGGCCGGACCGCGCACCGGCCGCCGGCCGGTGGCGGAGGACCGCCCGGTGGTGACGCGCCCCCGCCACCGGCCGGCGGCCCGGTCGGGCGGCGGGGGCGGGTGGCTGCGTACTCTGCTCATGGTGCTGCTGGCGGTGGTACTGCTGGTGGTTCTGGCCGGATTCATGGGGTGGCTCACGGTCCCGGGCATCACCCCGGTGGGCGGGGGCGATCCGTCGACCGCCGAGGCACGGGAGACGTCCGCGCTCGCCGCGGCGCCGTCCGGAGGGGAGGTAGGGAGCGCCGTCCCCGATGCTCCGGACGCTTCGCAGCCGCCCGCCGTCGCCGATGGCCCCGGCGCGGCGCCGACGTCCGCCGCTCGCGACGGATCGGACCCGGTCGAGCCGCCCATCGAGGCCCCCATCGCGGCCTACGCCCTGGCGCTCGCCTCCTACGCGGTGGCCGATTCGGCCGCGGCGCGCGTGCGCCTGTTGCGCCGTACGCTTCCCGGGATCCCTTTCGTGGTCGTCCCGGTGGAGCTGCGGGGCACGGTGTTCCACCGCGTGCTGGCGGGCGCGGCCGCCGATATGGAGGCGCTCGAGGGGGTGCGGCGCTCGCTTGCCCCCGTCTCCACCGCGAGTGACGGGTGGATCGTGCGCCGGACCGACTACGCCTTCCTGCTGGGGTCGCACGCCGACGCGGCCGCCGCCGAGGATCAGGTCCGGGCTCTGGCGGAGGAGGGGATCCCCGCCTACGTCCTCCGGCTCCCCGCCGGGACGGTGGATCCCTACCGTGTGTACGCGGGCGCCTTCGCCGACCCGGGTGAGGCCGCCCATCTGTCGGCGGCTCTGACGGCGACGGGCATTCCGGGTGCCGTGCTCACCGAGCGGAGGGGCGTGGGCGGGGAATGAAGCTCAAGTCCCTGCGGGTACACGGCTTCAAGTCGTTCGCCGACGCCACCGAGGTGCGCTTCCACGACGGTGTGACCGCCATCGTGGGTCCCAACGGCTGTGGCAAATCCAACATCAGCGACGCCATCCGGTGGGTGTTGGGGGAGCAGCGCCCCACCGCCATCCGGGGGTCCAGGATGGAGGAGGCGATCTTCCAGGGGAGCGTCAACCGCCGCCCGGTGAACCGCGGGTCGGTCGCCATGGTGGTCACCAACGAGGACGGGGCGCTCCCGGTGCCGTTCGAGGAGGTGGAGATCGGCCGGACCGTCTACCGGGACGGGGGCAGCGAGTACGCCCTCAACCGCGCCGAGGTTCGGCTGCGCGACGTGGTGGACCTGGTGCGCGACACGGGGCTGGGCGCGGGCGCGAACGTGATTGAGAACCGCATGATCGACGCCATCCTCTCCGACCGCGCGGACGAACGTCGCGTGCTCTTCGAGGAGGCGGCCGGAATCGGGCGCTACAAGGACCGGCGCAAGGCCGCCCTGCGCCGGCTGGAGCGCGCCGAGCTGGACCTGCAGCGGCTGGAGGACGTGATCGCCGAGGTGCAGACCAAGGTGCGCTCCCTCGCCCGCCAGAAGGGGAGGGCGGAGCGGTACCTGGCCCTGCGGTCCCGGCGGCTGTCGGTGGAGGTGGCGGTGGTGCGCAACCAGATGGAGGTGCTCCAGGTGCGCATCGCGGAGGTCGAGCGGGCGTTGGAGGGGGGTTCCCGGGAGGGGGAGGGCCGCCTGGCCGAGGTGCAGGCCGCCGAGACGGAGTTCGAATCCCTGCGCCTGCGGCAGGTGGATGCCCAGCGGGCGCGCGGCGAGGCGGCGGGGCTGCTGGACCGGGTCCAGGGAGAGCTGGTGCGCTGGGAGCGGGATCTCGCAGTCGCGGAGGAGCGGACGACCTACGCGGAGCGGCGCCTGTCGCACATCGGCGGGGAGCGGGACGAAGCGCGCGCGCGCGCGGCCGCGGTCGCGGCCGAGGCCGGAGAGGTGCGTGCGGACGCCGACGTGGTCGAGGCCGAGCTGGCCGGCGTCAGCGCCGAGGTGCGGGCCGGGAGCGAGGCCGCCGAGGGGGTGCGGGCCCGCCTGCTGGAGGCGCGCGCGTCGCTGGAGGCGGTCGAGGGGCGGGAGCGCGAGATCGCCCGGCGCGGGGCCCAGCTGGAGGGGGAGGCGGAGTCCTCCGAGGCCCAGGCCGCCGAACTGGGGCGGCGCCTCGCCCGTCTGCGGGGGGAGCTGGAGGAGGCGTCGAGCGCGCTCACCGACCTGACCGAGCAGGGGGACCTCTTCACCGGCCGCCTGGACGGGCTGCGCCGGGAGGTCGAATCGGGGGCGTCGGCGCTGAACGAGGCCGAGCGCCGGGTCGTCGGCGCACGGGAGGCGCTGGACCGCGCGCGCCGCGAGGAGCTGGAGGCGGCCGACCGGGCGCAGACGCTCCAGTCCCGGCAGAGCGCGCTCGAGGCCATGGAGCGGGAGCGGGAAGGGATGGAGCCCGTCCTGCAGGGAGTCCTGGACGCGGGGCTGGCGGGGGTGCACGGCCCTCTGGTGGACTTCCTGGGTGCTCCGGTCGAACTGGCGCGCGCGGTGGAGACCTTCCTGGGGCCGCAGGCCCGGGGGCTGGTGGTGGCGGACGGCGCCGCTGTGGAGCGGGTGCGCGAGTGGTTCGCCGGGCGCTGGTCCGGCGGTGGGGGCCTCGTCCTGCTGCCGCTCGACGCCCTTCCGGAGACCTCGGGGCGCGGGACGCTGCTGGCCGCCGTGCGACCCCGCGGCGAGGGCGCACCCTGGGTGCGGGCCCTGCTGGCGGGGGTGGAGCTCGTGGAGGAGGAGCAGCACCTGCTGGCCGGCACCGGGGTGCGGGTGGCACGCTCGGGGTCGGTGCGGGACGCGACCGGAGCGGTGCGCATCGGCAACCCCTCCGGCGTGACCGGCCTGCTGGAGCGCAAGGAGCGGCTGCGGGGGCTGTCGGAGGAGGCCGGGGCGGCGACCGCTCAGGCCGGGGCGATGCGCGCGCGCCGGGAGGAGGCCGAGGCGGCGCTGCGGGCGGCCGAGTCTGAGCTTGAGGCGGCGCGGGCGCGCTTCCGGGACGCCGAGGACGTGTACCGGAAGGCGGAGGCAGAGATGGCGGAGGCCACCGACCGCAAGGACCGGATGGACCGCCATCGTGACGAGCTCTCGCGCCAGCTCGAGGGAACGCGTGCCAGCCAGGCCCGGGCCTCGGAGCGGGCCGGACAGGCCCGCGAGGACCGGGAGGCGCTGCGCACGGAGGAGGCAGGGCTCGGCGAGGCGCGCCAGCGGGCGCGGGCGGCGCTGGAAGCGGTGCAGGAGGAGTGGGAGGCCGCGCGCGCGGAGCAGTCCCGGCTCGAGGTGCGCGAGACGCGCCTGCAGGGGGAGCGCACGCGGCTCCGGGAGCGGCTGGCCGCGCTGGAGGAGGCCGGCGCGGGTGCCGCGGCCCGCATCGCGGCGCTGGAGTCCGAGGAGCGGGCGCTGGGCGAGGAGCTTGCCGCGGCCGCGGAACTGCGCACCCGGGGCGCGGGGGCCACCCAGGAACTCTTCTCGAGCCGGGAGGCGGCGCAGGCCGACCTGGCGGCGCGCGACCGGACGCTGGCCGAGGTGGCGGAAGCGCTGGGGGAGGCGGAGCGCAAGGCGCGCGCCGCGCGTCAGGCCGAACGGGAGGCGACCGACCAGCGCCACCGGCTCGAACTGGAGCATCAGGAACTGCACGGCCGCATGGACCGGATCCGCGACCGCCTGGAGGGAGAGTGGGGCCGGCCGCTGGAGACGCTCCTCGCCGAAGCGGAGCCGCTCGACGAGGCGGACGCGGCCCGCACTCCGGAGGAGCTCAATGGAGAACTCCGGGAGATCGTGGTCGAGATGGACCGCCTGGGCCCCGTGAACATGCTGGCGGTGGAGGAGCACCGCGAGGAGTCGGAGCGGCTGGCCTTCCTGCAGGAGCAGCACGCTGACCTGGTGGGGGCCCGCAACGATCTCCGCGCTGCCATCCGTGAGATCAACGAGACCGCGACCGCGCTTTTCCACGAGACCTTCCAGGGGATCCGGGAGCACTTCAAGGAGGTCCACCAGCGGCTGTTCGAGGGGGGCGAGGCCGACATCTGGCTCGCCGACGAGGAGGATCCGCTCGAGTCCCCGGTCGAGATCCATGCCTCGCCCTCCGGCAAGAAGACGCAGCGCATCGATCTGCTCTCGGGTGGGGAGCGGGCACTCACCGCGCTCTCCCTCCTCTTCGCCATCTACCTGGTGAAGCCCTCTCCCTTCTGCGTGCTGGACGAGGTGGATGCGCCCCTGGACGAGAACAACATTGGACGATTCATCCGGCTGCTGCACGACTTCAAGAAGGGCACGCAGTTCGTGGTTATCACCCACAACCCGCGCACCATCGAGGCCGCGGACTGGATCTACGGGGTGACGATGGAGGAGCCGGGGGTGAGCACGGTGGTGGGTGTGCGGCTGGAGGAGGCGCTCGAGCAGGCGCGGGGCGCCGCGTGAAGACGGCGCCGGCCGACGGGCGCCCGCCCGCGGTGGGCGCCCTGGGCTGACAACGGAATCGGGTCCCCTCGGGGCCGGGCAGGTGCCCGTCCCCGGCTCAGGAGGAGCGGTACGATATGCTGGTCGTGATGAAGCAGAACGCGTCCCCTGCCGAGATCGACGCGGTGGTGGGAGCCATCCGGGAGATGGGGTACGGTGCCACGCCGATCCCGGGCGGTCAGCGCACCGCCGTGGGGCTGATCGGCAACGACGGGCGCGTGGACACCGCCTCCCTGCAGGGGATGCCGGGCGTGCTGGAGTGCATCCCCGTCACCCATCCCTACAAGCAGGTCTCGCGGGAGTGGCGCGAGGAGGACACCGTGGTGACCCTCGCCAACGGGACCGTCATCGGCGGCACCGAGGTGGTACTCATGGCGGGCCCCTGTTCGGTGGAGAGCCGCGAGCAGATCCTCACCGCCGCCCGGCACCTGCGCGTCGCGGGGGCCACCATCCTGCGGGGCGGCGCCTTCAAGCCGCGCACCTCCCCCTACGCCTTCCAGGGGCTGGGCGAGGAGGGGCTGCGGCTGCTGGCGGAGGCGCGTGCGGAGACCGGCATGGCGGTGGTGACGGAGGCGCTCGACGCCCCCGGGGTGGAACTGGTCGCCCGCTACGCCGACATCATCCAGATCGGCGCGCGCAACATGCAGAACTACCCCCTTCTGCGGCGCGCGGGACAGATGGGCAAGCCCGTGCTGCTCAAGCGGGGGATGAGCGCGACCATCGAGGAGTTCCTGCTCGCCGCCGAGTACATCCTGGCCGAGGGGAATCCAGAGGTGATCCTCTGCGAGCGGGGCGTGCGCGGCTTCGACACCCACACGCGCAACATTCTCGACCTCACCGCGATTCCGGTGGTGCAGGGGCTCTCACACCTCCCCATCATCGCCGACCCCTCCCACGGCACTGGCATCCGGAGCAAGGTGGCGCCCATGGCGCGGGCCGCGGTGGCCGCGGGTGCGGACGGCCTCATGGTGGAGGTTCACCCCGAACCCACCCGGGCGCTCTCGGACGGGGCGCAGTCCCTCTATCCGGAGCAGTTCGACGCGCTGGTGGACCAGATCCGGGTCATCGCCCGGGCCATCGGCCGGGAGCTGGTCCCCACGCTCGAGGCGCGGGCTCCGGT
>JAVVFC010000042.1:0-20872 GCA_032250975.1 Longimicrobiales bacterium | reverse complement strand
GTATCGTCTCGATGCCCAGCATTTCGGCATCCTCGACGCGCAGCACCTGCCAGATGCCCTCGCAGCCGAAGGATGGATAGCGCAGCTCGGGCGTTTCGGCCGAGAGCACGACCTCCATCGGCCAGTGCAACTCGCCCGCCTGGACGCCGACCGGGGGTGGTTCCTGGAAGCCGGCTACCTGGAACCGCCCAAGAGCCGCGCCATCCGGAGTGAGGTCGCGGCCCTGGCCGACGAGCTGCGCCCGCTGGCGGTCACGGCGGTGGACGCCTGGGGGATTCCGGCCGCGCTGTAAGAAACACTTGTTCTCAGCCCGGGGGTTCGTCCACATTGGAACTGTATGTGACGAATCTCACCATCCCCCTTGGAGGACACGGCATGCTCCGGAAGAGCCTCGCCGCACTGGCCGTCCTGACCGTGGTCGCCGCACCCGCCGCGGCGCAGGTCGAGGACACGCCCTGGTCATCGGACCGGCCCGACGCGCGGGCGCCCTCCGCGATCCTGGGCTCCCGCATCCTGGACGCCGGCACCTTCGAGTTCGGGTACCGCCTGCACTACATGGACTACGGCGACACCCGTATCGGCACCGACAACCTGGACCGGCTCGAGGTGCTGAGCCTCTTCCAGGGCGCGCCCTTCAGCCGCACCGAGAAGGCGCACTTCTTCACGGCCGCCTTCGGCGTGGCGAACGGGCTCACGCTGGAAGCGTCGGCGGCCTGGATGGACCGGGACCGTGAATTCGGGGACGAATTCGTCTTCGTCGAGAACAACTCGTCGGGAATCTCCGACATCGAGGCCGCGGCCCTGATCGAGATCTTCAGCGGAAACCGCATCCGCGCGCACCTGATCGGCGGCGTGGAGATCCCCACGGGATCCACCGACAAGGTGGGGCCCGATCTGGTCGGCACCAACCGGGTGCTCGCCTACGAGATGCAGCTCGGCACCGGGTCGTTCTCGGTCGTCCCGGGCGCCGTCTTCTCCATCCAGAACGACAAGGCCACCGTCGGGGCGCAGGTGAAGGCGCGCTTCCGCCTGGACGACAACGACCGGGGGTACCGGCACGGAGACCGCTTCGACGGCGCCCTCTGGGCGGGGTACGTTCTGAACGACCACTTCGCGCTCACCACCGGGGCCCGCGTCTCCAAGTGGGAGAGCCTCGAGGGCTTCGACCCCGCGATGAACCCGGACCTGGACCCGGGCCAGGTGTCGGCCTTCTCGGCCGGCACACGGGTGGATGTCCCGCTGGGGCTCAACATCCGGCTCCTGGAGGGGCTGCTGGCCGGAACCGAACTCGACTTCGAGTTCCAGTGGCCCGTGCACGAGGACTACGACGCCCCGCGTCAGGAGGGCGAGTGGGGCATCAACTTCGGGGTACGGCGCGCGCTGAGCCTGGTCGGCGGGTCCTGAGCCGGGCCGGGGCGCCCGGCCCGGTTCCTCAGACGACCCGGAGCAGGTGGTAGTGCTTCTTCCCCTTTCTCAGCACCAGGAAGCGGCCTTCCACTGCGCGCTCGCGTAGGACGCGCGCCTGCGCGTCCGTGGCGCGCTCCCCGTTTAGGTAGATCCCACCTCCCTCGACGCCGCGGCGCGCGTCGCCGCGGGAGGTGGCCGCTCCGGCGCGCACCAGCAGGTCCAGCAGGGAGGCGCCCTCCCCCTCCAGTTCGACCGCCGGAATCTCGCAGGAGGGCACGTCGGCGAAGATCTCCTCGATCTCGGCGGCCCCCAGCCCCTCGATGCTGCCTCCGAAGAGAGCCTCCGTGGCCTGGCGGGCGCGGGCCAGCCCGCCCTCGCCGTGCACCCGACGGGTGACGTCCTCGGCCAGCGCCCGCTGGGCGTGGCGCCGGTGCGGCTCGGCGGTGCTCTCCGCCTCGAGCACCTCGATCGCGGCGCGGTCCAGCAGGGTGAAGAAGCGCAGGTAGCGCAGCGCGTCGTGGTCGTCGGTGTTGATCCAGAACTGGTAGAAGCGAAAGGGCGAGGTCCACTCGGGATCCAGCCAGACGGTGCCCGCCTCCGTCTTGCCGAACTTGGTGCCGGCGGCGTTGGTGACCAGCGGGAAGACCGCCCCCACCGCGTGGCCCCCCGCCATCCGACGGACCAGTTCGATGCCTCCGGTGATGTTCCCCCACTGGTCGCTCCCGCCCATCTGCACGGTGCACCCCTCACGGCGGAACAGTTCCACGAAGTCGTACGCCTGCAGCAACTGGTAACTGAACTCGGTGTAGCTGAGCCCGGTCTCCTCACCCTCCAGCCGCCGCCGCACCGACTCCTTGCGCATCATGGCGTTCACGCTGAAGTGCTTGCCGACGTCGCGCAGGAAGTCCACCAGTGGCAGCCGGCCCAGCCAGTCCAGGTTGTTGCGCATGCGCGCGGGATTGGCTGCGCACTCGAAGTCCAGGAAGTGCTCCAGCTGCCGGTGGATCCCCTCGGCGTTCTCCCGCGCCTTCTCGGGGGTGAGCAGCTGCCGCTCCTGCGTCTTGCCGGACGGATCGCCGATCAGCCCGGTGCCGCCCCCCACCAGAGCGATGGGGTGGTGCCCGGCCCGCTGCAGGTGCACCAGACCCATGATGGGGAGCAGGCTCCCCACGTGGAGCGAGGGGGCGGTGGGGTCGAAGCCGATGTAGCAGACCCGGGGGAGCCCCGCCAGGTGGTCGGCGGCGCCCTCGGTGGCGTCGTGCAGCATCCCGCGCCAGGCGAATTCATCGAGTACGGAGTTCATGCCGGTTAAGTCTCGCCCGGGCGGGGCGGGGGTCAAGGGCCGGGTGCGGGGGACAGCCCGCTCCCCTTCCTGTCCTCCGGGGAGGACATACGCCCCCCTCGACCCTCCCCGGCGCGGGGCGAACGGGGGTGGCACACGTCGTGCACTCCCTTCGGCCAGACGCCGCCACGGCGCCTCGCGATACCCGGAGGCCAGGGAGGGAGACATGTTCAGGCACACCGTCATCCAACGCCGCTGCCCCGGCACGCGCCGACTCGCCCTGGCGGTTCTCTCCACCCTGGCAGTGGGTGCCCCCGGCGCCGCGTTCGGCGCGGGTCTCGGCGCCCAGGAGTGGGAGCCGGACCGGGGCGAATACCGCCACGCGGGCCCGGACGGTCTCCATCCGCTCCCCCGCCTCTACCTGGAACTTGCCTTCCTGGGCGCCAACCCGGTGGGCGAGTTCGGGCAGCTGGTGCAGCGCGGCTTCGGCGGCCAGGCCGGCCTCCGCACCCGCCTCGGGGAGCGCTCGCCCGTCCTGCTTCGCCTGGACGGGGGGGTCATGATCTACGGGCACGAGCGCTCCTCGGTCTGCTTCGCCGCGCCCATCGGGTGCCGCGTGGGCGCCGACCTCACCACCACCAACGCCGTCGCCTACATGGGGGTGGGCCCCGAGATCGCCGGCCAGGGCGAGGTGAGCCCCTATGTGTTCGGTACGTTCGGCTTCAGCTACTTCGCCACCACGTCGAGCCTCTCGGGCTTCGACGACTTCGAGGGCCTCTTCCGCACCCGCAACCACGCCGACCTGGTGGGCGCCCTGCGTGCGGGCGGCGGCCTTCGGGTCCAGCTGGGCGGGCCCGGGACGGCCTCCCTCGACCTGGGCGCCGAGTACCACCGAAACGGCGTGGCGCGCTACCTGCGGGAGGGCGACATCCTCGACCATCCGGACGGGAGCATCACCCTCTTCCCCAACCAGACCGAAGCCAACTTCATGAGCTTCCGGCTGGGGCTGAGCATTCCGGTGGGATACCGGTCCCGGGAAGGCGGGCCGCGGTAGGGCCCGGACCGTCCGCTACCCGCCGCCCCCGTCCAGCTCGGCCAGCAGCGCCCGCACCGCGACCTCCAGCTGCGCGTCCCGCCCGGCGGCGGTCTCGCCCGGGGGGCGTGGCACAAGTACGTCCACCGGGCGGGGGGCCCGCTCCATGTCGTCCCCCATCACCCCACGGATCCGGCTGCGCGGGATGCGGAAGGTAGCGCCGTCCACCAGCGGAAGGTTCCAGGTGAAGACGATCCACCCGGCCGTGGGCTCGCCCACCACCCGCCCCAGCCCGAGCGCCCGGTACCCCTCGGTGAAGTCCTCCCCGTCCGAGAGGGTGTTGCGGTCGACCACCAGCACGGTGGGCGCCTCCAGCGCGCGCTGCCCGAGTACGCTGCGCGCGTTCGTCTCGGGGTAGCCGCGCATCTCCATGGTCAGGTACCCCTGGCGCGCGAAGACGTCCAGCGCGTACGCGTTCACGAAGCCGCCGTTGTTGCCGCGCAGGTCCACCACCACGCCCTCGCGGGCGTGGTTCCCGGCGTCCAGGTCCACCAGCAGTTGCTGATAGGCACCCCACGACATGCTGGCCATGTGCACGTACCCGAGCCGTCCCCCCGAGACGCTGTCCACGAATGCCCGCCGCGACGCCACCCAGGCACGATAGGCCACCTGGCGCGCCTGCCCCTGCGAGACGGGACGGGCCTCCACCTCTACCGCTTCTCCGGATCGCTCGAGCGTCACCCGTACTCTGTCGCCGGTCCGCCCCTCCAGCAGGCGGTTCAGGTTGATGCCGGGGGCGAGATCCACCCCGTCCAACGCCCGCAGCCGATCGCCGCGGCGCACGCCGGCCAGCGCCCCCGGCCCGAGCGGGATCACCTCCGCCACCACCAGCGCCCCCTCCCGCTCGAGGGCGGCGGGATCGAAGCGGAGGGCGAGGTCCCCGGTCGCGGGCGGGCGCCCCCCACCCGCCCCGTTTCCACCGCCCCCGGGCGGACTGTAGCCCAGGTGCGAGGCGTCCAGTTCCCCCACCATCAGGTTCATGAGCCGGGCCATCTCGCCGTCGCTGCGCGCGCCCGCGATGCGGGGCGCGAAGGCCTCTCCCACCGCCTCCCAGTCCACCCCGTGGTGCCGCGGGTCGTAGAAGTGCTCCTGCAGGTAGCGCCACCCCTGGCGGAAGGCGGCCATCCGGAGCGCACCCACCTCCACCTCCAGGGCCGCGGTCACGGCCACCGGGCGGTCGGACCCGGACGCGACCGGAACCCGCCGGATGCGTCCGCCGTCCAGGTAGACCACCTCCCGGCCGTCGGGGGTGAACCAGGGCCGGCCCTTGGCGCCCGCGGTCGCGGTGAGCTGTCGCGCCACGCGCGCGCCATCGTCCTCCGGGTCCACCGGGACCGCGTAGAGGTTCGTGCGGCCCTCGGCGGAAGCGGTGAACACCAGCGTCCCTCCGTCGGGCGAGAGGGCCAGCACGCCGGCGTCCACCCCCACCTCCAGGGAGCGGACCCGCTCTCCGATCCCCTGAAAGTCGATCCGCACCGGCACCGGCTCGGAGTCCCCCTCCCCCTCCCCCCCGGCGGAGCCACCGGGCCGGGTGCCGGCACCGCGCGGCCCTGAGCGGGCGCCGGGTGTGGGCGGAGCGGCGGGTTCGGCGGGTTCGCGGAAGAGCGCCTCGAAGCGCTCCTCCCGGAACGGGGGCGTGCGCGGCACCAGGTCCACCTCGAGCAACTGGCCGGTGGTCGTGCGGTGCTGGGAGTCCAGATAGAAGCGCTCGCCGTCGGGTGCCCAGGCGAGGGAGCCGGCCGAGCCGTTGGCGAGCCGGGTCAGGGGACGGGGTTCGCCCCCCTCGGACAGGACCGCCCATGCGTTGGTGAAGAGGCGGCGGTCGGTGGCGAAGAAGGCGATCCAGCGACCGTCGGGCGACCAGGCCAGCGGCTCGGCGGGCTCGAACGGATGGCGCCAGAGCTGGGCGTCGGCGAGCCGGCGGTCCTCGCCGGTCTCCAGCTCCACCACGCGCAGCTCGCGGCCGCCCCGGACGTACGCCACGCGGGCCCCGTCCGGCGAGAAGCGGGGCGTGAGGTCTCCGGCGGCGGCGTCCCCCCCGTCCGTCAGGGTGCGCTCCTCCCCGGTCGCGAAGTCGTACAGGTAGAGCGCCGGGACCCCGCTCCGCAGCGACACGTAGGCCAGGCGCCGGGAGTCGGGGGCCCAGGCCACGGAGCCCTCGGCGGCAGGAGTGCGGGTGACCCGGACCGCCTCGCCCGCCTCCTCCAGCCCTGCGGCGAACACCTCTCCGCGCGCGATGAACGCCACCTTCAGACCGTCGGGCGAGAGCGCCAGATCCGAGAAGCCCCGGTCCAGGGAGAGGCGCCGGGTGACCCGCTCCGAGACGGCGCCCTCCAGGCGGATGTCGAGCGGAGCGGGCTCGCCTCCGGCCGACAGGGCCCAGATGCCGAAGTCCCGCTCGAAGACCAGCAGCGAGCCGTCCACGGAGAGGTCGGGCCAGAGCACGCGCCCGTCGGTGAAGGCGGTCAGGGGCGTGAGGGCCTCGCCGGCAGCGGTCACGGTCCAGAGGTTCTCGGCCCCGCCCCGGTCGGACATGAACACCAGCGCATCCCCGTCCGGTGACCAGCGTGGCCAGAGGTTCTTGCCTCCTTCGACGATCCGGCGGTAGCGCGCCTCCTCCCCACCCTCGCGCAGCCAGATCGCGGTCTCGTCGATGTGGCTGCTCCCCCGGCGCCACCACTGTCCCAGCGCCATGCGGCCGCCGGCCACCACCGCGAGCCGCTCCCCGTCGGGCGACGGCGCCGCGTGGTACTCGGCGGCGTAGCGGTCGTCCGTGACCGGCACCGGGGTGCCGCCCGCCACCGGGATGCGGTAGACGTCGCTCTGCCCGCCCGGGTCGCGCCGCGAGGAGGTGAAGTACAGAAAGCGCGCGTCCCGCGACCAGGCGTCCAGCGACTCGGAGTCGTCGTAGAAGGTGAGGCGTCGCACGACGCCCGTCTCCAGCTCCAGCACGTGGATGTCGGCGTCTCCCCCCTCCCGGTCCGACTCGAAGGCCAGGTAGCGGCCGTCGGGCGAGAAGAGGGGACGCGTGTCCTCGGCGGGGTGGGCCACCAGCAGGCGGGCGCCCCCCCCGGCGGCGTCCACGACCCAGATGTCGCCCCCCGAGACGAAGGCCACCCGGCGCCCGTCCGGTGAGGCGGCGGGCTGGGAGAAGGACGGGAGCGGATCGGGCTTCGCGACCGCGACCGGGGCCGGACGGGCGGGCACCTGCGCCGCTGCGGGAAGTGTCCCGGCCGCGATCCTCCCGGCGTGGAGGCCCTCCTCGGGAAACGTCCCGGCGGAGAGTGCCCCGGCCAGCGCCGGAATCAGCGCCAGTCGCGCGCGCGCGGTCGGTATCCTCATGGCCAATGCCTCCGGACGAATGTCATCCCAGGACCAGACCGGCGGAGAGGCCCACCGCATAGACCATCAGCCCCCGGGCGGTGATGGCCAGAGCCGGAATCAGCTCGCGCGGGTGGGTGGAGGTCCAGACCGCGCGCACCGCCCCACCGGCCGCCACCAGCCCCATGAGCGCCGCCATCACGGCGGACGGCCACCGGTAGAGGCCCACCCCCACGACCGGCACCGCTGCCGCGAACGCCCAGAGGAGCGTGTACTGCACCCGTGTCCCGGGCACGCCCAGCCGCACAGCCAGCGTGCGCTTCCCCGCCGCCGCGTCCGTCTCCACGTCGCGCAGGTTGTTCACCACCAGCAGCGCGGTGCTCACCGACCCCACACCGGCCCCCGCCCAGAGCGCCTCCCACGAGAAGACGAGCGTCTGGACGTACACCGTACCCGCCACGGCCACCAGCCCGAAGAAGACGAAGACGAAGACGTCGCCCAGCCCCCGGTAGGCGAGCGGAAAGGGTCCACCCGTGTAGGCCACCGCGCAGACCAGTGAGGCAAGGCCGATCCAGAGGATGGGTGGGCCCGCGACCTGGATCAGGTAGACCCCGACCAGGAGCGCGGCCAGCAGCGCCAGGGCCATCCCCCGGCGCACGGCGGCCGGCGAGAGCAGCCCGGCCTGGGTCACCCGCACCGGCCCCACCCGCGCCTCGGTGTCCGCGCCGTGCCGGTAGTCGAAGTAGTCATTGCCGAGGTTGGTGGCCACCTGGATCGACAACGCGCCCGCCAGCGCGGCGAGCGCGGGCAGGAGCGAGAACCCTCCCAGACGCCACGCCAGCGCCGTCCCCACCAGCACGGGTGCGGCAGCGGCGGGGAGCGTACGGGGCCGGGCGGCCAGGATCCAGGGCGAGGTCACGGGCCGCCCCCCTGCGACGAAGGGCACCCTGCGGGCGCCCGCGGGGGGGGTGTTACCAGGGCAGCCACGGCTCGCTGCGGAAGTCGGGTTTTTCCTTCCTGAGGAAGGCGTCCTTGGCCATGCGCGCCTGCTCGGTCATGTAGAAGAGCAGAGTGGCGTTTCCGGCCAGTTCCTGCAACCCGGCCTGACCGTCCACGGCGGCGTTGAACGAACTCTTGAGCAGGCGGATGGCGAGCGGGCTCTTGTCCAGGATCTCCTGGGCCCACGCCCACCCCTCGTCCTCGAGCTGCTCCACCGGAACGACCCGGTTCACGAGCCCCATGTCCAGCGCCTCGCGGGCGTCGTACTGCCGGCACAGGTACCAGATCTCGCGCGCCTTCTTCTGCCCGATGTGGCTGGCCAGGTACGAAGCGCCGAAGCCCCCGTCGAAGCTGCCCACCTTGGGACCGGTCTGGCCGAAGACGGCATTGTCGGCCGCGAGGGTGAGGTCGCAGATCACGTGCAGCACGTGCCCGCCCCCGATGGCATAGCCCGCAACCAGCGCGATCACCGGCTTGGGCATGCTCCGGATGTAGCGCTGCAGCTCGAGCACGTTCAGGCGCGGCACGCCGCTCCCGCCTACGTAGCCCGCGTCGCCCCGCACGCGCTGGTCGCCCCCCGAGCAGAAGGCCCACTTCCCGTCCTTCGCCGGGCCCTCGCCGGTGAAGAGCACCACCCCGATCGAGGTGTCCTCCCCCGCGTCGCGAAAGGCGTCCTGCAGTTCCAGCAGCGTCTCGGGGCGGAAGGCGTTGCGCACCTCGGGGCGGTTGAAGGCGATGCGCGCCACCCCTCCCGACTTCCGGTAGGTGATGTCCTCGTACTCCCTGACCGTCTTCCAGTCCGGCTTCTCCACGGCGTCTACTCCATAAGGTCGTTCAGCGCGGCCCGCGCCGCGGCCACCGCGGCGGCCACCGCGGCCTCGTGCCCGATCCGGTTGGCTTCCCGCTCCGTCCTCACCTCCACCAGGCGGGATCCGGGGGCGGCGAGCGCCTCCTCCAGCACCCCGGACCCCTCCCGGGGGTCCTCCATGACCAGGTGGGGGATGCCGTGCATGCGCGCCAGGTGCGACAGGTCGAGTCCGTGCGGCGTGGCGAAGAGGCGCGTGAAGGGGGGCTCGAACGCCCGCACCGGCAGCATGTGGAAGATCCCGCCTCCGTCATTGTTGACCACGACCAGCGTCACGTCCACCCCTTCCTCGCGCAGCGCCAGCAGTCCGTTGGCGTCGTGCAGGAAGGCCAGGTCGCCGAGGAGGGCGACCACCCGCCGCCTCGCGCCGGCCGCCACTCCCGCGGCCGTGGAGACGATCCCGTCGATCCCGCTCGCCCCGCGGTTCCCGAAGACCGGAAGCCCGTCGTCGCGCACCCCTCCGAACGCGTCCACATCCCGAATGGGCATGGATGAGGAGACGAAGAGCGCGCACTCCGCCGGCGTGCCCGCCATCACCCGTGCCGCCAGCAGCCCCTCGTGGGGGGGGTCGGCCACCCGCAGGGCGGCGTCTAGCGCGGCACGGTCAACCGCCGCCCAACGCGCCCGCCAGCCGGTGGCTCCACCCGCCGCCGCGCCCACCCCGCCCCGGTCCGTGAGCGCCCCCAGCACCTCGGCCGGATCGGCGCGCAGGTAGTCGGAGGCGGCGTTCTGGTGGTCCTTCCAGCGGGCGCCGGCGTCCACCACCACCTGGGGAACCGACGCGAGCGCCTCCAGCCACCCGGCCAGCGCCGCCGACGTGGGGGCGGCGCCCACCCGCACCACCAGGTCGGGGACGAGCCCGGCGCGCACCTCGGGCGAGCGCAGGTACAGGTCGTAGGCGGCCGCACGCGTGGCGCCCCGGGGCGGACAGGTACGCGCGCCTGAGAGGGGGTCGGCCAGCACCGGGACCCCGCACGCGGCCGCGCAGCGCAGCACGGCCGCGCCCACCTCCGAGGGGCGCGGCGTCACGCCGGCGACCAGCAGGGGGCGCTCCGCCGCCGCCAGACGGGCCGCCAGGGCCTCCACATCCTCCGCCCCCGCCCGGAACCGGCGCGGACTCACCCGGGTGAGGGGAGCGCTCCCCCGCCCCACGGCGGCCAGCGACGCGACGCCCCGGAAGGTCTCCGGTCCCAGTTCGTCCGGGGACGCCACGCCCGCGTCGCCCCCGATCGCGGGTTCGAGCGGCTTGGCGAAGGGGACGTTCAGATGCACGGGCCCGGGAGGGTCTCCCACCGCCGAGGCCACCGCACGCACGGCCACCGTGCGCAGGTGTCGGAGCGCCTCCTCCTCCGCCCGCGGCTCCGGCAGGTCCCACGCTTCCCGCACGAAGGCCGCGAAGATCCCCGCCTGCCGGATGGTCTGGTTGGCGTCCGCGTCCCGCAGCCGCCGGGGGCGGTCGGCGGTGAGCAGCAGGAGGGGCACCTCCGCCTGATGGGCCTCCACCACGGCCGGGAGGAGGTTGGCCACCGCGGTTCCGGACGTGGTGAGCACCGCGGCCGGCACACCCGTGGCCTTCCCGACCCCCAGGGCGAAGTAGGCCGCCGCACGCTCGTCCAGAAAGACGCGCACGGTGAGGCCCGGTCGCGTCGCCAGCTCCAGAGCCAGCGGAGTGGAGCGCGAGCCCGGCGCCAGACAGACCTCGCGCACGCCGGCGCGCTCGAGTTCCTGCACCAGCGCCCGCGCCCAGAGCGCATTGGGGGCCGGAGGCGTCATGCGCCTTCCCCGGACGGCGCCAGATCCAGGTCCGCAAGCGCCGCCCCCGAGTCCGCCAGCGCCCGCAGCACTGGCAGGAGCTTGATGCCGGTCTCCTCCCACTCCAGGGAAGGGCGCGACCCCTCCACGATTCCCGCCCCGGCGAACAGCCGCCAATGGCACCCGTCGCCCACCGTCGTGCGCAACGCCGGCACGAAGTGGCCCTCACCGTCGCCGTCGAACCACCCCACTGGCCCCGCATACCACCCGCGCTGGAAGGGTTCCACACCCAGCAGGAACTCCAGCGCCGCGTCACGGGGCACGCCGCACACCGCCGGTGTGGGGTGGAGCGCCTCCACCAGATCCAGCACCGACATCCCGGCCGGAGCGGGGGCCTCGATCTCGGTCTCCAGGTGCTGGATGCGCGCCAGCGTGAGGATGTGGGGCTCCGGCTGGGCCGAGACGGGCTCCGTCAGCGCGGAGAGCCGTGTGACCATGTCCTCCACCACCGCCCGGTGTTCCGCCAGGTCCTTGCGGGACTCGAGCAGTTCGCGCGCCAGCAGCTCGTCCTCCCGGGAGTCACCCCCCCGCCGGACCGAACCGGCCACCGCGGTAGCCGTCACGGTGCCGTCGCGCAGGGTGGCGAGCGCCTCCGGTGCCGCGCCCAGCAGGATCGCCCCCGGGCGGGGCTCGAAGAGGAAGGCGTGCGTCCGCGTGTGCTGTCCCCAGAGGGAAAGGAGCACCTCTACGGGGGGGATCGGGCGCGCCACCTCCACGTCGCGGGTGCGCGCCAGCACGGCCTTGGAGATCCCGCCCGCGCGGATGGCCGCCAGCGTCTCCTCCACCGCCTCCATCCACCGCACACGGTCGCCTTCGCGGACCCGCGCGGGCGCGGGACCGCCGGGGGCAAGCGGCGGGAGCCGTCCCCCGGGCTCGCTCAGGGCCTCCACCAGACGGTCGGCCCCGGCCTCCGCATCGGCCCGCGCCCGGGCGACGTCCCCGTCGTGCGGGACCCGCACCCGCAGGCGAGCGGGACCGGCCCCCTCCCCGTCGAACTCCACCGCCGGCAGGTGGAAGAGGGTGGCGGGGAACGCCTGCCAGCGCCCCTCCGGGCAGTGGTCCTCCCGGAAGGAGAAGCCACCGTAGAAGCGGAGTGCCTCCTGCCCGTCGCCCATCGCCCGCCAGGCGCGGCCGGCATCGCGGGCGGCCCGGTAGCGTTCCACCCCGCCGCCCGGCGCGACCTCACCCAGAATGCCGCCGTGCGCGACCCAGCGCGGCCCGCGCGCCCAGAAGCCGCGTGGCGCCCCCTCCATGCTGCGCAGGAAGGCCCCGGGATCGCCGATGGGCACGACGCGCCGGGCCGTCTCGAAGGGGACGGGGTGAGCCGCGACGGTGCGGGAGATGGAGGGGGAGGCCGGGTTGGTCACGCCCCGAATATAGGGGGGGGGCGCCGTCCTCAAAGGCGCGTCCCGGCGGCGCTTCGTCCGCTCACCGGGTCCATTCCCTCCACGTCTCCTCGTCGTGCCCCAGCGTCAGGCGCTGCTGCCACCGCACCAGGGGAGTCCTCAGGATCAGGGGCTCCTCCTCCAGGATCTCGAGCCAGCGCGCATCGCCGTAGTGCGCGGTCGTCAGCCCCAGGGCCCGGAAGCGTCCGCCTTCGCGGTCGATGAGAGCGTCCGTCCCGAACTTCTGCACGAAGCGCCGCAGCTCCCCCTTGCTGGCCGCCTTCCTCCGCAGATCCACGAAGTGCACCTTCACCCGCCGCTCCTTGAAGAAGCGGAGCGCCTTGCGGGTGTCGGCGCACCCCTGTGTCCCGAAGATCTGGACCTCCATCGCCGCCTCCCGCGCCGTCAGCTCCGGTCTCCGCTCACCGGTAGTTGCCGAACTCGAGCTCCACGCCGAAGTCCTCCCCCTTGAGGAAGGCGATGACCTCCTGCAGCGTGTCACGCGAGGGTGCCGTGACCCGCAGTTCGTCGCCCTGGATCTGCACCTGCACCTTCTTGAAAGGCTGGTCCCGGACCGCCTTGGAGATCCGCTTCGCCGTCTCCTGGTCGATGCCCTGCTTGAGACCGATGCGCTGGCGCACGCGCCCGAGCGAGCCATGCTCCACCTTGCCTTCGTCCAGGTTCTTGACCGGAACGCCGCGGCGCACCATCCGCTCACGCAGGATCTGAAGCAGCGCCGTGAGCTTGTAGTCGTCGTCGGCGTCGAGCTGGATGGCGGCGTCGGCACGCTCGAACTCGATGGTGCAGTTCGTGCCACGGAAGTCGTAGCGGGTGGCCACCTCCTTCATGGCCTGGTTCACCGCGTTGTCGACCTCCTGCAGGTCCACGCCGGTCGAGATGTCGAAGGAACTGGTCTTGGCCATGCCGGTCGTCCGGATATGGGGTAAGGGGCGGGGAAATGGCGGGGGCCCGGATCATCTCCGCGCCACCGGGCCGGGCTCCTACCCGCGGGGGCGGAAGGCGGAGCCCATGAAGGACGGGTCGAAGCCGGCGGCCTCGCCCTGGGTGGCGTAGCGGTAGAGGGCGGCGGTGTAGATGCCCTTGAGGGAGGTGGCGACCAGCGAGAGGACGACGCACCCCAGCACCCATCCGGCCACCAGCGCCAGCGCCGCCGGCGCCGAAACCGACGCCACCAGGAAGGCTGCCCCGCCCACCGCGAGCGTCCACGCGATCGTCACGAGCGTGAAGGCCCACCCCATGCCGACGTTCCCGACCACCTGCTCACCCCAGGTGCGCCGGAAGAGCGCGGCGCTCTCCTTGACCGCGTCCACCGGGCCGACATTACGGGTGACCAGGACCGGCACCGCCAGGAAGGTGGCCAGCGTCCACCCCATTCCCACCAGCCCGACCACCAGGCGCCCGATCCACCCGGTGCGCTCCGAGATCGCCCGCAGCACCATGCCGACCGTGGCGGAGATGGCCGCGTAGCCCAGGATGGCCGGAAGCCGGCTGAGGGCGATACGGAGCCCGTCCGCCACCGTGGGGTCGCCCCCCTGCATGCGGATCAGGGCGGCTCCCACCAGCGCGGAGTTGAAGAAGAAGATCACCGTGTACTGGGCCAGGTAGAAGAGGAAGACCAGCACATATCCGAGGTAGCCTCCCTGCTCCCCGGCCAGCAGCGTCCAGCCGCCGGTGAAGACGAGGGGGGCCAGGAAGGAGACGGCCACGAGCGCCGTGGCGACCCCGGAGATCAGCGGGAAGACCAGCAGCTCACGGTCCTGCTCGAGGACGCGCGCGCTGGCCTTGACCAGCGCCCAGCTCTTTCCGATGGAACCCATGACGACCTCCCTCCGGTGTGGCGGGGACGGCCCCGGCGCCCACCCGGGCGCCCGGGATCCCCCGGTCCGTACGCACAAGATACGCCCGACCCCCGTGTCGGATTCAACCCCGGGGCGCCGCCGGGACAACCCCTTGAATCCTGAGCGCGTCCAATCCGTAGGGATGCACGAGAAGCCGGCGCGGTGCCGGCCATCACGGGAGGGGTGGAGACATGATCCGGTATCGAAAAGGCAATCCGAGGCGGGACCTGATGGGCGCGATCTTCTTCGTTCTGGCCGCCACCCTGCTCTGGGCGGAGTCCTCGTGGACCCGGCCGCGGGCAGAGTGCGTGGAACTGGGCACGGCCACGGCCGAAATGGCCTCGATCCGGTCGGCGCCCCCGGCGAAGTCGAGCCGCCTCTGAGCGACCGGCCGGGACCCGCGGAAGACACGCTCCGCAGACGCGTCGGTCCCACCCGCGGGAACGCGGGCGATAGAAAAGGATAAGCGGCGCCGCCCCGGCATCAGGGGTGGCGCCGCTCGTCACTCCGGGCCCCGCCGCGGAGGCACACCGCCGCCGCGGGCCAACGACCCGCCCCCTACGGCCAGCCCCCCGTGGCCCTCCGGCTCAGCTCCCGCCTCCGCCACCCCCACGCGGTTTGGCCGTACGGCGCGTGCCCCGGGAGGATCCCGCCTTCGAGCTCCCGGACGTGGACGATCCGGCGCGCGCCGAGCCGGCCGAGCCGCTCGACGATCCCCCGCGCGAGGGACGGGCGGAGCGGACGGGTGAGCCGGACGAGCCACCGCCACCGCCCCTGCGGACGTACCCGCGCCCCGCCACGGCCCGGCCGCCCCCACCGCTCCCGGCACTCGGGCTCACCACCACCGTGACCGGCCGGAAACCGCCGAAGCCATAGTAGTAGGGATCGCCGAAGGGCGAGAAGGAGTAGGGCGAGAAGAAGAACGAGCTGCGCCCGTAGGAGAAGCCGCCGAAGGCGGTGTACCGGCGTCCGAAGTAGGGCGTGTACCCGTAGGCCTGCCGGCCGGTGCGGTAGCCCTCTCCGGCCTGCTGCGGGGTGGGGTCGCCGCCGGCGTCGATCCGGAACCGGTCGGGATTCGATACCGCGACCAGCACGTCGAGCACCTCGGGCTCCACTCCGACCTCGGAGAGGGCCAGGAGGTCTTCTCCGCTCAGGTCGAAGGCGTACCCGGACTCCACGATCCACGCCGACGCCACTCCGGGGTCCACGCCGCGCGCGACCTCGGCCACCGTCGCCAGCGTCGGCGGACGGGAAGCGCGGCGGCGCGCCAGGACCACCTCCGGACCGGCCAGCTCCAGGCGACCGGACGCCTCGACCGCGCGCGGCGTCGCCTGCAGGTAGCGCTGCACCCAGGTGAGTTCCTCGTCGTCCACGATCACCGAACGGATCTCGACCCACTCGTCCTCGGTCACCATGGCCAGCAGCCCGGTGCCCGACTGGCGCACACCGCCGTCACAGGTGAAGCTCGACACCAGGTAGACCCGGCGTCCGTCCGGGGAGAAGCTGGCACGCTCCTCGCCCTCGCACCCGGCCTGCGACACCGGCCAGGACCGCCCGTCGGCACGGAAGACGAGGTCCTCGACCTCGTCGCTCACGTAGTCGAGGACCACGGCGGCGCGCTCCTCGCCCGGCCGCACACACACCACCTCGGTGCCCGCGGGCGCGTCCACCGCCTCCCAGCACCCCAGCCAGGGCGTCCAGCGGGAGTCCACGTCCTGGGCGTGCGCGAACGACGGCGGCGCGACCGCCAGCGTGGCGAGCGACGCGAGAAGGACCAGCGCGAAGCGTCCTCCCGAACAAGAATAGCGAGCTTCGTGCCCGGAGGTCCCGGGTCTGTCGGTCGTTGGTCTCATCTCTGGTCCCTCCTCTTCAGAATCGCACGCCGATACCGATTACGAAATCGAACCCGGACAGGTCGAGGTCGTCGAATCCCACGAAGTCCCGGTCGAGCTCGCCGCTCCCGAAACGATAGCGCCCCTCGCCCGTCAGTACGACCTGCGCGGCCAGGGAGTACTGCAGACCGGCCAGCAGGTGCGCCGTCGCGGTGCTCCCGTCGCTGACGAGGCGGTCGGAGAAGACCTCGAAGGTGTCGAAGTCGATGAAGTCTCCCTCCTGCTCGAACTCGTACCAGGTCACCCCCACACCACCCCCGACGTAGGGTGCCACGTCGCGCGGCACCCACGCGAAGCGCGACACCTGCGTCCCCCGGTCCATCAGGAAGTAGCGGAGCGAGAGGTTCAGGGGCTGACGGGTGAAGGCGGTGGTCTGCTGGATCGGCAGGTCGTTGTTGTCCACCCAGTCCCGGAACTTGGAGAAGACCTCGCTGCGCACATGCGTGAAGTCGAGCGCAAGATCGAGACGGGGCGCGAGCCGCACCGCAATCTCGCCGCCGACCAGCAGCGCGTCGTGGTCCGACCGGTCTATGGCGAGCAGGTCCTGGGTGAACCGGAAGACGTCCCCCTCTCCCCCCAGGGTCCGCGGACCCATGGCCCCCTCGTACCCGACCCGGAACGAGGCCGAGACCCGGGGTTCCCGGAAGAGGTAGCCGTCCCCGCCCTGGGCCGCGGCCGGGGCGGCGAAGGCCGCGGCCAGCAGGCCCGCCGCCGCGACTACACCCGGCAGATTCCTTTGTGACACGTGATCCTCCGCGCATCGGTTCGAATTCCGGGCGGGCCGCAATCCGGCGGCCCGCCCGGACCCCACCTCACACACCCCACCCGGCCGTCAGAGGTTGCAAGGCCCGTACCAGCGCCGGAACCCGCGCGGGCGCTGGCATTCCAGGAGGGGCGCGTACTCCGTCCGTCCCGAGGACGGGACACGACGTCCCCCCGGAAGGACATCAGGGATCGAGGATCACCCGCCCGCCCAGAACCAGCACCCGGCCCGGCGCCCGGAATCCGAAGACCTCCTGGTAGTCGGCGTCGCCCACATTCCGGAGTCCCGCACGCAGCTCCACGCCCGCGCCGCCCCCGGCGGGCGGCCGCACCGTCCAGGTCAGCGCCAGATCCACCAGGGTGTATGCCGGGAGCCCGACCGGCTCGGCGGGGAAGGCCGTGAAGTCGCGGTCCTCGCGGGACCCGGTGCGCCGCACGGCCGCGTCCAGGCGGAGGCGCGGCGACGGCCGCCACCCCAGCGCGCCCCCCAACACCAGCTCGGGGCGCCGGAGGAGCGCCCCGCCCTCCACGAAGGCCGCACCCACCCCCTGGTCGAAGCCCGCGTCCGTGACCTCGGTGTCCAGCCAGGTGGCGTCCACGCCCACCTCCCACGCACCCAGCACGGCCGAAGCCGAGGCCTCCACGCCGCGCGCCTCGGCGGCGGCGACGTTGAAGAAGTTGGCGCCCCCGGGCGTGGGCGGGGCGAAGGTGAACTGGATCAGGTCGCGGAAGCGCTGGCTGAACCAGGTGGCCTGCACCTGCACCCGGCCGTCCAGCATCTGCTGCTCCGCGCCCGCCTCCCAGGAGGTGGACACCTCGGGATCCAGGGCGGGGTTGCCCACCGTGAAGCCGGTGGCGAAGGTCTCGAAAAAGGTGGGCTCCTTGATGCCCCGGCCCGCGGCCGCACGCAGCCGCAGACCGGGCGTGGCCCGCCACGAGAGGCCGGCCTGCCAGGTGAGGAAGCGGCCGAAGGCGTCGTTGTCCTCCAGGCGCAAGCCCGCATTCCCGCTCACTCCGGCGTGTTCGGCGGCCAGGTGCAGGTAGCCGGCACGGTTGTCGCGCTCGTTCGCACTCCGCCCCGTGGAGGGTCCGAACTCGGAGAGCGACTCGTTGAAGGAGCGGACCCGCTGGCTCTCGTACTCGCCGCCCAGCGTGCCGGTCACCCCCGGCGCCAGAGCCACGTTCGCCCGGACGTCCAGTGCGCTGCGCCGGTAGGAGTCGAGACTCTGGAATCCGAAAAACCCCAGCGTATCGGCCGGGCCGTCGGGGGCGTCATCGGTCCCCCCGTCGGCCGCGAAGGCGGTGACCAGGGCGCGCAGCTGCACGCGGGGCACGAGCGCGTGCTCCAGCTCGAGGGCGAAGGACGACTCCTCGCTGAAGGTGAACTGGTTGCGGTCCACGAGGGCGCCGGCGCCGTCGGTGGGAAAGTGGTAGGTGCGCTCGCCGATGCGGCCGGAGAGGTGCGCCCGGGTGGACTCGCCCAGCCGCAGCGCCGCCTTTCCGGTGGCGACGGTGTTCTCGTGGCCGTTGTTGAAGGCCAGGATCCCGTCGCCCGTGTGCCGGAGCAGGGTCACGGAGTAGGAGGCCGTCCCGCCCCCGCCCGCCGCCGAGAGCGACGCGCGGCGCTCCCCGTGCCCGCCCCCGGTCACGTCCAGGGTCAGGGGGGGAGCCCCGGCGCCATCGCGCGTGATGATGTGGATGACGCCGGCCACGGCGTCGGAGCCGTGCAGGGCGCTGGCCGGGCCGCGCACCACCTCGATGCGCTCCACCGCGTCGGTGGTGAGGCCCGAGAAGTCGAAGCTGCCCCCGGGCTGGTTGACCTGGACCCCGTCCACCAGCACCTGCACGTAGTCGCTCTCGCCGCCGCGGAAGAAGACTGAGGTCACGCTTCCGTAGGAGCCGTTCCGGACCACGCTCACGCCCGGGACGGCGCGCAGGGCCTCGGACACGCGCGTGATGCCGCGCGCCCGCAGCGCTTCCCCGGTCAGGACGGTGACGTGGGTCCCGAGTGACGAGAGCGCCGTGGGAACGGGGGTGGCGGTGACCACCAGGCCCGGAATCCGGAGGGGCGCGTCCTGGGCGTGCAGCGCGCCAACCGGGAGGAGTGCGCCGGCGAGGAGCGCGCCGGCCGCGCGGAGTGCGTGGAGCCGGGACCCGGCGGCGAGGATGCGCCGGGAATGGGTGCGTCGAGACATGTGTGCCTCCCGTCCCACCCGCGTGGGACCGTTGCGGCCGTCACGGGAAGCGGGAGCGGGAGGGACGATGCGCGTCCTGCCGGCCCTGGACGCTCCCCACGGAGGCCATGGGAAGAGAGTCGGGTGGGTCAGGTCTCCTGGCTCGAGGCCGGAACACCCACCTTCCCGGAGTCCATGGCTCCAGTGGTGTCTCGGGTGTCCGTTCTCCCGCGCGCGGGGGCGCGGGTCCTCTCACAGTGGCGGGGCCGCGCCGGATTCACACCGGCTTCCGGGTTGACCCACCCGCCGAGTTGTGGAACAGAGATAGCGGGGCGGAGCCGCCACCTCAAGGGTGCGGATCCGCCCCCGGAGCCGCCGCATCAGAGCGAGCCACCTCAGGGCCGCCACCCCCGGGCCGCGCCGGCGGGTGCGGTGCGCTCCAGGCGCTCCACGATCTTCGGGGCGTACATGGTGATGTAACGGAGCCGCGAGATGGCGTTGGAGTTCGCGTGGTCGCCGTTCCAGCAGTGCTCGGCCCGGTCGCCGTAGTCCACCTCCCCGTCGTAGTAGGGGTCGGTGGTGGACTCCAGGAACTCCTCGGCCAGGTAGACGGCGTTGTTCAGGTAGTAGTTGTCCATGTCCCCCACGTAGATGTGGAGCTTGCCCCGGAGCTTGGGACCGAGGCTGCCCCAGTCCCGGCGCAGGATGTGGACCAGGTCGTAGTTCTCGCGCCAGTAGTCCGCCACCTCGCGGTCGATCTCGCCGGTGCGCTTGTCCCAGATGCGCGCCGGGTAGCCGTCCGGCCCCACCGGGGAGTAGACCGACTCCCACACGTCCCACTGCTGCCCGGAACGGGTGCGGGTGCCCAGTACCAGCTCCAGGTGGTTGGACTCCTCCAGGGTGCGGTCCACGCGGCCGAGCCAGTCCCGGTGTCCCGGCCGCGGTGTGCGCTTGAAGGGTTCGTCGATGTAGTAGGCGTTCTGGTCCTCGTAGAGGTTCACCACCGTGTAGGCTCGGAAGTCGATCGGGTCGGGGCAGGCCACGTACGCCCCATTGTAGTCGTCGGGGTAGAAGACCTGGGCCGCCATGGCCTCCCAGCCGCCGGTGGAGCCGCCGTAGAGGAAGCGCGCCCACCCCTCGCCGATGCCGTTGAATCGCCGCTCGATCTCCGGGAGCAGCTCATGGGTGATGGCGTCGCCGTAGGGGCCGTTGTTGGCCGAGTTGACCGCGTAGGAGTCGTCATAGAAGGGCGTCGGGTGCTGGATCTCGACCACCAGCATGCGCGGGAAGTCGTCCGACGTCCACGCCTGGAAGGTGCGCCAGCGCTCCTCCTGCTGGACGTGGTTGTAGCAGTCCAGGTCGAAGCGGGCGCTGTACTCGCACGGCTCGCTCAGGTCCGGAGGCGTGGTGCGGATGTGGCCGAACGACGCCGGAAAGTGCCCGTGGAAGACGGCCACCGGGTAGCGCCGGTCCGGGTTGGTCTCGAAGTCCCGGGGGAGGAGGACCCACGCCCCGATGTGGACGTCCCTTCCCCAGAATTGCGACAGGCGCTGGCTGCGGACGCGCACGTACTTCACCCACTCCGTCTCCTGCTCCGCCGGGTCGGGGCGGGCGGGAACCTCCTGGTCGAGCACCAGGGTGAGCGGGGGCGCCTCCCCAACGTCGCTCACCGTGAAGGCGACCGGCACCGAGAGCAGGTTTCCCGGCTTCCGGTTCCACTGCTGGCCCTCTCCCCGGTCCGGCGGGAGCTTCACCGTTCGCCCGTCGCTGCGCGTGAAGGTCTCGTAGCGGTTCAGCACCGCCTGCACCGTGTAGTCGCCCGGCGGCAGCTCACCCAGCCGCCGCACCGGAAAGCCGAATACCGTATCCCGCAGCGTGACCGCTTCCCCGGGCAGCCACCCCTCCACGTCCACTCCGAAGACCGGCTGCGCTCCGGGGCCGTCGGTCACGTGGAAGCGGGGCTCCCCCTCCCTCTGGGAGAACACCACGATCAGGCGGCCGTCGAGGGGGGCGGTGGCGGC
>JAVVFC010000041.1:0-20976 GCA_032250975.1 Longimicrobiales bacterium | reverse complement strand
AGCGGCGACGGGATTCTGGACGGGTGGATCTTCTCCGGTAACGACACCCCGGTGCGGGAAGTCTGGGTGGGGGGGCGGCGCGTGGTCGCGGAGGGCCGCCATCCGCGTGACCGGGAGAGCTCGGCGGCCTTCGGGCGGGTGATGAGGGCGATCCTGCGGGGTGGCTGACGGGGGCGCCCCGGGCGGCGGGTGGGGCGGCGCTCGCTCGCCTCGCCGCCGGGCCCCGCCGTGGACAGTGGGCCTACGCGGGCGCGTCCAGCATCGGGTGGCGCAGCTCCGGGGTGCGGGCCAGGGTCTCCTCCGCCTCCGGGTAGCCGGCGTCGGCGTGTCGCAGGACGCCCAGCCCGGGGTCGTTGGTCAGCACGCGCTCGATGCGGAGCTCCATCGCGGGGGTGCCGTCCGCCACCAGCACCTGGCCGGCATGCAGCGAGTTCCCCATTCCCACCCCGCCCCCGTGGTGGAACGAGACCCAGGAGGCACCCGAGGCGGTGTTCACCAGTGCGTTCAGGATCGGCCAGTCGGCCACCGCGTCGCTCCCGTCCCGCATGCCCTCCGTCTCGCGGAAGGGTGAGGCGACCGAACCAGTGTCCAGGTGGTCCCGCCCGATCACCACCGGGGCGGAGAGCTCCCCCTTGGCGACCAGCTGGTTGAGGGCCACGCCGAAACGGGCCCGGTCCCCCTGCCCCAGCCAGCAGATGCGGGCGGGCAGGCCCTGGAACGCCACCCGCTCCCGCGCCAGCTCGATCCACCGTGCCAGGTGCCGGTCTCCCGGGAACAGCTCCAGCACCAGCCGGTCGGTGCGGTGCAGCTCCTCCGGGTCGCCCGAGAGCACCGCCCACCGGAAGGGGCCCTTGCCCTCGCAGAAGAGGGGCCGGATGTAGGCCGGCACGAAGCCGGGGTAGGCGAAGGCGTCCTCGAAGCCGGCGTCGCGTGCATAGCCGCGCAGGTTGTTGCCGTAGTCCACCGCCACCGACCCGGCGCGCTGGAGCGCGACGATCGCCTGGCAGTGCCGGCGGATGGCGTCCATGGAGCGCTCCAGGTAACCGTCCGGGTCTGAGGTCCGGAGCGTTTCGGCCTCCCGCAGGGTGAGCCCGTCGGGAACGTACCCGTTGAGGGGGTCGTGCGCAGAGGTCTGGTCGGTGACGATGTCGGGTACCACCCCCCGCGCCGCGAGCTCGGGAACCACGGTGGCACAGTTTCCCACCAGACCGACCGAGAGCGCCTCGCCCTCGCCCGCCGCCCCGCGCACCCACGCCAGGGCCTCGTCCAGGTCCTCGGTCATGCGGTCGCAGTAGCGACTCTCCACCCGGCGCCGGATGCGCGCGGGATCGACGTCGACGCAGAGCACGGCCGCGCCGTTCATGGTCGCGGCCAGGGGCTGTGCGCCGCCCATCCCGCCCATCCCCCCGGTCAGGATCCAGCGCCCGGCCAGGGTACCGCCGAAGTGGGCGCGCGCCATGGCGCCGAAGGTCTCGTAGGTCCCCTGCAGGATGCCCTGGGTGCCGATGTAGATCCAGGAGCCGGCCGTCATCTGACCGTACATCATGAGCCCGCGGCGCTCGAGCTCCCGGAAGTGCTCCCACGTGGCCCACCGGCCCACAAGGTTGGCGTTGGCGATGAGGACGCGCGGGGCGGACGGGTGGGTGCGGACCACGCCCACCGGCCGGCCGGACTGCACCAGCAGGGTCTCGTCGGACTCGAGGCGCAGCAGCGCCTCGACGATGGCGGTGAGGGCCGCCGGATCGCGGGCCGCCTTTCCGGTTCCGCCGTAGACGACCAGCTCTTCGGGACGCTCGGCCACCTCCGGGTCGAGGTTGTTGAGCAGCATTCGCAGCGCGGCTTCCTGGGGCCAGCCCCGGCAGTGCAGCGTGGTGCCCCGGGGGGCGCGGCAGGGGTGGGTGGTGAGTTCCTCGGCCAGCTTCCGTGCTTCGTTCATGACGCCCCCTCCCCGGTGGTGCCGGGGTCGGACGGAGGATCGGAATGCCCGGGATCGAGCACGTCGGTGCGGAATCGGCCCGCGGCCACCCGCAGCCGGAGCGCCTCCAGTTCCTCGGCGAGGGAGCGGTCCCCCGACAGGGGCGCCACCACCTCCCGCACCGCGGCATGGGCCGCCTCCACGCCGACCCCCGCCGTGAGGGGACGTCGGTACTCCAGCCCCTGGGCCGCGGCGGCGAGCTCGATGGCGACCACGTACTGCAGGCATTCCACGCCGCGGCGGAGCTTGCGGGCCGCGGTGAGCCCCATGGAGATGTGGTCCTCCTGCCCCGCGCTGGTGGGGACCGAATCCACGCTGGCCGGGTGGGCGAGCACGCGCATCTCGGCGAGCAGGTCGCAGGCCGTGACCTGCGCGATCATGAAGCCCGACTCGAGCCCCGGCTGGTGCGCCAGGAAGGCCGGCAGCCCCTGCGAGAGATCGGGGTTGAGGAGGCGCTCCACGCGTCGCTCCGAGATGGCCGCAAGGTCGGCGATGGCGATCGCGGCGAAGTCCAGCGCCTGGCTCACCACCTGAGCGTGGAAATTTCCGGCACTGGTGACGGCGCCCACCTCGGCCAGGATGAGGGGGTTGTCGGTGACGCTGTTGGCCTCCGTCTCGAGCACGCCGCGGACGTAGGCGAGCGCCTGGCGCGCCGCGCCGTGCACCTGGGGGATGCAGCGCAGCGCGTAGGCGTCCTGGATGCGGGGATCACCCGTGCGGTGCGACTCGCGGATGGCCGAATCGCGCAGCAGGCGTCGTTGCAGCGCGGCCGACTGGCGCTGGCCCGGGTGGGGGCGGAGCTCGGACACCTCGGGGCGGAAGGCCTCGGGCGTCCCCTTGAGGGCCTCGAGGCTCATGGCGGCGGCGGCCTCGAGCGCCGCGAGCGCATCCTCGGCCTGGAGCAGGGCCAGGATGCCGATGCCGGTGGTGGCCTGGGTGCCGTTGATCAGGGCCAACCCCTCCTTGGCTTCCAGAGTGAGCGGCTCCCGCCCGGCCTCCTCGAGCATCGGCCGCACGGCACGCACCGAGCCGTCGACCTCCACCCGCCCCTCTCCCAGCAGGGTCAGCGCCACGTGCGCGAGCGGGGCCAGGTCGCCGCTCGCCCCGACCGATCCGGCGCCGGGCACCACCGGGGTCCACCCCCACGCGAGCATGTCGAGCAGGCGCTCCACCACCTCCACTCGAATCCCGGAGGCTCCCCGAGCCAGGGCGTTGGCGCGCAGCACTATGATGGTTCGCACTTCAGGCACCGAAAGAGGTGCGCCCAGCCCTACCGCGTGAGACCGGAGCAGGTTGAGCTGGAGGGTGGCGCGCGCCTCTCCGGAGATGACCACTTCCGCCAGGCGGCCGAATCCGGTGGTCACCCCGTAGACCGGCTCGCCGGCCGCCACCCGCTCCTGCACCAGACGGCGACTGGCCTCCATGGCGCGGCGCGCCCCCGGGTGCAGCCCCACCTCCGGGCGACCGGTGGCGACCGCGCGCACCGCCTCCAGCGAGAGGTGGCGCCCGTCCAGCAGCAACGGTTCCTGGGACATCGGATGAGCGGCTCGGGTAGCGGGTAGCGAACGGCGGGGAGGGACGGTCCGGCGCGGGGCGGAGGCCGGGAAATCATGCCCAACCACCGAGGGGGCGGCAAGCCGCGGGCGCTGTTAGTGCCGCGGGCGCAGCTCCGCCCAGACCGCGTCCGTGCCGTACGACAGGGGGAAGAGGGCGAGTCCGCCCAGCCCCGCCTCGCGCACGAAGGCGAGTTTCTCCGCCAGGCTGCGGGCGTCGTCGTACCACCCCTGGATCCACCCTCCCTCGGCGTCCCGATAGGCGTACCAGGGCGATCCGGACTCCGGATCCCGGCGCGCCCCGTGGCGCTCCGCCTGGGCGCGCGCGCGCGGTGCGCCCGTCAGCACTCCCTCCGGAGCGTCGAGCGGTACCGGCACGCCGGGTCCCCGGGTCGCGGCGCCCGGCTCGTCCGACTCGGTGGGCCATTCGTAGCCGTAGAGGGGGGCGGCCATCACGATGCGCCCGCTGGGCACCCCGAGCGCGCGATAGCGCTCCACCACCTCGCCCCAGTTGAGGCGTCCCCATCCACGCAGCGCCGCCACCGGTCCGGCGCGCTCGTCGGTCTGGTGGTGAAGGTCGTACCCCTGCACCACCAGATAGTCCGCGACAGCGGCCAGCGCGCGCTCGTTGTAGGCGTCCGCGTCGTCGAACGCGGGCACGAAGACCGTGAGGCCGGCTCCCGGGTCGCGGGCACGCAGCCGGCGGGCCACCTCCGCCACGAAGGCGGTGTACCCGTCGCGGGCGGCGGGAGCGACCGGATCGAAGACCTCCAGGTCCAGGTGCACCCCGGTGCCCGGCAGCGCCGTCACCGCCTCCAGCACGCGCTCCATCAGCCGGTCCGTACGCGCCGGGTCCTTGAAGATCGTCTCGAAGGCGCCCGGCTCGTGCGCCGTCACCGTGAGCGCGATCGGTACGCCCGCACGCCGCGCGCGCGCGGCGACCCCTTCCCCGCCCTCCGCCCAGGCGGTTGGCCAGCCGTGCAGATCACGCCACTCTCCGTCCGGACCCGCCTCCACTTCGAAGAGGAAGAGGTGGTCGAGCGCTTCCAGGGGGTAGCGCGCTTCACCGGTGAGCGCCCACCAGGGGTGATAGCCGGCCAGGAAGTCCGCGCCCTCGCTACCCGGCGGTCCCGGGGGGGCGGGCGGCGGGCCCGGCGCGCATGCGGCCGCGAGGGCGAGCACCAGCAGACCGGTCGCGACCCGGCCGGTCCACCCCCCGCCCGCCGGATCGGTCACGATCCCGCGTCCGGCGGCGCCGCGCGCAGCGAGATCCGGCGCGCCGTCCCCGGGGGGAGCTCTCCAACCGGTACGCGCACCCCGTGGTTCGCGGTGGCGTGGTCGGACGGGAGCCCGCCCACCCAGGGGATCAGCCCCTCGAAGCCGCCGGGGAGGAAGACCTCCACCCAGAGGCCGCGAATGGTGTCGCCCCCGGCGGGTGCCGCCACTTCCAGCTCCCACCCCTGCACCCCCGATCCGGGGGAGCTGGCCGCCGACCCCTCGTCCGACTGCACACCGTCGGGGCGCACCCAGCGCATCGTCACGCGGTGCCGGTCGAGCCACCACGACGACACCTCCCCCCCCGTGGCCAGCCACCAGTCGCCCTGTGCCCGCAGGGTGTCCAGCACCGCCATCATGGCATCCAGCCGCGCTGGGACCCCCATGATCTGCGTGTGCCCGGCGACCGCCGCCAGGCCGCCCAGCGCGCGCAGCTTCGCCGTTCCCTCCAGCCACGCCTCACCCAGCCGCGCGGCCCGCACAGCTCCGTCCTGGACGAACACGTTGTAATCGTCCTTCATGAGGCGGGGAATCAGAACGGCGTCACCGTCGGGCGTGGTGTGCACCTCGGGCGCGGCGCTGCGAGCATCGTTGAGCGCGAGGAGGTAGGTTCCGCCGGCCCGCACCCACGCGCGCACGGTGTGGCCGTCCAACGCCTCCTCGGGGGGCCGCAGCCCGGCGGCGGGTACGCCGCTCCACTCCGAGACCTCGGTCATGCTGCGGCGCAGGCGGACGACCTGCTCCCGTGCGGTGTGCCCGGCAAGCGGCGTGTGGTCCACGGTCTGGCTTCCCACCTCGCCCGCGCCGGTCAGCGCCCGCGCCAGCTGCGGGTCGTCTCGCACCAGCCCCGTCACGGCGAAGAAGGTGCCGGGCACCCCGGCCCGCTCCAGCCGGCTGGCGACCGGCAGGGCGTTGCGCGGCTCGCTCTCCACCTCCAGGGCCACCACCAGCGCGGCGCGGTGACCGCCCGGCCAGGGAGAGACGGCGGCCGTCGGGACCCCCGCCGCCCAGAGCAGGGCATTCCCCGCCATTCGATCCAGGCGCAGGGAGTCCATCGGCGTGGCCGCCTGGTCCAGCCGCGGGCCCACCCACGCCGCCCGCCCACCCGCAGGAGTGCGGTGGACGGAGGCCGCCACGTCGGCGCCACCCCCGCTCTCGTCCGGAGCCGGGTTCAGGGCCCAGTCCGACCAGAAGACCCGCGTTCCGGAGGCGCGCAGCGCCAGCGATGGTTCGCCCCGCACCTCGATGCGCGTGCCCGGGTCCAGACCCGCGGAGAGGGGACTGCCCCCCGGAAGGGTGAGGAAGAGCGCCTCCCGCTCTTCGGATTCCCGCACGTCCTCCGCCCCGGTGAGTTCCCGGAGCGGCTGCCATCCGCGCCACCGGCACGCTCCGTCGCGCGCCCCGACCGCCCAGTTGGCCAGCACCCCCCCACCCCGGGAGAGATGGGTGCGCACGGCACGCCATGCCTCGGTTTCCAGGCAGGGAGTCTCGACCAGGATCAGAGTCTCCCCGGGCTCCAGTCCGGCCAGTTCACCGGGCGTGGCCGCCTCCCGTACGGTGGCGCCCAGCCCCTCCGCCAGCGCACGCCATCCCGCGAGCGCCTGGGCGTGGTAGGTGGAGTCGGGGAAGAAGCCCGCGCTCGCCGGGGAGCGGTAGAGGACCGCCGGGAACGTGACGGGCGGGTGGGCGGCGGGCGGCGGCGCTTCGGGCAGCGGCGGCGCGGGCGGCGCCTCCGCCAGCACGGGCGCGAGCTGGCGCACGTCCACGTTCTCCCACAGCAGCGTGGCGGCCGCCAGGACCCCGCCGGCCAGAACGCCCACCACGGCGATGCCGCCGAGCCAGACCCAGGCGTCCCGAGCCCGCGGGACGGGATCGCCCCTACGCGCCATGCCACTCCGCGGCGGCGGTCGAACCGGACCGGTCGCCGCCGGCGGCCTGCGGAGGGTGACGCACGAAGAAGCGGGGGCCGTTCGCGCCCGGCTCCAGCGCCGAGGGCTCGCGGGCCAGTCGCAGCTTGTAGGCGACGTACGTCACCACCGCCAGGACGATGGTGACCAGGATCGTCACCACCACGATGGTGACCAGGAGATCGACGACGTTCATGGCATCACCTCGCGGGCGTGGGGGCGCCCACTCGTCGGAGCTTGCCCCACCCCATGTCGATACGGAAGAGCTCCTCCAGGGTGGCGAAGGTCTTCACCACATCCAGGAAGAGAACGAACGCGAACCGGTACACCAGGGCAAGGGGAACCAGCGACAGCGATTCCTCCTCCATGGAGACGGTCACCAGCGCGGCGACCAGGTCCAGCAGGGAGAGCAGGATGAACCAGTAGAGGATCAGTTCGCTGGCCCCGAAGAAGAGCGCCACGATGGCGAAGAACAGGTGGGCGTAGATGTTGAGCACCGGCCAGACGAGCGCCTCGAAGGTCATCTGCAGGCCCGAGATCCAGAGCGGCAGGTCCGGAAAAGGGCGCACCAGGATACCGCGTCGCTTGCGCACCGCCTGCAGGATGCCCCGCGTCCAGCGGTAGCGCTGCTGCACCAGGTCCCGCCACCGCTCCGGCGCCTCCGTCCAGGCGATCGCCTTGTCCTCGTAGACCACCTTCCACCCGCCGTCGATGAGCTTGAGCGTCAGGTCCGCGTCCTCGGCGTAGGTGTCGGTGTCGTAGCCGCCCACGTCCTCGATCGCTTCGCGGCGGAACATTCCCACCGGCCCCGGAACGATGTTGACGGCGGCGACGAAGCCCTGGGCGCGCCGCGGCATGTTGAGGCCCTCGATGTACTCGAGCGCCTGCAGCCGGGTGATGAACTTGCCGCGGTTCTCGACCTTCACGTTGCCCGCCACCGCCCCCACCGAGGGATCGGCGAAGTGCTCCACCGCCCGGCGAAGCGTCTGGGGCTCCAGATGGGAGTCGGCGTCCATGCAGAACACGAGCGGGTGGCGCGAGTGAGCGATCCCCGCGTTGAGCGCGCGCGCCTTGCCTCCGTTGGCCTGGGTGATGACGCGGACCGTGACGCCGCCGTGTACGCCTTCCCACTTCGCGGCCCGCTCCAGCGTGTCGTCGGTGGAGCCGTCGTCCACCACCATCACCTCGTAGGTCGGGTAGTCCAGCGCCAGCAGTGAGGCGATGGCGCGCTCCATGACCACCCCCTCGTTGTAGGCCGGCACGATCACCGATACCGGAGGGAGTTCGTGGTGGCCCGGCGTGCCCACCATGTTGCGCTCTGCGTGGCCCAGGTATGCGAACCAGAGCAGGCTGAAGTAGCGGATGAAGAGGATGATCAGGAAGAGCACCAGGCTCACGGCCACCCCACGGACCAGAACCGCCTGGACACCGGGGCTCGCCAGCACCAGCGTGAGCGCGAACGCGACCGCGATCAGCACGGTGACGAACACCACGGCCAGGGAGGCCAGGACACTGCGCCGGGTGCGGGTCATCGTCCCCCTCCCAGGCCGGGCAGGTCGCGCAGGCTCACCGAGAGCCGGGCCCCCCAGGCCCGGTAGCCGTCGAATCGCCCCTGCACCAGGAACAGGTCCAGCGTGCTCCAGATCCGGTCCCCGCGATGCTGGAGTCCGGCTTCACCGGTGAAGTGGGGTACCCACTCCGTGCCCACCCCCCGACGTTCGTCCAGGCGTGCAACCCCGGGCGCTACCCGCCCGGTCAGGTCCCAGCGCTCGCCCAGCGGCCGGTCCACGCGCAGGAAGGGACCGGTGGCGGCGACCAGCCGGGGATCCCAGAAGGCGGGGCGGGCGCCCAGGAGAGGGGCGGCCTCCGTGTACCCCAGCACGCCGGCGCTCCACCCCACCGTGACGCCGCCGCCCACGCTCCGGCCCAGCGCCACGTCGGCCTGCAGCCTGGCCCCCGCCTCGGACCCGGGCACGTCCCGCGGATCCATCCACGAGACCTGGGTCTCGGCCCAGAGAGACCAGACCGGATCGAGACTCCCGGAGAGGGTGACCCGCAGGTGGTCCTGCACCACTTCGGCGAAGACGCTCTGCAGCGTCTGCGTAACGTCGTACGCGAGACCGCGCCGGTAGCGGGTGTCGAGTGTGAACGCGCCCAGGCCCAGGAAGCGGGCGGAGGCGCCCAGCACCAGGTCCGTCTCGCCGGGTCGGACCGTCTCGGCCCCGAGTTCGAGGGCGGTTCTCACCGTGCCCCAGCGCCACCACCGACCGCCTTCCAGTAGTCCGAAGGCGCCGTTTTCCGTGACCAGCGCGCCGGTCGCGTCGAAGCCCTCCAGCCACCGGCTTCCGGCCTGCACGCGCCAGAACCACTCCGCCTCGACACCAGTCCAGTCGCCGCCCACGTCCAGGCGGCGGAAGTCGTCGGTGTCGGCCAGCCCGAAGAGGGTGGAGCCATACCGGGGTGCCTCCGCCCGCTCGACGGCGTCCGCCACCTCCTGGTCGAGCGCGGCCAGTCCTTCCCGCGCCTGCGACTCCCGCGGGTCGGTGGCGAGGGCTTCCCGGTAGCGGTCCGCGGCCGCCGGGCGGTCGCCCGCCCAGCGGAGCAGGTCGCCCTGGACGGCCAGCACCCGGGATGCGGTAAGGGGGGCGTCGTCCTCGCTCGGGGGATCGAAGGGGACGGATCCGCCGGCGCGCAGATGTGCCAGTACGCGGTCCAGGCGCACCGAGGCCTGCCCGGTGGCGCCCGTCCAGATCTCCAGCTGCGCCATGCGGAAGTCGAGCGCGGGGTCGTAGCCGGAGCGGCGCTCGACCTCCTCCAGTTCGGCCAGGGCCCCTTCGGGGTCGTCCAGCTCGAACTGGAGGACGTCGGCCAGGGCACGGCGCAGGGCGAGGTCCTCGGCGTCGCGCTCGAGGGCGTTGCGCAGGATGCGGGCCGCCTCCGCCGGGTCGCCGGCCTCACGGGCGATCGCGGCCTGTTGCAACGGTGTCGGCTCCGGCGCGGGTTCGGGTTCGGGCTCGGCCGTGGCGGCCAGCAGCGCCTCCCGAAGCGCCAGGCCGTCGGCGGCGGCCAGGGCGCCCTCGTCCAGCGCAGCGATCACCTCCAGCGCCTCACCGGACCGTCCCTGGGCGAAGAGCACGCGTGCCAGCGCCACCTCGATCCCGGGGTCGCCGGGGTGACGGCGCCGCGCCGCGCGCAGCACTTCCTCCGCGCGCGCACGACTCCCGCTCCATGCCAGCGCCTGTCCCCACTCCAGGCGCAGGGAGGCGCCGTCCAGCGGCCCGCCCGCGAGCCGGGCGTATTCCCGCGACGCTTCCTCTCCACGGCCCAGGTCTCGCAGCGTGCGGGCCAGCAGCAGGCGCAACTCCGGATCGTCCTCGATAGCGAGCAGATCGGCGAGCACCGCAGTCCCGGCTTCCGCCCGCCCGGCCCGCAGCAGGGTGACCGCCCACTCCCGCCGGACGCCCCGGTCCTCCGGGTGGTCTCGCAGGTAGGCCTCGAAGTAGGGAAGGGCCTCCGCCTGGCGCCCACTGCGCAGCAGGGGCCCGACTTCGTCCCAGAAGACCTCGGCCGGTCCCCGCGTCACCGTGGAGTCGAGCGCCGGGACGGGGGTGGGCGCCGGTGGGGCGCTGCGCTGCACCACCGCGACCGGTGGGACGGGTGGGCGCGAGACGGGGAAAGACACGCCGGACTCCCGGAAACCCGAACTCAACACGTAGCGCTGCGGGAGCACGACCAGCACCAGCAGGAGCGTCGCCGACACCAGGAACACGGCGGCTCCCCCGAACTTGAGTGGATAGACCCGGTCCCGGCTCCCGCGCTCAGCCATCCCCGCCACGGAGCACCTCCAGGAGCCTGCCCAGCTCGGGTCCGTGGGCCGGATTCGCCAGCACCTCGGTCCGGGGCTCCGCTCCGCTCGCGTCCGTGGACCGGGGCAGGCGGTTGCGCACCCGCGCGAGGAAGGCTTCCGCCTGCGTGCGGCGGGCACCCTGCAGGAGGACGTGGATGCGGCCCCGGCCGCGGGTGATGAGGTCGCCGGCCTCGTCGCGCAGGGAGCCCGCGAGCACCGTTTCGGCATCCATCTCCATGTCCGGAGGGGCCGGTACGCTCAGGAGCGAGAATACCCCCAGTTCGGGCGAAGCCATGCGCAGGGATACCTCCTCCACGAAGTCGGACAGGGGCATCGCGCCCCCCGGGATCGCCACGCCCCCGGGTACGCCCGTCCCATTGGGGTGCGGGACGTGAGGGGTGGGGAGGGGCCGGCTTCCGGCGGCGATCGCCTGTCGGATGCGCAGCCCCAGTTCACGGAAGTCCACGCCCCCGCTCAGGCTGTCGTCGGCGCCCGCCTCCAGCAGGGCGATCCGGTCGGACGCCCGTACCTCGTCGTCGGCGGCGAAGACCAGCGCGGCGCGGGTCAGCGGTCGGAGCGCGCGGACAGTCTTCAGCGCATCACCCACAAGCGCCCGGGAAGCGTACACGAGCACGGCGCCGAAGGGTCGGCCGCTCTGTACGCGGTCGGCGGCGTCCAGCGCCTCTGTGACCACCTCGGTCCGGAACGCCGATCCGGCCCAGGACGCCAGCTCCGGATTGGGGCCGTCCAGCGCCACGACCAGAAGCTGGTCGGGGTCCACGTTGCCCCGGTCACCGCCTCGCCGGGAGGGGAACGCGCGCGGGCGAATCAGCCCCTCGCCGGGCGCGAGTTCCAGCGAGACCGCCTCGATCTGGTCGTCGGGCAGCGGTGACGTGGGCAGCACCGTGACCTGGTGCAGCCCCCCCGGGCGGGGCTCCACCACCAGACGCCCGCTCACAGCGTTCAGCATCCACTCCGCGGCGGAGGGAACCGCGGCCGCATCTCCGTCCACGGCGAAGGTGGTGAGGACGGTAGCCGGGTGTTCGATGGCCCAGCGCAGATAGGCGCCCCCCAGCGCGGTCCGGCCGGCCGGGCTGAGGAAGGCGCTTCCCGGATCCACCACCACACGTCGCACGCCCTCCCCGCCCTCCCGCTCCAGCTCGGTCGTGACCTCCTCCGCGTCCAGCGTGCGGGCGGCACGCAGCTCGAAGTCCTCGCGGAAGCCGAGGATCCGCAGCAGCCCGGCATGCCAGAAGTCGTCCAGGGGCAGACCCCAGCCGCGGGCCGCGTCCACGATTCCCCGGGGATCGCCCGCCACGACCAGGAGGCCCGGCTCGCCCAGGAGGAGCCCCTCGTGCAGGAAGTGCAGCGCGGTGACGAGCTTTGCCGGCCCCGGCCGGCCCACCACCAGGTAGCTGCCTCCGTCCAGCAGTCCGCCGGAACGCTCGTCCAGCAGGGGCACGCCGGTCGAGACCCGTCCGGGCTCGATCCGAGGCCCGTCCGGGGAGATCTCGGGTGTCTGTGCCGTGGGCTCGCTCAGCTTCACGTTGCGTCTCTTCCGGTTCAGAGGCGCGGACTCGATCGCCGCGCGGAGTTCGATTGGAGCCTTCGAGCCCGGGTGTCCGCACGCGGATTCCGGGTTCCGTGCCCGTGGATTGCAAGGGTCGGGCCGCGAGATCGAACCGGCAGGAGACCGGAATCGTGGCGTATCCAGGCGCTGTCCGGGCATATGTTGCGCGGGCGCAACGTAAAGAAATTGGCCAACTGCCGTTGCTCCTGTAAAATGCGAGAATCGCCGGTAGGGACCGGGCTCGGCATCCGGGTCGGAAATGGATACGAAACGATCCCCGGACACCCTCAGGGCATCCGGGGATCGTTGTCGACGGCGGGTTCACCAGAGGCGCCGCCCGGATTCGAACCGGGGATAAAGGATTTGCAGTCCTCTGCCTTACCACTTGGCCACGGCGCCAACGGGAAAGGGGGGTCGACGGCAATCCGCGACGCCCCCTTTCCAGAGCGGGAAACCGGACTCGAACCGGCGACCCTCACCTTGGCAAGGTGATGCTCTACCAACTGAGCTATTCCCGCATTGGGAAGGGCAAGTTAGAAATGGGCCGGAGGGGTGTCAAGACAGGACGGGGCGTCCGCATTAGCTTTCACGCCGGTCCGCCGGAGGGTCTCCGGCCCCCGCCCATCCCGGCACACCGAGCGCCCATGACCCCCAATCCGGCCGCCCGAATCGCCGCCCCGTCGCAGGGGCGGATGCGCCCCCGAGGCCACGGGTGCGGGTGGGCGTGTGCGGTTCTGGCCTTGGTGGTCGCCTTCCCGTCGTCCCTGCACGCGCAGGACGCCGACTGGTCGGTTCTGGCCCGGGGTGAGGTGCGGTTGGGTATCGCCGGCGGGTTCGTGCACGGGGACCGCCGCTTCGGATCCGGGGGTGGGGACCTTCCGCTGGCGGCGGACCTGCGGGCGCCCAACGCCGCGACCCTCTTTCCGGGAGTGGGAGCGCTCACGGAGAACCTCCGGGGGATTCTGGGCGACGAAGCCTACCAACCGGTCCTCGGGGGCACGGGTGCATTCCTCCAGGCCAGCCAGATCCGCGTTCCGATGACCGCGGAGCTGGGCGTGACCGGGTGGCTCACGGTCGGTGTAACCGTGCCGGCCCTCAAGTCGAGGGTGGAGGGGGATCTGGGGCTCCGCCCCTCCGCCGGGGACGACGTCGGCATCAACCCCGTGATCGCACGTTTTGCGGAGGTGTCGGCCTTCACCGGGCAACTGCGGGCCGCCGCCCTGGCGCTGCCGGCGGCCGAGGCCGAGCTCTGGGGTCCGTGGGCGGATCGATGGGCGGCCGCATACGGGGCCTCGGCCCTCTTCCCGGCTTCCGGTACCGCTTCCGGCGACGCCCTGCTGGCCGCTCTGGAGAGCTTCAATGCCGCACTTGCCGCGGCCGGAGTGCCCGTCGTGACCGCGCCGGTCCCGCTCGCGAACGGGGTGCTCACCAACGAGCGGATGCGGTTCCTCCTCGCCGATCCTGCCGGTCCCTTCCACATCCTCCCCCTCCCCACCCAGCTGCTCTGGACGCTGGGGGACGTGGAACTGGACGCCCGCGTCCGCCTGCTGGAGGGCCCGGCGCGTCCCGGGAGTGGCCGGCCGGCGTGGGGGCTCACGGCGCTCGGGACGCTGCGTCTTCCCACCGGGGCCGGCGACGATCCGCGCGTACTCTACGACATCCCCATGGGCGAGGGTCTGCTCGGCTATCGGGTGGGGGCGGCCGGCTGGGCGCGGACCGGCCGGTTGGGGCTGTCGGCCATGGGAAGGCTGGGGTTCTTTCGCGGGGGCGACGTCACCCGCCGCATCGCACCGCCGGAACTGGCGCTGGTACCGGCCGCCAACCTGGCGGTGGTGCACCGCGATCCGGGCGGGACCGTGGAGCTGGAGGTGCGCCCGTCACTGATGCCCGCCCCGCCCCTCTCCGTGGAGGGATTCTACCGCTACGAGCGACGAGATCCGGACCGCTTCCGGGCTTCGGGTCCCCTTCCGGCCGCACCGGAGGCGGGCGGCCAGCCGCTGCCCGTGGGCCCGATCTTCAGCGATCCCTCTCTCCTGGCGCAGCAGACGGGCTCCACCCTGCACCTGGCGGGGGTGGGGCTGCGATACCACCCGCCAGCGGGAGAATTTCCGGTCGAGGTCTGGGCGAACGTGAACTGGACGGTGGCGGGCAGCGGGGGGCGCACCCTCAGGCAGACGCGCCTGCTCTTTGGCGGTCGCACCACGCTCCGCCTCTGGGGCCGGTAGAGGCCCCGGTTCCGGCTACCCGCTCCCGGCGCCCCGTTCCCCGCCGCCGTTGCGGGCCGCCAGCAGGGAACGGGCGTGATCCAGCCCTTCCGGGGAGTCCGGGTCGCCCCCCAGCATGCGGGCGATCTCGCGCGTGCGGGCCTCGCCCTCGGGTGCCAGCACCGAGACGGACGCGGCGGCCACGCCGGCCAGCACGCCCTTTTCCACGAGCAGGTGCGTTCGGGCGCGTGACGCCACCTGGGCCAGGTGGGTGATGACGAAGACCTGGTGATGGCGGGCCACGGTGGCAAGGGTCTCGGCCACCCCGTGGGCGACCGCGCCCCCGATGCCGGCATCGATCTCGTCGAAGATGAGAGTGGGAATGCGGTCCACCTCCGCCAGCACAGTCTTGAGGGCGAGCATCACGCGTGAGAGCTCGCCGCCGCTCGCGACCCGTGCCAGACCGCGCGGCGCGAAGCCCTCGTTCAGGGTCACCCGGTATTCCACGCTCTCTCCGCCGGCCGGGCCCACCTCGTCCTCGGGCAGGAGCGCGATCTCGACCCGCGCCCCCGGCATGCCGAGCGCCGGGAGGATCTGTTCCACCCGTCGGGCCAGTTCGCCCGCGCCCCGCGCCCGTGCCCGCGAGAGCGCATCGGCGACCTCCAGCAGGCGGCGGTGAGCGCCGTCCAGCGCCGCCTCCAGAGCGGAGAGGTCGGTCTCGGCCTCCTCCAGCGCGCGTATCTCCCCCGCTACCCGGGCTCCGGTCGCGATCACGTCAGCGAGCTCGGGGCCGTACTTGCGCTTGAGACGGAACAGGAGGTCGCGGCGCTCCTCCAGGGCCTGCAGCCTTCCCGGATCATGTTCGACGCCGGAGGCGTAGTCACCCGCCCGCCGCCCGGCCTCTTCCACCGTGTGGCGCGCATCATCCACCAGGTCGCGGATTCCGCCCAGCGCGGGGTCCAGGCGGGCTTCCCGCTCCAGCAGACGCACCAGTTCGGTGAGCCGCTCCGAGAGGGAGTCCTCGCCGCCGTAGAGGACCTCATGCACGCGCCCCATCTCGGACGCCAGCTCATGGCTGTGCGCCAGCCGTTCCGCCTCGGCCTCCAGCGACTCCTCCTCGTCCGGGTCCAGGCGGGCGGCCGTGATCTCCTCGTGCTGAAAGCGCAGCAGCTCCGCCTCGCGGGAAAGATCACGCACCCGTTCACGGTGTGCCTCCAGCGCCTCGCGGGCCGCCCGCCAGTCCCGATAGCGTTCAGTTACCCGTCGGGCGTCCGCCTCCGCCCCCGCGAAGGCGTCGAGGATGTCGCGCTGGGCGCTGCGCCGCAGCAGGGTCTGATGGTCGTGCTGCCCGTGCAGGTCCACCAGGCGCGAGCCCAGGGTACCCACCACGGCCGCGGCCACGCTCGAGCCGTTCACCCAGGCCCGGTTGCGCCCCTCGGCCTGCACCTCCCGGCGCAGGATGAGCAGGCCGTCCTCGGCGGGAAGGCCCAGCTCGTCGAGCTCCTCCTCGACTCCGGCAGAGCCCGCCAGGTCGAACACGCCCTCCACCACCGCCCGCTCCGCACCCGAGCGCACGTCCTGCGACGACGCGCGCTCCCCCAGCAGGAGGGCCAGCGCGTCCACGATGATGGACTTGCCCGCCCCCGTCTCTCCCGTCAGGACGTTGAGGCCCGGCCCCAACTCCAGCCGGAGGTCACGGATGACGGCGAAGTCCCGGATTCGAAGCTCGATGAGCATCTATCAAGATGGGGCCCGCGCGCCGGGCGCAACAATGCTCTTGCGGGGCCGGCGGGCGGGCGCCGATCACTCCTCGTCCAGATCGCCACCCGGTCGGGCGGCCCAGCGCAGCTTGCGCCGCAGCGTGCGGAAGAAGGTCCGCCCGGGAAACCGCACGATGCGGACCACGTCCCGACCGCGGGAGACACGGATGCCCCCCAGCGAGGGGACCCGGGTCGCCTCCTGCCCGTCCATGGTCAGCACCAGCGACGGGTGGGGCTCCACGGAGCGGATCACCACCGACGTCCCGGCGGAGACCAGCAGGGGCCGGACCGTGAGCGTGTGAGGGCAGATGGCCGTGATCAGGAGCGCCTCCATGGAGGGCATCACGATCGGGCCGCCGGCCGAAAGGTTGTAGGCGGTCGAGCCCGTGGGCGTGGCCACCACGATGCCGTCCCCGGAGAATCCGCCGATGTCCTCCTCCTCCCCCGGCGGACCCACCCTGAGGTTGAGGCGCACCACGCGGGCCACGCCGTCCGTGTGGAGGACGGCGTCGTTCAGCGCAACGTGCTCGAGGCCGTCGTCGTCCAGCAGGCTCGCCGCCAGGGTGAAGCGGGCCTCGGTGTGGAACGCGCCCGCCGCCAGGCGTTCGACGCACCCCTCCAACTCCGCCTCACCGGCCGAGGTGAGGAATCCCAGGTGGCCCAGGTTCACACCCAGCAGCGGCACCTCGCGCCCGACCAGCGCGCGCGCCGCCCGCAGGAAGGTGCCGTCGCCGCCCACCGCCAGCACGGCATCGACCTCCGAACCCGGCTGGTAGGGCTGCACATCGCCGGTGGCGGCCGGGAGCGCGTGTGGCTCGATCTCGAGCCGGACGCCGGCCCGGGCGGCGGCCTCGCAGATCCGGCGCACGGCGTTTCCCGCCTGAACCGAGCGCCGCACCACCACCCCCAGCGACGTGACGGGCGTCCCGGGACTGGCGCCCGCAGGGACCCCTGCGGTCATGCCGAGTCCCGGGCCGCGGGCGCGATCCCGTGCACCCGCGCCAGCCGCCTCAGGCGGGCCGTGATCCCCTCCACGTCCAGGCCCAGCTCGCGCAGCAGCTCCCCGCGCGACCCGTGCTCCACGAAGCGATCCGGAATCCCCATGGCGTCCATCTGCACCTCGCCCCGGCCCAGGAACGCGTCCAGCTCGCGGGCCATGCAGGCGCCGAAGCCGTTGACCACCGTCCCCTCCTCCACGGTGAGGATCACCGGGTGGGTGCGGGCCACCTCCTCGAACACCTTGCGGTCGTAGGGCTTCAGGTACCGGCAGTTGACCACCGTGGGCCGGATTCCCTCTCCCTCGAGCGCGCGCGCCGCCTCCTCGGAAGGCCCGACCATGGTGCCCACCGCCAGGATGGCGATCCCCTCGCCCTTCCGCACCACCTCCCATGTGCCGTACGGGACCGGGTCGATCTCGGCCATGGGGGGGACCTCGGCCGGCACGGTGTCGCGCGGCCAGCGCAGGCTGAACGGGCCGCCGTCGTGGCGCACCCCGGCGCGCAGCAGGCCGAGCATCTCCTCGCCGTCCTTCCCCGCCGTCACCGTCATGCCGGGGATGGAGAGCATGTAGGCGATGTCCAGGCAGCCGTGGTGGGTGGGACCGTCCTCGCCCGCGATTCCCGCCCGGTCCATGGCGAAGACCACGGGCAGGTCCTGCAGCGCCACGTCGTGCACGATGTTGTCGAAGGCACGCTGGAGGAAGGTGGAGTAGATGGCCACCACCGGGCGGATTCCGCCCGTGGCCAGCCCCCCGGCGAAGGTCACGCCATGCCCCTCGGCGATGCCCACGTCGAAGTAACGGTCCGGGTGCGCCTCGGCGAAGCGGTCCGTGGAGGTCCCATCCGGCATCGCCGCGGTGATGGCCACCACCCGCGGATCCTCCTCGGCCAGTGCGACGAGTCCCTCACCGAAGACGTTCTGGTAGCGGGGCAGGCCCGGACCGCCCTTGCGGACCCGCGAGCCACTCACCTTGTCGAAGGGGGCCGAGGCGTGCCACCCCCAGGGATCCTCCTCGGCGGGGGTGTAGCCCTTCCCCTTCTGCGTGAGCACGTGCACCAGCACCGGGCCGGACATGCGGCGCACGTTCTGGAGCGTCGGCACCAGCGCCTCCAGGTCGTGTCCGTCCACCGGCCCCACGTAGGTGAAGCCCAGCGCCTCGAAGAGCATGCCGGGGGTGAGGAAGTGCTTGACGCCGTCCTCGAGCTTTCCGGCCACCTCCTCCATGAAGCCACCCCAGGACGCAGGCACCCGGTGCAGCACGTCCTTGACCACGTCGCGTACGCGGTTGTAGGCGGGGTTGGTCACCACCGTGGTGAGATACTTGTTGAGCGCGCCCACCGCGGGCGCGATGGACATGTCGTTGTCGTTCAGGACCACCACGAAGTCCCGCTCGGTATGGCCGGCGTTGTTCAGGGCCTCATAGGCCAGACCGCACCCCATGGCGCCGTCGCCGATGACCGCGGCCACGCGGAAGTCCTCCCCGACCAGGTCGCGGGCCACCGCCATGCCCCAGGCCGCCGAGATCGAGGTGGAGGCGTGCCCGGCTCCGAAGGCGTCGTACTCCGATTCGTCCCGCCGGCAGAACGGAGCCAGCCCGTGCCGGGTGCGGATGGTCGGCAACTGTTCGTTGCGCCCCGTCAGGATCTTGTGGATGTACGCCTGGTGCCCCGTGTCCCAGACGATCCGGTCCCGCGGGGTGTCGAAGGCGTAGTGCAGGGCCACCGTGAGCTCCACCACCCCCAGCGAAGCCCCGAAGTGACCGCCCTTCTCGGCGACCACGTCGATGTGCCGTTCACGGAGCTCGGCGGCGAGTTCGGGCAGCCGGTCGGGCGGGAGCCGGCGCAGATCCGAGGGATATCTGACGGTGTCGAGCAGTGCCACCGCTGTCGTCCTGTTGAATGGAGAAGGTTCCGCGTGAGCGCGCGCGCCCGGGAGCGGCGTTCGGGCTACACCCCGCCCCGGGCAACGGTCCCGCAACCGGAAAAGCTAACAGGGTCCGCCCCGGGGGGTCGAACGCCCCAACGCGCCTCCCTCATCGCGAGCGCGCCATCACGTAGCGGGCCAGCGCCTCCAGGGGGGGTGCCTCGACGCCGCCCCCGGCCAGGGCCGCCAGGGCGTCCCGGACCAGAGCCTGGCCCCGCCGCCGTGCCTCCTCCAACCCGTAAAGGCTCACGTAGGTGGACTTTCCCAGCGCCTGGTCCGAGGGTTCCTTGCCCAGTTCGGCCGCCGTCGCGGTGGCGTCGAGCACGTCGTCCGCCACCTGGAAGGCCAGGCCCACCGCGTCCCCGTACTCGACGAGAGCCCGGCGGACGGCCGGCGGCGCCCCGGCCGCGACCGCCCCCATCTCCAGCGAGGCCCGCAGCAGCGCGCCCGTCTTGTGCCGGTGCAGTTCGTTCAGGGCTTCCACCCCCAGGGTCCGCTCCTCGCCCAGCAGGTCCAGCGCCTGCCCGCCCACCATGCCGGCGGCCCCGGCGGCGCGCAGCAGAAGGGCCGCCACCATGCGCCCCCGCTCCGGATCGAGGCCGAGAGCCGCCCCCGCGGTGAGCACCCGGGCCGCTGCCAGGGGGATGAGGGCCAAGCCCGCCCGTACCGTGACCCCCCCCCCGTGCACCCGGTGGGTAGTGGGACGACCCCGGCGAAGCTCGGCGTCGTCCATGCACGGAAGGTCGTCGTGCATGAGCGAGTAGGCGTGGATCAGCTCCACGCTCACCGCCAGATCGTACAGCGCGGTCGGGCCGCCCGTGCCCCCGGCGGCACGGTAGGCGGCCGCGAGCAGGATCGGGCGCAGGCGCTTCCCACCCGAGAGCACGCCGTGCTCCACCGCCGAGGCCACGCCGGGCGGCAGGCGCACCGCAGGCTGACGCAGCGCGCGGGCGAGGGCGGCCTCAACCCGCTCGCCCTCCCGTGCAAGGTAGTCCTCGAGCGGGAAGGAGTCCGTGGTGGGCGGGAGAGCGTCCCGGGAGGCCGCCGCGCGCCCGACGGCCCTACCGGGGCTCGACCCCCGCCCTCGTCCGCTCAAGCCTCGCCCTCCGCGGATACGTCCAGGGGCCGCACGCCCCCGTCCGCCAGCACCTCCTCGACGCGCAGCGACGCCTCGGCCAGCACGCGCTCCGCCTCCCGGATGTGCGTCACCCCCTCCTCGAAGAGCGCGAGCGCCGCGTCCAGCTCCAGCTCCTCGGACTCCAGGGAGGCGAGGATGCGCTCCAGGCGCTCCAGCCGCGCCTCCAGGGTGAGACCGTCACCCGCCTCCGCGCCACTCCTCCGTTCGCCTTGCCGCTCATCGTGTCGCTTCTCGCTCATTCGGTCACCTCCGACGGGGATTTCTGAACCCGGCAGGCCACCCGTCCGTCCGCCACGCGCAGCTCGAACGGTGCGCCCGGGTGGAAGTCGGGCATGCGTCGGAGCAGGTGCCCCTGGGGGTCCAGGGGGATGGCGTAGCCCCGCTCCAGGGTAGCGAGTGGGGAGAGGGCGTGCAGGCGCCGGCCGGCGGCCGTCAGCTGGGTCGCGCGTTCCCGGATACGTCTGCTGAGGGTCGCTTCCAGCCGAGGGCGCGCCTCCCGCAGACGCCGGCCGCGCATCTCGAGTGGCCCCCGCAGGGCGCGCCGCAGACGCACGGCGACCTCGCCCAGCTCCCGTCGCAGCGCCTCCCGGTCCCGCACCACCGCTTCGGCGGCCGCCGACGGGGTCGGGGCCCTGTGGTCGGCCACCAGGTCCGAGATGGTCACATCCACCTCGTGCCCCACGGCCGAAACCACCGGCACCGGACACGCCGCCACCGCGCGTGCCACCGCCTCCTCGTTGAAGGCCCAGAGGTCCTCCAGCGATCCCCCGCCCCGCCCCACGATCAGCACGTCCACATCGCCCCGCTCCGCCAGGCGCCCGATGG
>JAVVFC010000040.1:0-21063 GCA_032250975.1 Longimicrobiales bacterium | reverse complement strand
GCCGCCCGGCCCGCCGAAGCGGAAGGCCGACAGGTCGATGTCGTCCGGGTTCAGGCCGAGCGCAAGGGCGGCCGGCCCCACGTCGCGGACGTTGACGATCGCGGTGTTGGGAACCAGCAGCACGTCCCGGGCCTCGTCCACCAGCACCTCGACCTCAGCGTTCATGCCGGGACGCAGCAGGCCGATCCGGTTGTCCAGCGTAACGATGACCGGGAAGAGCGTCACGTTCTGCTGGATCACGGCCTGGGGCTCGATCTTCTCCACCCGGCCCCGGAATACCCGGTCCGGGTAGGCCTCCACGGATACCGAGGCCTCCATTCCGGCGCTCAGCTGCCCCATGTCGGTCTCGTCCACCAGGGTGCGTACCTGCATGGCGTCCAGCTCGGCCATGATGAAGAGCACCGAACCGCCCGAGACGTTCTGGGACGCAGACTGGATGACGGTGCCCTCCTCGACGTTCCGCTGCAGGATGGTCCCGGAGAGCGGCGCACGGATGGTCACGTCGGCCAGCCGCAGCTCGGCCAGCTCGAAGTTGGTGCGGGCCTTGACCAGGTTGGCCGAGGAGTTGGCGGCCTCCAGCGACGCCGCCTCGAGCTCCTGCTGGGTGATGACCCCCGCGCGGAGAAGCTCCTGCTGTCGGGCAAGCTGCTGCTGCGAGATCGCGGCCCGCGCCTCGGCAACCTCCAGATCCGCCTCCGCCTGCTCGAATGCGTTGCGCACGTCCCGGGGATCCACCTCGGCCAGCAGCGTGCCCGGCTCCACCTGGTCGCCGATGTCCGCGTGCAGACGGACGACCTCGCCGGAGGCCTTGGACTTGACCTCGACCGTACGGATGGGCTCGACCGTGCCGGTCGCTTCCACCACCACACGCAGGTCCCCCCGCTCGGGCACGACGGTGGCGACCGAGGGCGCCTCGACGGCCTCGCTCGTCGAGCACGCCGCCACGGCGACGGCAAGCCCTCCCAGCCAGCGCATCCGTCCGTTGAATCCCCGCTTCTTCATGCCACCCCCGTGGGTTCGCTTGCAAAATCGTGTTCGATGAGGCCGTCACGCAGGTGCACCTGGCGCCTGGCGTGCGCGGCGATGTCATGTTCGTGGGTTACAAGGAGGATTGTCTGCCCCTCTTTGTTGAGCCGGGTCAGGGTCTCCATGATCTCGCCGGACGTGACCGAGTCCAGATTCCCGGTGGGCTCGTCCGCCAATAGCAGGGCCGGTTCGTTGACCAGCCCCCGCGCGATGGCCACCCGCTGGCGCTGGCCGCCCGAGATCTCGGGCGGCTTGTGGTCCATGCGGTCCCCCAGCCCCACCAGTTCCAGCTTCTCGGCCGCCCGCCGCCGCCGCTCGCGCGCCGGCACCCCGGCGTAGATGAGCGGCAGCTCGACATTGTGCAGGCAGGTCGCCCGCGGGAGCAGGTTGAAGGTCTGGAAGACGAAGCCGATCTCCTTGTTGCGCACGCGGGCGAGTTCGTCCTCGCTCAGTTCGCTCACCAGACGGCCGTTCAGCCAGTAGCGCCCGGCGGTGGGGACGTCCAGACATCCCAGGACGTTCATGAACGTCGACTTTCCGCTCCCGGACGGCCCCATGACGGCGACGAACTCGCCCCGCTCGATGGTGAGGTCGATGCCGCGCACTGCGTGCACGGTCTCCGCCCCCAGGACGTAGTCCTTCTTGATGCCTTCCGTCTTGATGACCGCTACGCTCACGCTCTGAACTCCTGATGAGTGATTCCCGGCTTCGCGTACCGCCGTACGGACCCCGCCTTCAGCGGGTTCCATCCTCCCGCCCGTCCTCGTCCTCCCGATCTCGCCGGGCCCGGCGCCGCTCGTCGCTTTCGGCGAGCAGCGAGTCGTACTGCGCGCGCTGTGCCTCGGACATCACCCCCTTGATGCCCTCGCGCAGCGAGTCCACCAGGAGCGCGTACTGCGCCTCGTACGCCTGGCGGGAATCGTGCTGCAGCTTGCGGACCCGGGTGCGGTAGTGCACCACCATGGAGTCGACCTCGACCAGCTGTGTCTCCGTGAGCCCCACCTGCTCGTACATGGGCGTACGCCGCCGCTCACCGCGGTCTTCACGCCCTTCCGCGGCCTCGGTGCGGGCCTCGCCGTCCCCGCGGCCGTCCGCTCCGCCCACGGTCGCGCGGCCCACCAGCGCACCCGCCAGGAACACGGCGGCCAGCACGGCGGCCGAGGTGGCGGCCGCGCGGGCGTGCGTCCTCATCAGTAGACCTCGGAGGCGAGCAGCAGGCCGCCCACGAAGTCGTCGTCATCGTCCACGGCGAAGGGGAGCGGTTCGGTCATCCCCATGCCCAGCACGTCCTCGACCAGCAGGTGGCCGTCCCCCAGGGGCGCCTCGGCCCGGGCCAGGAAGATCCCCGCGGCCGCGGCCGCTGCCAGCGCGAGCGGCAGCAACGTCCGGCTCCACGAGGAAACCACGTCTACCACGGTCCGCTCCGCCTCCCGCCGGCGCCGGGCCAGCTCGAAGGCCGCGCCCGCCACGGTATCCCGGTGGAAGCGCACCCAGTAGGCGGCGTCCTCCCGCCCCGGGTCCAACGCGCCCAGCAGAGCACCCGCTCCACGGCCGCCCTCATCCTCTGGGCTGTGGCCCGGATCGGGGGTCCGGCCCGGAAAGCTCGTCCTGGTCATGGTCCGTCATCCGCTCACGTGGTCGTCGCGCATCCCCTCCAGGCGAGCCCGCAGGGCCTTCCTGGCGAAGTGCAGATGGGAGCGTACGGTGCCCGAGGGCAGTCCGAGCCGCTCCGCGATCTCTCTGTGCTTCCACCCCTCCAGATCGTGCAGCAGGACCACCTCCCGCTGCACCGGCGTCAATGCGTCCAACGCCCCCTGCAGTGTCTCTTCCAGCTCACCCCGCTCCGCCACCCGGTCAGGGAGCGGGTCCCCGCTCCGGGCCCCGGCCGGCACCTCCGATGTCTCCCGCAGCGCCTCCCGCCGGAGCAGATTCCGGGACCGGTTGCGGACAATGGTCATCAACCATCCACCGAACCGGTCCGGATTCCGGCACTCCTCCAGGCGCTGCAGCGCCACCAGGAACGCTTCCTGTGCCGCGTCCTCCGCATCCGGGTGGCTACGGGTAACCGAGAGCGCCACCAGATACGCCGGACGCATATACCGCCCGACCAGGAGGGAGTACGCCTCCTCGTCGCCCAGCCGAGCCCGTCGGACCAGTTCCCCGTCGTCGGGCTGGCTGGTGTTCGTCATAGGGACACGGGGACGGGCGGCGGTGTTGAGGACCCGCGGAGTGCGCGGGAGACCTGCTCGCTACCCCGTCACCCCTCCCCGGGTTCGGCCGGAACGGGGGCGGAGCCCCGGCCGGGCCGAGCGCCCGGGTGTGGCCCACCGCCGCACCTGCAGGCGCTCCTCCTCGGTCAGCGCCGCCCGATACCGCTCCGCGAGGGGCCGCAGCAGCTCCGCTCCCCGCTCCCGGGTCTCGCGGGCCTGCTCCCGCGCCTCCCCGCGACCTCCGCAGGGGCACTCGCCCGCCTCCACCTGCGCCCGGGTCTCCGCCCGTCGGGCCTCCCGCTCCTCCCGCAGGGTGGTGCGGGCCGCGTCGACCTCGTTCCGCAGCGCCCGCAACTCGATGATCCGCGCCTCGTCCAGGCCCAGCTCATCCGCCCGGGCGAGGGCGACCTCCACCATGCGCGCCAGACCGGGGGCGTTCCCGCGCATCATCCCGCCCGACCCTCCGGGGCCGCCTCCCCACCGCTGTCCCGCCAGCGGGGCGGCGCACACCAGCATTCCCGCCATCACCCAACGTGCCGCGTACCGCATGCTCCACCTCCGTCGTCTCCGACTCGTCGTGGTATCGTACGGGACCGATCATCCCGTCATTGAATTGGACGTCCGGAGGGCGACGGGCGTTAGCAGGCGGGCACCCGGACCCACCTCAGCTCCGGTCCCGGCCCCGGCGCGGCTTTCGCTCCCCGCTCCTCTGCTGACCAGCCTTCCCGAAGAAGGGAGGAGGCTCCCGGGAGAGGGGGCGGTAGGGCCCGGCGGCGCGGGCCGCGTCCTCCAGGCGCGCGTCGCTCAGTGCGTCCAGCCCCGCGCCCGGCAGCAGGGCCTCGGTCCGGAAGGCGTCCTCCGCATCGGCGGCCCGCCGGAACCCCACCAGCACCAGCTCCGCTCCCGGATCGCCAGGCAGGCCACTCCGCACGCGACCGAGCTCCTGCGCCCACCAGGCCTCGCCATCGAGGGTGAGGGCGCGCCCCGGCAGCCGCACCGGCTCCGACGCACCGGCCTTGGCCGTGAAGGCGGCGCGGGCCGGGGGCGGCCTCTCGGCGGGAGGCCTGTCCACTCCCCCCGCCCGCGCCGGAGGTGGTCGTGCCGGGCGCACGGAGCGGGGTGGGGGTTCCGGACCGCGGGCGGAGCCGTCGGCTGGCGGGGGGCGCTCGGTGTCGTCCATGGTCGGGGCGGAGTGGGGGGCGGCCGCTGTGGAAAGTCAGCGTGGCGGGGCGTGCCCGCCCATGCAAGCCCCGGCCCCGTTTCGGTATCTTTCCCCTCATGCCCAACGCACTCGACATCCTCTTCCGGCCGCGCTCGATCGCCGTCGTCGGCACCTCCCGTCGCCCCGGCACGATCGGCTTCCAGATCCTCGACAACCTCCTCCGGCACGGCTACCGGGGGGTCGTCTACCCCGTCAACCCCAGAGCCGATGCCGTCCACTCCATCCGGGCCTACCCCAGCGTGGAAGCCATCCCGGACCCGGTGGACATGGCGGTGGTGGTGGTGCCCAAGGAGCACGTCCTGGACGTGGTCGACGACTGCGGCCGCAAGGGGGTGAAGGGGCTGGTGGTCATCTCGGCCGGCTTCAAGGAGGTGGGGGGCGAGGGCGTGGCCCGGGAGCAGGCGCTGCTCGAGCGGGTGCGCGCGCACGGAATGCGTCTGGTGGGCCCCAACTGCATGGGCCTCATGAACACCGAGGACGACTTCTCGCTGAACGCCACCTTCGCACCCAACATGCCGCCCCCGGGCCCGCTCTCCTTCATGAGCCAGTCCGGCGCCCTGGGCGTGACCATCCTCGACTACGCCGCCGAGTACGGGATCGGCATCCACCACTTCGTCTCGGTCGGGAACAAGCCCGACGTCTCCGGCAACGACCTGATCGAGTACTGGGAGGACGATCCGGGCACGCGCGTCATCCTCATGTACCTGGAGAACTTCGGGAATCCGCGCCGCTTCACCCGCATCGCCCGCCGGGTGACCCGCCGCAAGCCCATCGTGGTGGTCAAGTCCGGCCGCACCGGCGCCGGCGCGCGCGCCGCCTCCTCGCACACGGGCGCGCTCGCGGGGGCCGACATCGCCACCGACGCGCTCCTCGCCCAGTGCGGTGTGTTGCGAGCCGAGTCGGTCGAAGAGCTCTTCGACATCGCCATGGCCCTGGAGGAGCAGCCGGTACCGAAGGGGCCCCGGGTGGCGATCGTCACCAACGCGGGAGGACCCGGAATCATCATCGCGGACGCCCTGGAGGCAGCCGGCCTGGAGGTGGTCGATCTCACGGAGCGCACGCGGGCGCGGCTGCGGGAGGTCCTCCCGGCCGAAGCCTCGGTGCGGAACCCGGTGGACATGATCGCCTCCGCCACCTCGGAGACGTACCGGCTCGCGCTCGGCATCGTCATGGAGGACGAGAACGTGGACGCGGCGGTCGCCGCCTTCGTGCCGCCGCTCGGCATCCGCCAGGTGGACGTCGCCCAGAGCATCGTGGCGGCGCGGGCCGACCACCCCGACAAGCCTCTGCTGGCCGTGCTCATGGGCCGGGAAGGACTCCCCGAGGGGAAGGCGGAGCTGCACGAAGCCGGCGTCCCCGCCTACATCTTCCCCGAGTCGGCGGCGCGCGCGCTGGCGGCCATGAACCGCTACCGGCGCTGGCTGGACCGGCCCGTGCCGGAGCCCACCGAATTCCCCGTGGACCGTGCGGCGGTGGAGGAGATTCTGGACCGGGCCCTGGCTGAGGGACGCACCGGACTCTCGGAGCCGGACGCGCTCCGGGTGCTGGCGGCGTACGGAATCCCGGTGGTGGACCACCACCTGGCCACCTCCGAGGACGACGCGGCGGAGGCCGCGCTGCGCATGGACGGACCGGTGGTGCTCAAGGTGGTCAGCCCGCAGGTCGTCCATAAGAGCGACGTGGGGGGCGTGCGCGTGAACCTTCGCGGCGAGGGGGAGGTGCGCGAGGCGTACCGTCGGATCCTGGACTCGGTGCGGAGCGCGAACCCGGAGGCCGAGATCGACGGGATCCTGGTGGCCCGCTACCTGGACCGCGGGCGGGAGACCATCCTGGGCATGAGCCTGGACCCGAGCTTCGGACCCGTGCTCATGTTCGGGCTCGGGGGCGTCTACGTGGAGGCGCTCAAGGACGTGTCCTTCCGCATTCAGCCGGTCTCCGAGGAGGACGCCCGCGACATGGTCGACGCCATCCGGGGAAAACGGCTGCTGGACGGCATCCGGGGTGAGCCACCCGTGGACCGGACCGCACTGGTGGAGGCCCTGCAGCGCATCTCCCAGCTGGTCGGTGACCACCACCGCATCGTCGAACTGGACCTAAACCCCTTCCTGGCGTTTCCGCAGGGCGGCGTGGCCGTGGACGCGCGCATCCGCCTCCGGGCGGACGGAAGCGACTGAGCCAACGACCGGGACGCCGTTGCCGGCTGCGGGCGCAGGTGGTTATTTGAAGGAAGCTTCTCCCCGGGCCCGCGCCGCGGTCCAGCCGAGAAGCTGCGCCCACTACGGAGCCGCCCTCTTGGAAACCCACCTCGAAGCCCGCCGCGAGTACGCCCAGCTGATCCGGCTGCACGAACGCCTCCGGCTGCAGCTGCAGCGGTTGCGGGACGATCTGGATGCCCCTGGAACCACCAAGCTCCTGCGGGAGCTCCGGCGGCGCGTCGGGCTCGAACCCGAGTCACAGCTGGGGGACGTGGCGTCGTCGGTGGAGGAGGCGCTCCGTGCCCTGCAGTTGGCGGAAGCCGCCGCCCAGACCGCCCTGAACGGGGACGGCGACGAGACGGAGGTGGCCGGTGTCGAGAACCTGCCCGGGCGTCTGGCCCGCTTCCTGGCCGAACGGCGCGAGAACCCCGACTTCGGCTACCGCGTCCTGCAGGATCCCGTGCGGGGGTGGGTGATCCGTTGGAAGGAGTACACCGAGGACGGCCGCATCCGGGGTTGCGGCCAGTTCTACGAGCGTCCCTACGCCTGGCTGGACGATTGAGCCTGGCTGCGCGACCGAGACTGGCTGAACGACGGAGCCGGGCGGACTCCGGACAGCCGATCCGGGTCTGAGGCCCGATCCCGCCCCGCGACCAGCGCGAGCGCATCCTCCCCGTAGAACAGCGCGATCCAGCGCGCCTGGATGGGCGTGACCCGCCGCACCGCCCACACCAGGCGCACGTAGTTGGGCTCGGCCGGAACCACACGGAGCGGCATCCCGGCTTCCTCGGGGAGCCGGTCGCCCTTGCGGTTGTTGCAGGGCGAACAGGCCGTCACGACGTTCTCCCAGCTGTTCCGCCCGCCGCGCGAGGCGGGCAGCACGTGGTCGCGGGTCAGGAACTGCCGCCCCCGCAGCTCGCCGCGGTGCCGCCCGCAGTAAACGCAGCGGTAGTCGTCCCGGGCGAAGAGGAAGGTGTTGGTCACCTGGCGCCGCAGGCGGCGCGGCACGTGGATGAAACGCACCAGGCGGATCACCGTGGGCGCGGGTACGCACATCGTCTCGGAGCGGTACGCGCGATCCCCTTCCGTCTCCAGGATCTCCGCCTTCCGCTCCAGTACGAGGCGCACCGCCCGCCGGGTCGAGACCAGCGTCAGCGGCTCGTAGGATGCGTTCAGTGCCAGGCACCCCATGGATTCCTCCTGCCGATGCGCACCGCGGGGCCGCCGAACTGTACATCCACCGCGCCGGTGGGGGCAATCCCCGTTACCTGCCCGCGGCAACCATATCCTGCGGTCGTGACCGGAGCGGGCCCCACATCCGGGGCCACCTCCCGGGAGGGGGAGGGAGCGGGGCCGGAGAGGGCCTCCGGAAGGGGTCCGGCCCGATGGCGCCGGCCTCGCCCCGCGACCCGCCCGATTACAGGAGCGCGACCGGGTCCCGGTCCAGCACCACGCGCACGTCGTCGCCGCGGGGCCGGAACCCCTGCAGGAAGGCGGTGCAGACCCGGCCCAGCTGCGCGGCGGACGGGGAGCGCAGCAGAAAGTGCCACCGGTAGCGTCCATGCAGCCGCTCGATGGGCGCGGGGGCCGGGCCCACCCTCTCGACCCCCGGAGGGGCGCCCTTCGAGCCTCCCCCGCGGTGCGCTTCCGTCGCCAGCCAACGATCCACCCAGGCCACCGCCGCCTCGATCTGGTCCGCGGCCGCGCCGTCGTCCGGGCTGCTGATCACTACGTTGGCCAGCCGCAGGTGGGGCGGGTAGGGCGGGTCCCGGCGGTCCTCCAGCTCGCGCTCGGCGAAGCCCGCGTAGTCGTGCGCCAGCACGGCCCGGATGATCGGGTGGCTGGGCAGGGAGGTCTGCACCAGCACCTCGCCGCCCAGCACCCCCCGGCCGGCGCGCCCCGCCACCTGGCTCAGCAGCTGGAAGGTGCGCTCTCCGGCCCGGAAGTCGGGGAGGTGGATGCCCACGTCCGCGTCCACCACCCCCACCAGCGTGACGCGCGGGAAGTCCAGCCCCTTGGCGATCATCTGGGTGCCGAGCAGGATGTCGACCTCGCCCCGCTCCACCCGGCCCAGGATCTCCTGGTGCGACCACTTGCCCGACGTGGTGTCCACGTCCATGCGGGCGACGCGGGCCTCCGGGAAGGTCTCGCCCACCACGCGCTCCACCTGCTCCGTCCCCAGCCCCCGCGAATCCAGGTCCTGTGAACCGCAGGCGGCGCAGCGCCGGGGCGCGGGTTCCTCGTAGTGGCAGTAGTGGCAGAGGAGCCGCCCGCTGGCGCGGTGCAGGGTGAGGGAAACCGCGCAGTCCCGGCAGCGGCGCACGTCGCCGCACTCCCGGCACTGCACGAAGGAGGCGTACCCCCGCCGGTTCAGGAGCAGAATCACCTGCTCGCGGCGCCCCAGCCGGTCCCGCACGGCGTCCGCCAGCGGTGCGGAGAGAATGCTCCCGCCCGGGGAGCTCCGCCCCCCCCGACGCATCTCGCGCAGGTCCACCACCCCGACCGTGGGGAGCGTGCCACCCCCCACCCGGTCCGGGAGGGAGAGCAGCCGGAACTTGCCCTTCTGCGCGTTGGCCCAGCTTTCCAGCGAGGGTGTGGCGGAGCCCAGCAGGCAGACCGCTCCGGACAGCCGGGCTCGCACCACCGCCAGATCCCGGGCGTGGTAACGGGGCGCCTCCGACTGCTTGTAGGTGCCCTCGTGCTCCTCGTCCACCACGATCGCGCCCAGACGGGGCACGGGGGCGAAGAGCGCCGAGCGCGCCCCCACGGCGATGCGCTTGGCGCCGCTCCGGAGCTGGCGCCAGGCGTCGTAGCGCTCCCCCTGGGAAAGGCCCGAGTGCAGCACGGCCACCTCGTCTCCGAACCAGCTCCGGAAGCGCTTGACGGTCTGGGGCGTGAGCGAGATCTCGGGCACGAGCACGATCGCGCCCCGCCCCGACTCCCGCACGACGCGCAGCAGCTCGATGTAGACGCGCGTCTTGCCCGATCCGGTCACGCCGTGCAGCAGGAAGGGTGTCGAGTCCCCGGCCCGGGCGGCCCCGGCCAGCGCCTCGATCACGTTCCGCTGGGCCGGGGTGAGCGGGGGGACCTCCCCCGTGTCGGGCGCGGGACCGGCGAAGGGGTCCCGCATCTCCTCGCGGTCCACCACCCGCACCACCCCCTTCCCTTCCAGCCCGGCGACCACGGCGCGCGAGAAACCGCCCCGCTCCATCAGCGTGGCCAGCTCCATCACCCCCCCCGCCGCCTCCAGGCTGGCGTACGCCTCCCGCTGCCGGTGGGCGCGCGCGAAGACCTCCTCGCGGCGGGCCAGATTGGGGAGCGCGTCGGCGATCTCGACCATCCGGCGCCGGCGCACGGAGGGGGTGCGGGGCGGGAGGGCCTCGTGCCGCAGCACGCCCGCGGCGCGCAGCACCCGGATCTCCGGCCAGATGGAGCCCATCCCCAGCGCCTTGCGCAGCGTGGAGACGCGGCGCGGCCCACCCGCCTCCTCCAGGGCGCGCGCCAGCCGCAGGGTGCGCGGGGGAACCCCCTCCGGAACCGGCTCGGTGAGGGTGATGACGTCACGGGCGGCGTCGCTCAGCACCGAGGGGAGCACCGAGGCCAGCACCACCCCCAGGGGCGTAACGTAGTACTCCGCCATCCAGCGGCAGAGCTCCAGGATGCCCGGCACCGCCGAGGGCTCGTCCTCGAGCACCGAGAGCACGGTGCGCAGACGCCCGGGCACGGGGCCCCGGTGCGGGCCCACCACCCAGCCGATGCGCTCGCTCCGCTGGAAGGGGACCAGCACCCGGGTGCCGGGCGCGGGCATCGGCCCGCGCAGGGCGTAGGCGAATTCCGTGTAGACGGGGAGGGGGAGCGCCACCGAGACCGTCTCCCCCGGCCGGGACACCTCTCCCGCCGGGACCTCCGGCCGCCCGCGCCCGGCCACCGCCGTTCCCGTCCCGCGCCTCAGACGTCGACCAAGATGAGGTCGCGCTGCGGGTGGGCGGGCGTCACCTCGGGGCCGTCGGACCCGAGATGCACGTTGATCTCGCTGCGGACGCCGATCTCGCCGGGCAGGTAGATGCCCGGCTCCACGCTGAAGCCCACACCCGGGATCAGACGGCGGTCGTCCCGGGTCTCCAGGTTGTCCAGGTTGGGCCCGCTGCCGTGCAGCTTGAGGTCCATGGAGTGGCCGGTGCGGTGGATGAAGTACTCGCCGAAGCCGGCCTCCGCGATGACGCCCCGGCAGACGTCGTCCACCTCGTAGCCGCGCACCTCGGCCCCGGCGCGGGCGCGCTCGTGGAGCAGCGCCACCCCGGCGTCGCGGGCGTCGCGCACGATCTCCCAGATCTCGCGGGCGCGTCCCGGAGGGGTGGCGCCCATCACCCCCATCCAGGTCTGGTCGGCGAAGACCCGGTCCTCGCCCGTGCGACCCCAGAGGTCGATGAGGAGGAGCTCGCCCGCGGTGATGGTCTCGCCATCCCCGGCGGGAGCGTAGTGGGGATCGGCGGCGGTGCGCCCCACCGCCACGTGGGTGTCGGGCTCCACGGCCACCCCGCCCGCCCGCATCGCCTGCAGGATCCAGCGGGTGAGGGATCCCTCACTGTGCGGGGCGCCGTCCCGGATGGCGCGTCCCGCCTCCTGGAAGGCGTCCCGGGCCACCCCGGCAATGACCTCGGCGGTGCGCCGGTGGTCGGACAGCTGAGCCGGCGTCCAGGCCGAGAAGAAGGCGCTCACCAGGTCGCCCGAGGCCACCGGCTCCACGCCCGCGTTGCGCACCAGCTCCACCGTGCCCGCGGGTACCAGATCGACGGTGGGGACCGCCGCCCCGGGAGAGGTCTCCAGCGCCACTCTGCCGCACCCCTCGAGGAGTGCCGCCAGCTTGGCTTCCATCTCACGCCATCCGGCATAGCGCTCCACCGGCCACGGCCAGTGCCGCCACGACGACGCCTCGATGGCGTGGATGAGGCCGCGCGGCTCGCCGGTGCGCGGGATCAGGATGTACGAGCGGCGGGACGTCCACTCCGTGCCCAGCAGGGCCGCGGAGATCCAGTTCTGACCCCGGAATTCGTAAAGGAGCCAGCCGTCCAGGTCCATCTCGGCCAGGGCCTCCTGGACCCGGGCCACGCCCTCGGGGCTCACCAGCAGGGGCTTGTCGGACACGGATACCTCGTTTGCGTGGGATGGGGAGGATCGGGCGACGCTACCGATTCTCGCCCCCGTCCACGGGCGGGGGAACCCCCCGCACACCCACCAGCAGGTCCAGCGCCAGGATGCGCTCGCGCGTGAGCAGGCGGTGGACGGCGCGCTCCCGGGCCAGCACCGCGCGCACCCCACTCCACCCCCACCGGCTCCAGGCGCGCCGCAGGATGCCGACCTTCTCGAAGACGGTGAAGAGCTCCGCGAAGTCAGGGAAGGGCTTGGCCACCGAGGGGCGGAAGGCGGTCTCGTCGTCGGTCCAGTCCTCGGTGTGGAGCCGCTCCACGCCCGCCTCGCGCAGCAGGCGCTTCCACTCCACCAGCATGAGCGTGCTCACCCCCAGGTGGTCCTCGAGCATGCGCAGCCCGTCGGCATCCACGGGAGCCGTGCGCACCGGCTGAACCACGACCACCCACCCGCCCGGCCGCGCCACCCGCACCAGCTCGGCCACCGCGTCGGCGGGCGCGGTGCGGGCGGTCATCCGCAGCTCCCCGACCACCACGTCGAAGATGCCGTCCCGATAGGGCAGGTCTCCGGGCGGCGAAGCCTGCAGCTGGAGCTGCCCCCCCAACCCCCGCCGGCGCACCCGCTCCTCCGCCTCCGCCACCAGGCGGGCGTCCTCCTCGATACCGGCGCCGTGTACGCCGAACTCCTCCACGAAGTACTCGAGCGTCACCCCGGCGCCGCACCCCACGTCGAGCACCTCGGTGCCCTCGCGCATGCCCGTGAGCCGCGCGATCTGCCGGTACAGCTCCCGGCCGCCCGGGGGAAACAACCTCCGGGGCGAGAGGCCCAGGAGGTCGAGCATGGAGGGGAGGGGGCCCGAGGGGGGGCCGTGCTCGCCGGACATCGGGTTGGCGGGAGCCGTCAGAAGAAGGTCGCCTCTTCTTCCTTGTCCATCTCCCGCATGGCCTCGCGGAGCCGGCGCTCCTCGTCGTCGGAGAGTTCGCCCTCGATGGGGGCGATGGTCTCTCTCCCGGCGCGCATGCGGCGTAGCGCCAAAACCACGAGCAGCAGGCCCGCCACCACCCCGGCGGGCGGGACGACCCAGGCCACCAGCGACCGGCCCTCGGTCTTGGGCAGGGCGCGCCACTCCTCCCCGTGGTTGTCGATGACCCACTCGACGATCTCGTCGCCGGTCCACCCCTTCTCCGCCAGCTGCGCCAGCGAGTCGCGCAGGGCGGCGCCGCCCGGCGAGGGGCACACCTCGAGCATCAGCCCGGGGCAGTACGGGGACTTGAGCTTGTCGATGGCCTCCTGGGCCGCGGGCGGCCGCACGTACTGGCCCGGCTGTTCGCGCGGCACTTCCCGCTGCGACTGGGCATCGGCGGCCAGGGGCACGAGGAGCGTCGCCAGCAGGGCGACGACGACGGGGTGCGGGCGCCGCACGGGGCGGCGGGTCCGGGGGGAGTGCACAACCATGATCCGCTCCTTCGAAGAGGCGGAGTCGCTACACCCCGGTAACCGGGGCGGTGGGGTCCGCCTCCATGATATCCGCCAGAGCCCGGAGGACGGCCACCGCCGCCAATCCGGTCCTCTTAGGATCGTATCCCCCCTCGAGCAAGGCAACCACACGGCCCCCGCAGACGGCGTCGGCGCGCGTCATGACCTCGCGAGTCAGCCGATGGAAGTCGGGGGGTTCGAGCATCAGGCCGCCGACGAGGGGATCCCCCGCGAGCGCGTCGAAGCCCGCCGAGATCAGCACGAGGTCGGGCGTGAAGTCCGCCAGCGCCTGGTCGAGGGCGTCGGTGAAGGCCGCGTGGTAGGCGGCGGCGGTGGTCCCGGCCGGGAGCGGCACGTTGAGCGTCGTCCCCACCCCCACCCCCCCACCCCGCTCCGAGGCGGCCCCCGTACCCGGCCACCAGGGCGACTGATGCAGCGAGATCAGGTAGACGGACGCGTCCTCCCAGAAGATGTCCTGGGTCCCGTTGCCGTGGTGGCCGTCCCAGTCCACGATCAGGACCCGATCCGCGTGGCCGTGCGCCTGCAGCCAGCGCGCGGTGGCGGCCACGGTATTGAACAGACAGAAGCCCATGGTGCGGTCCGGGGTGGCATGGTGACCCGGGGGCCGCGCGGCCACGAAGGCGTTGCGGAAGCGGCCCGCCGCCACCCCCCCCGCCGCGGTGAGGGCGGCGCCGAGCGATCCGAGCGCCGCATCCCAGGAGGCGCCCGAGGCGCGCGTGTCCGGGTCGAGCTCCACCACACCGCCGCTCCGCGCTGCCTCCGCAACCGATTCCCGGACCCGCTCGACGTGCGCCCGCGTGTGCACGCGCAGCAGGTCCTCCTCACCGGCCTCCCCGGCCGTCGCCTGTACCACGCGCCCGTGCAGGGCCAGCATGTCCCGGCCCACCGTCGAGGAGAGGAAGCGCAGCCGCCCCTGGTGCTCAGGATGCCCCCAGCCGGCGTCGTGCAGCGACGCGGAGGGGTGCAGCAGGAAGGCGGTGGGGGCCCGCACCGGCCTCAGTCCGACGTCGCGGTCGAGGCGCTTCCGGCGCCCACCCCGGACCGCGCCGCCGCTACCGGAAACAGCCCCCCGACCCGCTCCTGGAGCGACTTCACCGTGTGCTTGCGGCTCTTGAGCGCGATGAGGGCATCGCAGGCGGCGCTGGTGGCGGACATGGTGGTGAGGTAGGGCACGTTGTAGGTGATCGCGGCGCGCCGCATGGCGTAGTCGTCGTACTGCGACGTCTTCCCCAGCGGCGTGTTGATGAGGAGCGCCACGTCCCCGCTCACGATGTGGTCCACGATGTTCGGACGCCCCTCGTTCACCTTGAAGACGCGGCGCGAGGGGATGCCCAGCCGGATCAGGTAGGCGTGCGTGCCCCGGGTGGCCAGGATCTCCCACCCCAGGTCCACGAAGCGGCGCAGGATGGGCGTCACGGTGGGCTTGTCCTTCTCGTTCACCGTGACGATGAGGGTGCCGGGCTCGACGGGCAGCACGTTCCCCGCCGAGACCTGGGCCTTGGCGAAGGCCATGCCGAAGGAGTCGTCGAAGCCCATGACCTCGCCCGTGGAGCGCATCTCCGGGCCGAGGATGATGTCGACTTCAAAGCGGGCGAAGGGGAAGGCGGCCTCCTTGACCGCCACGCCCCCCACCGGCGGCTCGAGGGGGATGCCCAGGTCGGCGATGCGCTCCCCCGCCATGATGCGGGCGGCCAGGCGCGCCAACGGTACCCCCGTGGCCTTGGACACGAAGGGCACGGTGCGGGATGCCCGGGGGTTCACCTCCAGGGTGTAGACCACCCCGTCCCGGATGGCGTACTGCACGTTCATGAGCCCCTTCACCCCCAGCTCCAGGGCGAACCTCCGCGTGGTCTCACGGATCTCGTCCAGCACGTCGCCCCCCAGCAGGTAGGGCGGGAGCACGCACGCCGAGTCCCCCGAGTGCACCCCGGCGTCCTCGATGTGCTGCATGATCCCGCCCACCACCACGTCCTCGCCGTCACAGAGCGCGTCCACGTCGGCCTCGAAGGCGTCCTCCAGGAAGCGGTCGATGAGGACCGGGTGGTCGGGGCTGGCCTTGACCGCACGCTGGAAGTAGTCGCGCAGCGTGCCCTCGTCGTAGACGATCTCCATGGCCCGACCGCCCAGCACGTAGGAGGGGCGCACCAGCACGGGGTAGCCGATGCGCTCCGCGACCGCCACCGCCTGCTCCGCGCTGGTCGCGGTGCCGTTGTCGGGCACGCGGGCGCCGATGGCACTGCACACCCTCTCGAAGCGCTCCCGGTCCTCGGCGCGGTCGATGGCGTCCACGCTGGTCCCCAGGATCGGCGTCCCCAGCTCCTCCAGGCGCTTGGCCAGCTTGAGCGGGGTCTGGCCGCCGAGCTGCACGATGACCCCCTCCGGGCGCTCCAGCCGGACGATCTCCAGCACGTCCTCCAGCGTGAGCGGCTCGAAGTAGAGCTTGTCGCTCACGTCGAAGTCGGTGGAGACGGTCTCGGGGTTGGAGTTCACCATGATGGTCTCGAAGCCCGCCTCCCGCAGCGCCAGCACCGCCTGCACGCAGCAGTAGTCGAATTCCACCCCCTGCCCGATGCGGTTGGGGCCGCTCCCCAGCACCATGATCTTGCGGCGGTCCGAGGGGACGGACTCGCTCTCGTCCTCGTAGGAGGAGTAGAAGTAGGGCGTCTCGGCCGGGAACTCGCCGGCGCAGGTGTCCACCACGTTGTAGGTGGGGTGGATGCCCCACTCCCAGCGGCGCTCACGGACCCGGTCCTCGTGCTCCCCGCGCAGCTCCGCCAGCTGCCGGTCGCTGAACCCCTCCCGCTTCATGTGGCGCAGCAGGTCGGGGGTCACCTCGGTCGCGGCGGCCCAGGCGCTCTCCGCCTCCAGGATCTGCGTGAGCTGGTCCAGGAACCACGGGTCGATCCCGGTGGCCTCGTAGATGTCGTCGATCGGTACGCCGGACTTCAGCGCCCGGCGGAGCTGGAAGGGACGGTCGGCCGTGGGCCGGCGCATGGCCGACAGCAGGGAGTCCGGATCGTCGGCGGTGAGCCCGTCGTCCTCCAGCGTCTCACCCTCCACCCACCCGTGGCGGTCGATCTCCAGCCCCCGCAGCCCCTTCTGCCAGGCGGAGCGGAAGGTGCGGCCGATGGCCATGGTCTCGCCCACCGCCTTCATCTGCACGCCCAGCACCGGGTTCACCTCGGGGAACTTCTCGAAGGCGAAGCGGGGGAACTTGCACACCACGTAGTCCAGCACCGGCTCGAAGGAGGCGGGGGTGGTCCGGGTGATGTCGTTGGGGAGCTCGTCCAGGCGGTACCCGACCGCGAGCTTGGCGCCCACCCGGGCGATGGGGAAGCCGGTGGCCTTGGAGGCCAGCGCCGAGGAGCGGGAGACGCGCGGGTTCATCTCGATCACCAGCATCTCGCCCGTCTCGGGGCTCACCGCGAACTGGATGTTGCACCCCCCGGCCTCCACCCCGATCTCGCGGATGATCTTGATGGCGGCGTCCCGCATCTCCTGGTACTCCACGTCGGAGAGCGTCTGAGCCGGCGCCACCGTGATCGAGTCCCCGGTGTGGACCCCCATGGGGTCGAAGTTCTCGATGGAGCAGATGATGATGACGTTGTCCGCCCCGTCCCGGACCACCTCCAGCTCGTACTCCTTCCACCCCAGCACCGAGCGGTCCACCAGCACCTCGGTGATGGGGGAGGCGTCCAGCCCCTTCCGCACCTGGACCTCGAACTCCTCGCGGTTGTAGGCGATGCCGCCCCCGGTGCCCCCGAGCGTGAAGGAGGGGCGGATGATGCTGGGGTAGCCCGTGGACTCCACGATCTCCAGCGCCTCCTCCAGCGTGCGCGCGAAGCCGCCGGTGGTGACCTCGAGCCCGATGCGGGCCATGGCCTCGGCGAACTCCTCGCGGTCCTCCGCCATGCGGATGGAGCGCGCGTTGGCGCCGATGAGCTCCACGCCGTGCCGGTTGAGCACGCCGTTCTCGTAGAGCTCCATGGCGATGTTGAGCGCTGTCTGCCCCCCCATGGTGGGGAGGATGGCGTCGGGCTTCTCCCGCTCGATGACCTTCTCCACCCAGTCGGCCGTGAGCGGCTCGATGTAGGTCCGGTCCGCCAGGTCCGGGTCGGTCATGATGGTGGCGGGATTGGAGTTGACCAGGATTACCCGGTACCCCTCCTCCTTGAGCGCCCGCACGGCCTGGGTGCCGGAATAGTCGAACTCGCACGCCTGCCCGATGACGATGGGGCCGGAGCCGAGAATCAGGATGCTTTCGAGATCGTCGCGTCGGGGCACGGGGCGCTCAGTCGGACTTACCGGATTCCTTCCGGAAGGCGGTGGTGACGGCCACCAGGAAGCCGCCCCAGACGAAGCCGCAGATGAGGACCAGCGTGATCCAGGTGGCGGGCGTCATGGCGTCTCCGGAGGTCCGGGGGAAGGTGGGCGGACGCCCTCCGGACGCGGCCGGGGACGGGCCGCAGGAAACTGTCAGCGGGGGGTGGGGAGGGCAAGTGGAGTTCCCCCGGGGACGTCCACTCCCTCATGCATGGCACGCTCCACCTCGATCAATCCGCTTGAAATTGCGAGGAGCCGCTATTTCGTTCCACATACCGCCGTCGGTCGCCCATGGGGATCACCGCCCAGCGCTCACGACTCGACGCCGGACGCTTCGAGCCTGCCGGTCCTCCGCCACCGGCTCGGCCCCCCGGGTCTTCGGCCAGGTCTTCGCGATGATCCTCAAGGCGCTACAGGACGACAAGCTGCGGTGGGGTCGGAAGCTCGCCACCGATGCATTGGCCTCGGCGGCGATGAGGCGCTTCGACCGGAAGCGGGGGAGCGTCGCACATGAAGCAAGGAGCTGCGCAATCCGCACGATCCGGACGTGAAGATTGGGCACACGAAGCGCGGCTCGATGCGGATGACCTCCAAGCCAGAGCAAGGGGTGGACCGGGAATCGGGCGCGCTGCTGGACATCGATATCCGCCCGGGCGACGAACACGACACGGCGGCCTTGACGGAATGCGTGTTGGCGGCGAATGCAGGGGGGAATGAGGTGCTTCGAGAATTCGACGTCGGCCCTCCCACTCCAACGGCCAGGGCTGGGACCTGTCGCTGGCCGTGCTGACCGGTACAGGGTCAGGACACGTCGTTGGAGTTCTGGTCCAAGTGTCTCCAGGCTCGGAAACCGATCACCATCAGCGCCACCGGGACCGCACCAACCAGAACCCACGGGACCCAGGCCCCGGCTGGTGTGGAGGCAGAACGGAGACTGACACCGAGCCAGACCAACAGGGCGACCGCAATCACAGACACCGCCTGATTGAGCGCGATGAGCACCTTCTTCCGAAACACTGACTCCGTGTGATAGAACCGTTGGACGGGCTCAAGAAGCAGGACCGCAGCCGACGCGGTCACAGCACTCCAAAGCATCCACAATTCCCCGACCAGCGCCGAAATCACAGCTAGCACAAATAGCAGAGCAAATCCAAATTTTTGCCGGCCGGTCATCAGTCCCTACTCCCTGTGCGACGAACACTCCTGACTTGATCGTTCTGGTCGAGCCACCCGCCGAGATGGCGCTCACCATCGAAGATTCTGCCCCTTAAGGTCAGGCCAATGACGACGGTCGACCGGCGGACATGAATCTCGCTCTTATACCATGTCAATCGCCGTATGGCAATTCCCCAAGCCACCACCAGAAGAACACGGCTAGCAGTCAGGTGAACGGGTTACAGATTGGCCCGGAGAGTACAGCACCTGCGGTTGAGCCCACAGCAGCACCACGAACCCCCCCCGATCGGTCCGCCGCATAGGAATCCGAACGCCCCGCCAATTACGTCACCGCCGAGCATTCTCCACCCGCACGCGGCAACGTCTGACATGTCGGCACTCCCGAGCGCAGCATCCCACGCGATAAGGGCATTAGAGGAACTTCTCCAGTAATCATTGGACCCTTGCGCGATTCCAACAACCCGCGCAAACCCCTCTAGTTCTTCACCGTAGAGCAGTTCCTCTGCCGTCGACAGGAGCAACTCCAAGTCTGACGCAACGATGCCTGTCGGGCGGGGATCGGGGTGGTCCACGACCTCGAGCAGATCGCGAACGAGATTCAGGGCATCAGTCGACAGCCTCCCCGAACCATAGTGGTAGACTATATCCTGACCGTTTACGAAGCGATCCTGAGCCTCCGTCACATCAGTCCAATACCCGTCGGGAACAGCGTACCCCCGGGCAGCCAGGAAATCGCGAATTCTCGGCTCAGCGATCGCCTCTGCTTCCGGCGTAGAAAGAGTACCTCCGCCCGCCGCCAATTGCAGCCCGAGCAAAACATCTTCTAATCCATCGTTGTGATCGTCGTAGGCCTCATCTCGAAACTGCTCAAGGTACGGATTCAACGTCTGTCCATCTGGCCCACAGAGTATGCAAGTCTGGAGCGAGGTTTCGGGATCGAGTGGTAGGTTCTCATCGTCGGAGCAAGCAGGCAATCCAGTAGCCGTAAGGGCGACAGCAAGAGCGATGCTTCGGCTCATGCACTTTCTCTCGATTGAATGCCACCGCATTGATCACGACCTCGCGCTGAGGGACATCCACAATCCCAACGTGGCTTTCTTTCGCGCCCGTCACAACCTCCATCAATCAACTCGCGTACCCCAGGGCACGACCCGTCATCCGCTTCTCGCCGACCTCCACGACTGTGCCAAGTGTCTGGGCGTGCATTCGAGACCGGACATTGTCCACACCGCCGCGGGACCGGAGCTGGCTTCGCGCCCGGATCGCGTGACGGATCCCCATCCAGACCCGAAGGCCGCTCGAGGGCGATGACCTTCTGCGAAGCGAAACCGGGGATTCGCACTGGCGGCTCACCTGTTCACGGACACCGAGGGCTTCCACGCCCTGACCGCCTGGCATCGCCGCGCAGCCGAAACGCCTCCGCGCGCACCGGCTGCGGCGGCCGCCGGGCAAGCTCACGGGGCACGCACAAAACGACTCGCTCCAACTCCTGGAACGCGAGCCCGCTCGTGGCCTCCCAACCTCCCGATCTGCTCTGGGCCGGGCTCGGACTCCCACCCCCGATTCCAGGCACTGGCTGTCGGTGTCCGTCGGCACGCATTCCTCGCGGTGGACACCAGCAGGCTGTCGTGTCGGAGGTCCGATTGGCCTCCGCTTCCGCATATCTCGCGCGCCTCTTTCGGACAATCCCGGGCCCGCCTTCACCAGGCCCATGATCCTGGCACCCACTCGGACTGGCTCCGGGCCATCATCGTCGCACCATCATGCGAACGCGCCGATGACAGCTCTGCCTGTTTGCGGCTGTCTGTGACAGTTCACGGCTATCCGAACTCGCCGGAGGGCGAGTTCCTGCGGCAGACTGGTGCAGATCGGCTGGCGTTCCTCCGGACCGACACCAGGAACTGGGAACGCTGGAGCGCCGGGGTGTACCGAGACGCGAAAGGCCAACCAGCCAGCTCACAAAGTTCTCGCAAAAGGGTCAGGTCGTGGATGCCGTCGCCGCCACTCCCACACCTTCGTCGGTGATCCGCCGCACCGTCACCAGGCCCTCCCCTTGCTCAGCCCGAGCTCATCGCTGATTGCCCGCATGGCTGCTATGACATTGGCGATGTGCTCGGCCCGCTCCACCCCCAGCAGCTCGGCAATGGGACCGGTGATGAAACGGTTGGTGGCGGTGATGATCACCAGCTCATGGCCGCGGGCGCGGTGTTCCTCCAGCAGCGCCCGGGCCTTGGGCAGCAGGATGGGCTGGATGTGCTCGCGCAGG
>JAVVFC010000003.1:0-41488 GCA_032250975.1 Longimicrobiales bacterium | reverse complement strand
CTTGTAGCCGCAATGCTCCGACCACATGGCGCTGAAGACGCCCAGCTCGGTGAAGGTGGGCGGCCGCCCCATGATGCGGCACACCCGCTCGTACTCCTCGGGGGTGAGGCCGTGCGCGGCGATCAACTCGTCCGTGATCGCGGGGTCACCCGGACGGGGCGGGACGGCGGAGGGCTTCAGCGTCTGGGGCTCTTGAGTGGGCGGGTGGCTCACGATGGGCGGGGCTCGGGGCGGTTCGGTGCGAGGGAGGTGCCGGGCGGGCGGTTAGGCGGGGGGGGAGGCGGGCCGGCCGGGGTCACGGGGATCCGGCCAGGGCGGCCATCAGCGACGTGAAGACGCCCACTCCGTCGTCGGACCCGAGCAGCGGCTCCATGGCGCGTTCCGGGTGGGGCATCATCCCCATCACGTTGCCGCGGTCGTTCACGATCCCGGCGATGTTGTTCAGCGAGCCGTTCGGGTTCGCCCCGGGGGTGGCGTCGCCGTCGGCGTCCACGTAGCGGAAGAGCACCCGGCCCTCCCCCTCCAGTCGCTCAAGGGTGGGGGCGTCGGCGCGGTAGTTCCCCTCCGCGTGGGCCAGCGGGATGCGCAGCACCTCGCGGGGAGCGTAGGCGTTGGTGAAGAGGGTGTCGGTGCGCTCCACCCGCACCAGGCAGTCCTCGCTCTGGAAGCGCAGGCTCTCGTTGCGGATGAGAGCTCCGGGCAGGAGTCCCGCCTCGCACAGGATCTGGAAGCCGTTGCAGATGCCCACCACCGGTCCGCCCGCCTCCGCGAAGGCGCGCACGTCCTCCATGACGGGCGAGAAGCGGGCCAGCGCCCCGGCACGCAGATAGTCGCCGTAGCTGAAGCCGCCCGGCAGGAGCACGGCGTCCACGCCCTCCAGGCCGCGGTCCCGGTGCCAGCGCCACGCCGGCTCGCCCCCCACCTGCAGCACCGCCTGGTAGAGGTCCTCGTCGCAGTTGGACCCCGGAAAGGTCAGCACCGCGACCTTCATGAAGCCTCCTCCACCTGGTAGACCTCGAAGTCCTCGGTCACCGGGTTGGCGAGCAGCTTTCGGCACATGGCCTCGGCCTCTTCACGCGCCGCCCCGGCCGAGGCGGCCACCAGCTCCACGTGGATGGCCTTGCCCACGCGCACGTCCTCGACCGCCGTCCACCCCAGGGAGTGGAGGGAGTGGTGGATGGCCTTGCCCTGCGGGTCCAGGATGCCGGGGCGGGGGGTGACACGGATCTCGATGCGGTAGCGGGCCACGCTCAGAGCTCCTCCGGTGGCGCCCCGGAGCGCCGGGGCCGGGGTGTGAGTTCGGTGTAGTCCAGGGGCCGGCCCTCGACCGGGGGGTCCTGCTCGTCCTCGTCCAGATCCAGGAGCGGATCCCGGTCGGGAAGCCGGTCCAGGAAGCCGAGCAGCACGGACTTGAGCAGGCCCCACAGGGTATACAGAACCAGGGCGGTGAAGAAGTAGTAGTGCGGGACCGAGACGGCCAGGAAGAGGAGGACGAGCACCCACACGGTGGTGAGCACGCCCCGGCGCGTGCGGAAGCCGATGCGCGGCACCCGGGGGTAGGGAACGTGGCTCACCATCAACACCGCCAGCAGCACCATGCCCATGGCCATGATGTTCTCCCAGGGGAGGTCGGCCAGGTAGGTCTCGAAGAAGGCGGTGCGGGTGAAGGGGTAGTACGCCGCCAGCGTCATGCCGGCGCTGGGGGAGGGGAGGCCGTTGAAGTGGCTCCGGGCCTCGCCTCCCTGCTCCACGTTGAAGCGGGCCAGTCGCACCACCACCGCCGTCACGTACACGAAGGAGAGCGTCCAGCTCCAGGACGCCGCATCCTGCAGGAACAGCTCGTACATGATGAAGGCGGGGGCCACCCCGAAGGAGATGGCGTCCACCAGCGAGTCGAGCTCGGCTCCGAAGGCGGACCCGGTGCGCGTGAAGCGGGCCACCCGTCCGTCCAGCATGTCCAGCACGCCGGCGAAGATGATGAACCACCCGGCCCACTCCATGTCTCCGCGCGAGGCCGCCACGATGGCGTACATGCCGAAGAAGAGGTTGCCCAGCGTGAAGGCGGAGGGGAGGATGATGACGCCGCGCTGCAGGGCCGGGGATACGCGTCCGGGCGTGGTCACGGTCGGGCCTCCGGGAAGCGCGGGGGGCGGTAGTCGTCGAGCGCCACCCCGGTGAGGCGGCGGAAGACGTCCAGGTAGCGCTCCGTCGCGGCCCGCACCACCTCGGGGGGGAGGTCGGGCGCCGGGGGCGTCCGGTCCCAGTCCGGCCGGGCGTCGAGCCAGTCCCGGATGGGCTGCTTGTCGAGCGAGGGCTGTCCCTGGCCCATCCGGTACTGCGCGCGCGGCCAGAAACGCGAGGAGTCGGGGGTGAGCACCTCGTCGATGAGGAGCAGGCGGCCCGACGCGTCGTGTCCGAACTCGAACTTGGTGTCGGCCAGCAGGATGCCGCGCTCCTCCGCCACCCGACGCCCGTAGGCGTAGATGCGCCGTGAGAGGGCCTCCAGTTCGACCGCCAGTTCGGCACCCAGCAGGGCGGCCACCCGCGCCACCGGGATGTTCTCGTCGTGCCCCTCCCGCGCCTTGGTGGCGGGGGAGAAGAGCGGTTCCGGGAGCGCCTCGCTCTCGCGCAGCCCGGGCGGGAGCGCCTCACCCGCCAGCGTGCCGTGCGTCCGGTACTCCTGCCACGCCGAGCCCGCCAGGTATCCGCGCACCACGCACTCCACCAGCACCGGGGTGGTGCGCCGCACCAGCATGGCGCGCCCGGCCCACGCCGCACGCGACGGGGCCAGCTCCGGGTGCCGGGCCACGATCCGGTCGGGGTCCACCGCCAGCAGGTGGTGCGGGATCCCCTCGTCCCGTTCCAGACGTGCCAGCCACCACCCGGTGATCTGGGTGAGCACCTCGCCCTTGCGGGGAATGGGCCGCGGCAGCACCACGTCGAAGGCGCTCACCCGGTCGGAGGCCACCATCAGCAGCTGCTCCTCGCCGAGCGCGTAGACGTCCCGCACCTTCCCCCGGTGGACGAGCGGGAGCGGCAGCGCCGACTCCATCACCGGGGCCGCCGCCGGCCCGCCGCCCTCAGACCCGGACATCGGGCTCCCCCAGGAGGGCGTGCGCCGGGGCGGCGTGCGCCGCCAGCACCGGATCCACCCACTCGGCCAGGAAGCGGTCCACCTGCTCGGGTGCCCGCCCTACGAAGCGCCCGGCCTCCATCAGGGACTCCAGGGTCGCGCGGTCCATGCCGAAGGCGGCGTCGCCCGCGATCCGCTCCAACAGGTCCGAGGGGCGGCCTTGCTTCATCTCGCGCGCGGCGGCGTGGGCGTGGACCCGGATCCGCTCGTGCAGTTCCTGGCGGTCGCCACCGGCCGCGGCGGCGTGCATCAGGACGGTCTCGGTGGCCATGAAGGGAAGATGCTCCTCCAGGTTGCGGGCCACCACCGCCGGGTTCACGATCAGCCCCCGGGCCACGTTCTCGACCAGCACCAGGGCTCCGTCCAGAGCCAGGTAGGCGTCCGGGATGGAGAGGCGCCGGTTGGCTGAATCGTCCAGCGTACGCTCCAACCACTGGGTGGCGGCCGTCACGGCCGGGTCCTGCGCCAGCGTGATCACGTGCCGGGCCAAGGCGCAGATGCGCTCCGCCCGCATGGGGTTGCGCTTGTAGGGCATGGCCGACGAGCCGATCTGCTCGGCCTCCCACGGCTCCTCCACCTCGCGCAGATGGGCGAGCAGGCGCAGATCGTGTCCGAGCTTGCTCACCGATGCGGCGATCCCGGCCAGCGTCGCCTGCAGCGCCTGGTCCACCTTGCGGGTGTAGGTCTGCCCGCTCACCCCGTAGGTGGCCGGGAACCCCATCTTCTCGCCCACCAGCGAGTCCAGACGGTCCACCCGCGCGTGATCGCCCTGAAAGAGTTCCAGGAAGGAGGCCTGCGTCCCGGTCGTTCCCCGCACGCCGCGGAAGCGGAGCGTCTCCAGCCGAAAGGCCACCTCCTCCAGGTCGAGCAGCAGGTCCTGGATCCAGAGGGTGGCGCGCTTGCCGACGGTGGTGGGCTGAGCGGGCTGGAAATGGGTGTAGGCCAGGGTGGGGAGCGCCCGGTGCGTGCGCGCGAAGGCGGCCAGCGCCTCCACGCAGCGCACCACGCGGGCGCGCACGAGCTCGAGCGCCTGGCGGTGCAGGATCAGGTCGGTGTTGTCGCCGATGAAGGCCGACGTGGCCCCCAGGTGGATGATCCCGCGCGCGGCCGGGGCGTCGTCGCCGAACAGGTGGACGTGCGCCATGACGTCGTGCCGGAAGCGGTGCTCGTACTCCGCCGCGCGCGCCAGGTCGAGCGTGTCCAGGGCGCGCCGCATCCCTTCCAGCGCCGACTCCGGAATGGCCAGCCCGAGCTCGTGCTGACTCTCGGCCAGCGCCAGCCAGAGGCGCCGCCAGGTGCCGTAGCGGTTCGCCGGCGAGAACACCCGCTGCATCTCGCGGGAGGCGTACCGGTCCGAGAGCGGGTGGAGGTAGCGGTCCAGGTCCTGCCCCGATGGCGTCACGTGCGTCGTTTCCGTCCCGGCGCCCGGTCTCCCGGGTCAGCCTCCGTAGGTGAGGGTCTGATACTGCTGGCGCCCGTTGCGCAGGAAGCTCACGCCGAAGCGCACCCGGCGCCCCACGGCCTCGATCTCCTGGAACGCCGCCGCCAGCTCTTCGGCGGTGCGGATCTGCCGGTTGCCGATGCCGTAGACCACGTCGCCCTCGCGCAGGCCGGTGCGCGAGCGCAATTCGGGGGTGATCCCGACCACCAGCGCACCGTAGTCGATGGCCAGGTCGCGCTCGGAGCGGATCTGCGGGGTCACCGTGACCACGTCCAGATCGTCCAGCACCTGGATCCGGAGCGCCAGGCGGGAGGGGAAGGGGGCGGCCCGGAGCGTGACCCGGCCCAACTGCTCCACCTCCAGCGTGAGCCGATCGCCCTCGCGCAGGTCCAGGAGGATGTTCTCCCAGTCGAGCGGGGCCGAGAGGCGGCGGCCGTCCGCGGCCACGATGCGCCGCCCCGGCGTGATCCCCGCCTCGCGGGCCGGCGAGCCTCCCGTGACCTCGGTGATCATCACCCCCCGGGTGCGGCCCCACTCGTCCGCCTCCACCGCGTCCACGGTCAGCCCCAGCCAGGCGCGACGGATCTCACCCGTGTCCAGGATGTCCGCCGCCACCTTGAGCGCGCGGTCGATGGGGATGGCGAAGCCCAGCCCCTCGCTCCCCCCGCTGCGCGAGAAGATGGAGGAGTTCACCCCGATCACCTGCCCGAGCGCGTTCACCAGCGGCCCGCCCGAGTTGCCCGGGTTGATGGCGGCGTCGGTCTGGATCATGCCCAGATAGAAGCTCTCGTCCTGGTCCGACGGAACGATGTGCCGGTCCACCGCGCTGACCACGCCCGCGGTAACGGTGGGTTCCGCGTTGGAGACGGCGGTTCCGAACGGATTGCCCACCGCCAGCGCCCACTCGCCGATGTAGAGGTCGGCGGAGGAGCCCAGCGGGACCTCGGTGAGCCCCACGGAGGGGTCCACCCGCAGCACGGCGACGTCCGTCACCTCGTCCGCACCCACCAGTTCAGCCTCCAGGTCGGTGCCGTCGATGAGCGTCACCTGAATCTTCTCCGCTCCCCGCACCACGTGCTGGTTGGTGAGGATCACGCCCTCGCGCGCATCGATCACGAAGCCGGAGCCGTAGCCGCCCGAGCGGCGGAAGCGGGTGCCCCCGAACATGTCAAAGAACGAGGTGCGCACCGGCTGGGTGCGGATCACCGAGATGGTCACCACGCCCGGCGCCACGCGCTCGGCGGCGCGCACGATGGCCGTCTGGCGCGACTCGTCCAGCGACCGGGCCACCTGAGCCCCGTCCTCGGCCTGCACCGCCCCGCTCTCGCCCTCCGCCACCCCGGCCGCCGCCACCAGCCCGCGCAGGGCCGTGGCCGGGTCCTCCGGGGTGAAGCGAGCGGCCGCCACCGCGCCGCCGCCCGCCGCCTCCCCGCTGCCCCCGTCCGCGGCCCCGCGATCGCTGGCGTCGGCCTCGGGAAGACCGGGCTCGCACCCCGCGACGAGCCCCCAGGCGAGCGTCAGCAGGAGGACGGCCGTCCGGGCGGGGAGGAACGGAACAGGGGTGCGCATGGCTTCGTCTCCGATCGGGGCGGGGCTCAGAGCGCCTTGCCGAGCGTCTGCCAGTCTGCCAGGAAGGCCTCCAGCCCCCGGTCCGTGAGGGGGTGCTGCAGAAGCTGGTACAGCACCTTGGGCGGGAGGGTGCCGCAGTCGGCCCCCAGCAGCATGGACTGCACCATGTGCATCGGGTGGCGGATGGAGGCCGCCAGGATCTCCGTCGCGATCCCGTAGTTGTCGTACACCTGCCGGATCTGCCCGATCAGCTCCATGCCGTCGTGGGAGACGTCGTCCAGGCGCCCCACGAAGGGAGAGACGTAGGTCGCGCCCGCCTTGGCGGCGAGCAGCGCCTGCGGCGCCGAGAAGCAGAGAGTGAGGTTGGTGCGGATCCCCTCGGCGGTGAGCGCGCGGCACGCCCGCAGCCCCTCCTCCATGAGCGGCAGCTTGACCACGATGTTGTCGTGCAGGGCGGCCAGCCGCCTCCCCTCCGCCACCATGGTCTCCTTGTCGGTGCCCACCACTTCGGCGCTCACCGGGCCGTCCACCGTGCGGCAGATCTCCAGGAAGAGGTCGTGCGGATCACGGTCGCCGGCCACCCGGGCCATCAGCGAGGGGTTGGTGGTGACGCCATCGATCAGGCCGGCGTCGGCGGCCCGGCGGATCTCGGAAATATCGGCCGTGTCGAGGAAGATCTTCATGGATTCAGGCGTGGGAAGGAGGTCGAGGTTCGAAGGCGTGGTCCGGGTACTCCACCCGTTCCAGAAAGAGCCCCTGGGGCGGGGCGGGGGGCGAGGTGACGCACTCCGGGTCGGCACCCCGCAACAGGGCCTCTACGTCGGCGTCGGGCCTGCGGCCCGCGCCCACGGCCACCAGCGTCCCCACAAGATAGCGCACCATGTGATGCAGGAAGCGGTTGGCCGTGATGGTGAAGGCCAGCCCCAGGTCGCTCCAGGGCTCCCAGGCGGCGGCGTGTACCGTGCAGCGGTCGCCCCGTTCCTCCTGGCCGGCCTTGGCGAAGGCACGGAAGGAATGCTCGCCCCGGAGCGCGGCCGCCGCCCGGTCCAGGCGGTCGCGGTCGAGCGCCTCCTCCAACGGCCAGCACCAGCGGCGGTGGAAGGGCGAGGCCGCGCGCGGAGCCAGCCCCACCCGGTAGCGGTAGCTGCGCATGACGGCGTCGAAGCGCGGGTGGAAGGCGGCGGGCACGACGCGCACCGACTCGATCCACACGTCGTCGCCCAGCAGTCCGTTCAGGGCCCGGCGCAGGCGGTGGGGCGTCCAGCGCACAGGAAGATCCACGGCGGCCACCTGGCCGGTGGCGTGCACGCCCGTATCGGTGCGCCCGGAGCCGAGCAGGGCGCGCCGCCGCCCCGAGATGCGTTCCAGCACCGCCTCCACCTCGCCCTGGACCGTCCGCACGTCGGGCTGGTACTGCCAGCCGTGAAAGCCGGAGCCGTCGTAGTGGACGGTCAGCAGGAGGCGATGGAGGTCTTCGGATTCCACGGGCGGGACCGGAGGGGCGGGAAACCACTACTCTACGGGGAGGGTCCGGGGTGTCAAGCGGGAATCCCCCCGGCGATTGACCCAGGCCCGCACACCTGATAGACGTTGCCCCATGGAGCCTCCGGAGTTCGACCTCACCGACCCCCTGCGCCGCGTCACCGCCGGAGAGACGCTTCCGGCCGTCGACGCGGAGGCGGTCTTCGACGCCTTCATGGCGGGCACCGTCTCGCCCGTGCTCATGGGGGCCCTGCTGGCCGCGCTCCGCACGCGTGGGGTTTCCCCCGCCGAGGTGGCGGGCGGGGTGCGTGCGCTCCAGAAGGCCATGCTGCCCGTCCCGGCCCGCGATCCCGACACGCTGGTGGACACGGCGGGGACGGGTGGGGGGGGGCTCACCACCTTCAACATCTCCACCGCCGCCGCGCTGGTGGCCGCGGGGGCGGGCGTGCGCCTCGCCAAGCATGGCAACCGCTCGTTCACGTCGCGGAGCGGCAGCGCGGACGTGCTCGAGTCACTGGGCGTGCGCATCGAGCTCACGCCCGAGCGCATGGGCGAGATCCTGGAGGAGGTGGGGATCGTCTTCATGTTCGCGCCCCTCCTGCACCCGGCCATGCGGCACGTGGCGCCGGTGCGCCGCGAACTGCGCATCCCCACGGTCATGAACCTGCTGGGGCCGCTCACCAACCCGGCGGGAGCACGGCGCCAGGTGGTGGGGGTGGCCGACCCGGAGCTGGTCCCGCTGGTGGTGGGCGCCCTGAAGGAACTCGGACACCTGCGGGCGCTGGTCGTGCACGGCCACCCCGGCCTGGACGAGGTCAGCCCCCTGGGGCCGACCCGGGTGGCCGAGCTGGTGGAGGACCGGGTGAGGAGCTACAGCGTCACCCCGGAGGCGCTGGGGGAAGCCGTCCACCCGGCGGATGGCCTGGCCGGCGGCGAGCCCGGGGAGAACGCCGCGCGCATCCTCGCCGTGCTGGAGGGGCGAGCGCGGGACGCGAGCCGGGTCGCGGTGCTCCTGAACGCCGCTGCGGCCCTCTGGGTGGCGGGCACCGTGGACGATCTGGCCGAGGGTGTGGTGCGGGCGCGCGAGGCCCTCGACTCGGGCGCCGCGCGCGCCCGACTGGAGGCCCTGAGGGCGGCCACCAACCGCTGAGGCGCTCCCGCGGCTCCGGCGGTCCGGAGGGGGGGCGGTGCCGCCTACCCTTCAGTACTTGCGGATGACACCGACCACCACCCCCTGGATGCGGACGTCGCGCGCGTCCTCCACCATGGGGGACATCGCCGGGTTGGCCGGCTGGAGGCGGATGCGGTTGCCGGGCTCCCGGTAGAGCTTCTTGACCGTCGCCGAGTCGCCGCGCACCAGCGCCACCACCATCTGGCCGTCCTCGGCCGTGTCCTGGGAGGCCACCACGATGAAGTCTCCGTCCCGGATCTGCTCGTCGATCATCGAGTCACCCTGCACGCGGAGCACGTAGTTCTCCCGGCCGCGGCGCACCATGTCGGGCGGCACGGCGAGCGTCTCGTCGTCCCGCACCGCCTCGATCGGCAGGCCGGCTGCCACCGTCCCCAGCAGGGGAAGGGCAAATCCGGCGGGAGCGGGATCCGGGGGGACGAGTTCGAGGGAGCGGGACTCGTTGTAGGCCTTCCGGATGTATCCCTTGCGCTCCAGATTGCTCAGGTGCTCGTGAACGGTGGCCAGGGACGAGTAGCCGAAGTGCTCCGCAATCTCCTCGAAGCTCGGCGCGTACCCATGCTCCTCGATGAAGGAACCGACGTGATCGAGGATTTCCTTCTGGCGCCGGGTGAGCGGCATGGCGCAGCCTCCTGCAGGCGGTTCCCGAACAAGTACCGAAAAAGCATACCCGAACGTTGACCGAAACGCAAGCGCACCCTCTGCCCGGCATCCTGCGATCCATCGTGGCCACCAAACGGCGCGAGGTCGAGGCGCTCGAACCGCGACGGCGCGAGCTGGACCGGGCCGCCGCCCAGGCTCCGCCCCCGCGGGACTTCCGCTCCGCCCTCCTCCGGCCGGACGTGGCGGTGATCGCCGAGGTCAAGCGGCGCTCGCCGGGCGCGGGCGAGATCCGCCCGGGGCTGGACCCGGCGGAGCTGGCACGCAGCTATGCCGCCGCGGGCGCGTCGGCGCTCAGCGTGCTCACCGACCGCGAGTACTTCGGAGGCGCGCCGGAAGACCTGGGGGCCGCGCGCGCGGCCGTCCCGCTTCCGGTCCTGCGCAAGGACTTCACCGTGGACCCGCTCCAGGTCCTGGAGGCGCGCGCCCTGGGCGCCGACGCCGTGCTCCTCATCGTCCGCATCCTGGAGGACGGCCCTCTGCGGGCGCTGCGGGAGCTGGCCCGGTCGCTGGGCATGACCGCGCTGGTCGAGGTCCACACGCGGCACGAGATGGCGCGGGCGCTGGATTCCGGCGCCGAGGTCGTGGGCATCAACAACCGGGATCTTTCCACCTTCCACACCGATCTGTCGGTCACCGAGTCCTTCCTGGGCATCCTGCCGGGGGACAGGCTGGTGATCTCGGAAAGCGGCATCCGGGACGGCTCCGACGTGGCTCGCCTGGGGCGGTGCGGCGTGCACGCGGTGCTGGTGGGGGAGTCCCTGCTGCGCGCTCCGGAACCCGGCGCGGCCGTGCGAACGCTCACGGGGCACCCGCGCCGTCCCCGGAGCGCCCGGTGACGCCCGCGGTCAAGATCTGTGGCCTCGTGCGGGTGCAGGACGGGGTGGCCGCGGCCGCGGCCGGCGCCGACTACCTGGGGCTGATCGCGTCGTCCGGCTTCCCGCGCACCGCACCGCCCGGACTGGGGCGGGAGCTGGCGCGGAGCACCGGACTCCCGGTGGTGGCGGTCATGGTGAACGAATCCCCGGAGGCGGTGGCCGCGCTGGCCCGGTCCACGGCGGCGTCGGTGCTGCAGCTGCACGGGGACGAAGCGCCCGAGGCGGTGTACAGCCTGCGCGCGGAGGGCCCGTGGAAACTCTGGAAGGCCGAGCGGGTTCGCACCGGGGCGGAGGTGGAGGCGGCGCTCACGCGCTGGGCGGGGCTGGTGGATGGGCTCCTGCTGGACGGCTGGCGGGCCGGGGACCGGGGCGGGACGGGCGCGCGCTTCCCGTGGAGTGCGGTGGAGGAACGGCGCGATGCCATTCCCTCCGGACTCACCTTCGTCGCCGCGGGGGGGCTCACGCCCGCCAACGTGGCGGAGGCGGTTGCGCGCCTCCGTCCCGACGTGGTGGATGTCAGTTCGGGGGTGGAGTCGGCGCCGGGCCGGAAGGATCCGGCGCTCATCGAGGAATTCGTGCGCCAGGTGCGCCAGGGGAGGACGGCGGGATCGTGACGGAGGAATATGGACCCGGGGAGGTGCCCGAGCGGCGCTTCGGCGCCTTCGGGGGGCGCTACGTGCCGGAGACGCTGGTGGCGGCTCTGGACGAGTTGGAGGCTGCCTACAGCACGGCGCGGCAGGACCCCGGATTCCGCGCCGAACTGGCCTCCCTGCTGCGAGACTACGTGGGGCGCCCCACCCCGCTCTACCGCGCCCGGCGGCTGGAGGCCGAAGTGGGCGCGGGCCCCGTCTATCTCAAGCGCGAGGACCTCAACCACACCGGCGCCCACAAGATCAACAACACAGTGGGGCAGGCGCTGCTGGCGCGGCGCATGGGCAAGCGCCGCATCATTGCCGAGACGGGCGCCGGGCAGCACGGCGTGGCCACCGCCACTGCGTGCGCCCTCTTCGACATGCACTGCGTGGTGTACATGGGGGAGGAGGACGTCGAGCGGCAGGCGCTCAACGTCTACCGCATGCGACTGCTGGGGGCCGAGGTCGTTCCGGTCGCCTCGGGGACGCGCACCCTCAAGGACGCCACCAACGAGGCCATCCGCGACTGGGTGACCCACGTGGAGGATACGCACTACATCATCGGGTCGGTGGTCGGACCCGCTCCCTTTCCCCGAATGGTGCGGGATTTCCACGCGGTGATCGGCCAGGAGACGCGCGCCCAGATCCTGGAGCAGGAGGGCCGCCTCCCGGCTGCGGTGGTGGCGTGCGTGGGGGGTGGATCCAACGCCATGGGCATCTTCCACCCCTTCGTGCCGGACGAAGAGGTGGAGCTCGTAGGGGTGGAAGCGGCCGGGGAGGGCATCGCCAGCGGGCGCCACTCCGCCACCCTGGCGGCCGGGTCGCCGGGGGTGCTGCACGGCGCGCTCAGCTACCTGCTGCAGGATTCCGACGGCCAGGTCTCCCCGGCCCACTCCGTCTCCGCCGGTCTGGACTACCCGGGGGTGGGACCCGAACATTCCCATCTGAAGGAGACCGGCCGCGCCACCTACGTCTCGGTGACCGACGAGGAGGCCCTGGCCGCGTTCGACACGCTCGCACGCCTGGAGGGTATCATTCCGGCCCTGGAGACGGCGCACGCCGTGGCCCACCTGCTCGAGATGGGGGAGACCCACGCCGGACGGGGTCCGCTGGTGCTGTGTCTGAGCGGACGGGGCGACAAGGACGTGACGCACGTCGCCCGCCTGCGCGGCGAGGCGCCGTGAGGCCGGGGCCTTGAACCGCCCGCCCGACTTCCTTCCGGACGCGACTGGCGAGGTCTCGCTCGTCCCGGTGGCGCGCGTCGGCGAGTTCTTCGTGACGCTGGGCAAGGCGCTGCGGGCCTCCCAGCTCTACGAGGACAACAACCCGGTCTACCAGCGCTTCGTACAGGCGCTCGAGCTGGCCTTCCGTGGCCTCTGGGAGGAGCTCGACGAACTGCGGGTCACGGTCGAGGAGGAGCGCCTAACGACCGATGGGGAGGAGGTCTACCGCAACGCCACCCGGTCCGAGTCGCTCGCCTTTCTGTTCTACAAGGACGGGATCCGGTCGCTCGTCTTCCGTCCCGGCATCGAGGAGGAGGCGCGCACGCTGCTTCGCGTCCTCAACCAGGCCCGGCTCGCCCGTTCTGAGAGCGACGACCTGGTCACCCTCCTCTGGGAGGCCGATCTGGAGCACCTGCGCTACCGGCACGTGGACCTGCTCGCCGAAGGGCTGGAGCTGCCGGAGGCGGGCCCAGGCCACACCCGGGGCGAGTTGACGGCGGTGCTGGAGGCGGAGCAGGAGGAGGACGCTTCCGAGGCGGGCAGCGAAGCGACCGAGGCTCCGCCTCCCACCCTGAACCAGGACGACTTCAACCCCACCCTCTACGCTCTGGACGCCCGCGAGATGGAGCGCGTCCGGGAGGCCATCGCCGAGGAGACGGCGCGCGACATCCGGGGCGACGTCCTGAACGCCCTCTTCGACCGGCTCGAGGAGCCCAACGCCGCGCGCCAGAGCGAGGTGCTGGACGTCATCACGCACCTGGTGCCCGCCCTGCTCGCGCGGGGCGAGCTGGCGGCCGCCACCCAGCTGCTCTCGGAGCTGCGGGCCATCGAGGCGCGCGAAGGGGTGATGGAGGACGTGCACCGCAGGGCGGTGGCGCAGCTGCTGGACCGCCTGTCCGGCGAGGAGACCCTCGGCGAACTGGTGCAGGCCCTGGAGGACGGGGCCATGCAGCCGCGCGCCCAGCTTCTGGGCGCGTTCCTGGGCCACCTGCGCGCTCCGGCGCTGGGAATTCTGCTGCGCGCGACCGAGACCTCCCGATCGCGCGAGATCCAGCCGGTGCTGCGCGAGGCGGTGGCGGTCATCGCCCAGCGTAACCGCCAGGTACTGCTGCGCTTTCTGGATGCGGACGATCCGCATGTGGTCCGCGGGGCGCTCCGCCTGGCGGGCCGCATTCAGGTCCGTGAGGCGGCGCCCTTCCTCTCGCGCCTGCTCTACCACGAGGATGCCTCCGTGCGCCGGACCGCGGTGGAGACCATGCACCACCTCAAGGCCACCACCCTGGCCGGGACGCTGCAGGAGGTGCTGCTCGACCCGGACGCTTCCGTGCGCATGGCCGCCGCCCGCACGCTGCAGGCGCTCCGCTACCGGGGGGCCGCCGCCCGCTTCCGTGAGATCCTGGCGAGCCGGGAGATCCGCTCGGCCGACCTCTCCGAGCAGATCGCCATGTTCGAAGCCTACGGATCGGTGGACGATCCCCAGGCCGTGCCCTTCCTGGACCGGTATCTGAACGGCAAGGGTTTTCTGGGTCGGCGCGAGCCCGCCGAGATCCGGGCCTGCGCCGCTCTGGGGCTGGGGAAGGTGGGCAGCGGCGCGGCGCGGGATGCGCTGCGCAAGGCGATCCGGGACGACGACCCGGTGGTCCGCAACGCCGTGGGGCGTGCCCTGCGGGGCAGCGAGGAGGGCGTCTCATGAGCCCCACCCAGAGCCAGGGTCGGCAGGTCCTGATCCACCTGTACGGCGCGCTGCGGGCCCTCAAGCTCTATCCGCTCGAGAACGACGCTGTGCAGCAGGCGCTCGCCGAGCTGCACCGGGGCGTCACGGAGCTGCTGGAGCGCGAGGACGGCATGGAGCTGCGGGTGGTGGGCGAGTTCTTCTTCCTCAACGAGGTGCGGCTGCGGCTCGACCTCTCCAACTTCGCCACCTTCGGCACGGTGGCGCAGGCGCTGCAGGACCACGGCATCGGCGCCGTCGAGGTGGCGCCGGGGATGGCGGAGACCGAGTGGGCGCCCTTCCTCTCGCTCCTGCTGCGCAAGCCCGAGGGCGACGACCCCTGGGATACCTTCCAGGCGCGGATGGCCGACACCCCCGTGCAGCACGTGGTGGTGCGGGCCGCCCGGGAGGTCGCGGGCGAGCTGGACGAGGAGGAGGCGCTCGAGCAGGCCAAGCGGACGTACGCCCAGTCGGTGCGGGTCGCACGCGAGATCCTGGGTGACGTGCGCCTGGGGCGGGCCGTGAACGTGCGCAAGGTCAAGCGCGCCGTGCAGGGCATCGTGGACCAGGTGCTGAGCAACGAGCCCTCGATGCTCACCATGACCACCCTGCGGGACTTCGACGAGTACACCTTCACGCACTCGGTGAACGTCTGCATCCTGAGCGTCATCATCGGGCAGCGCATCGGCCTCGACCGCCGGCAGCTGTACGAACTCGGGATGGGTGCCCTGCTGCACGACCTGGGCAAGATGCGCATCCCGGTGGGGGTGCTGAACAAGCCGGGTGCGCTGGACGAGGAGGAGTGGCTCCAGCTCAAGGAGCACCCGACCGACGGCCTGCTCTCCCTCTTCCACATGGGAGGCTTCACCGACATGCCGTACCGCCAGATGCTCATGGCGTACGAACACCACATGAAGATCGATCTCACCGGCTACCCCACCAACCGCCGCCCCCGCAACCCCACCCTCTTCTCCCGCATCGTCGCGGTGGCGGACGGCTTCGACGCCGCCACCTCCATCCGCAGCTATCAGCACATCCCGTTCCCCCCGGACCGGGTGCTGCAGGAGATGCGCGAGAATCCCCGCCGGGGTTACGACCCTCTGCTGGTGAAGGTGCTCATCACCGCCACCGGCATCTTTCCGGTAGGCACGCTGGTCATCCTCGACTCCTACGAGCTGGCGGTGGTCTCCGCGGTGAATCCCAACCCCGACCTCCTGCATCTGCCGCGGGTCCGGATCATCTCGGACGCGATGGGGGTGCCGCTCGCCGAGCCGCTCACCCTCGATCTGGCCGAGCTCGATCCGGCCACCGGGCGCCCCGTACGGGCCATCGTCAAGACGGTGGAGCCGCAGAAGTACGGCATCCGGGTGGCGGACTACCTGCTCTGACCGCATCGACCGCTCCGAGTCCGCCCTTCCGCGCTGCCCCCCCTTGCCTTCAGCCTCCTCCGACCCGAGCCCGTCCCCCGTGCGCTCCGCACCCGAATCCCGTGTTCCCGGCCTCATGGGCGGCGCCGCCGGCATGAACGGCGGAGCCTCCCGCCTCCAGCGCGCCTTCCGGGAGCGCGCCGCCCGCGGCCAGGCCGCGCTCGTGCCCTACCTCACCGCCGGATTCCCCCGTCGGTCCGACACCGCGCCGGCGCTGGACGCGCTGGTGGCGGCGGGCGCGGACGTCATCGAGCTGGGCATCCCCTTCAGTGATCCGCTCGCCGACGGACCGACCATCCAGGCCTCCTCCTTCCGCGCGCTCTCGAACGGAGTCACCGTGGACGGGGTGCTGGACGAGGTCGCCGCATTCCGCGACCGGCACGACACCGCGCTGGTGCTCTTCACCTACCTGAACCCGGTGGTCCGCTATGGCGTGGAGCGCTTCTGCGCCCGGGCCCGGGAGGTGGGGGCGGACGGACTCCTCCTCACCGACCTGCCCGCGGGAGCGGATGTCGGGGTGGAGGAGACGGTGCGCGCCTCGGGACTGGCCCTGATCCGCCTGCTGGCGCCCACCACGCCGCCGGAGCGGATTCCGCAGGTGGTCCGGGGGGGAGCGGGCTTCCTGTACTACATCTCGCGCACCGGCGTCACCGGCGCCTCCGCCTCGCTCCGGGAGGAGCTCGCCGACGAGGTTGCGCGCATCCGGGTGGGCACGGATCTACCGGTCGCGGTGGGTTTCGGCATCAGCACCCCGGAGCAGGCCGCCGCGGTGGCGCGCGTCGCGGACGGGGTGGTGGTGGGCAGCGCGCTCATCCGCGCTCTGGAGGAGGGCGGTGTGGTGGGTGCGGGGGATTTCCTGCGGGGTCTGCGGGACGCCATGGACCGGGGCTGAGTGCCGGGCGCGACCGCGACCCGCCGACCGTCTTCCTCACTCCGCCCGCAGGCGCTCCCGCACGTCCTCGTCGGGCGTGACGAACAGGGTGCGGACCCGGTCGGGGACCACCGCGCCGGCGGGCGCCCGCCTCGGCTTGCGCACGTGCTTCCGGAGCGTCCAATCCACCGGGACGCTCCCGGAGGTACGGGCGCGGGAGTGGAGGGCGGCCAGCACGGCCGCCTCCTCCAGGTCGCGCGCCGGGGGCGCACCCGTCCCCTCCCAGCGCAGGATCACGTGCGCCCCGGCGGCGTGGCGGGCGTGCAGCCAGACGTCGCCCGGACGGGCGTGATGGAAGGTGAGGTCGTCGTTGGCGGCGGCGCCCCGACCCACCCGGATCTCCAGCCCGCCGGAGGAGCGGAAGCGATGGAAGGGAAGGCGTTCGCCGACGTCCTCGCCCCGGCTGGCGTCCCCCACCTCCGGCAGGGCGGCGGCCACCTCCTCCCGGGTGGCGTCCCCGCTCCGTGCGCGCTCGGCCAGGGTCCGCAGGCGCTCCCAGACGGCCCGGGCCTCGCGGATGCGGCCGGGGAGTTCCTCCCGCGCCCGGCGCACGCGGGCGGCGCGGTCGTAGTGGCGGCGCGCGTTGGCGTCCGCGGTCAGGACGGGGTCGAGGGGGACGCGCACCGGGGTGCCGTCGAAGCCCTCCAGCAGGGCGTGGTCGGCTCCGGTCGGAACCTCGCGGAAGCGGGCCAGGAGCAGGTCGCCCCACCCCTGCAGCCGGTCCGGGTCGGGCAGTCCCGCCCGCTCCTCCTCCAGGCGGGCCACCCGTCCGTGCGCCCGCGCCTCCGCCGCCTCCAGCGCCCGCAGCAGGGCACCCGGCAGCAGCGGCGCCGAACCCCCGTCGGCGCTCTCGGCCTCCGCAACCCGGAAGGCCTCCAGCAGGTCGCGGGATTCATGGAGCGTCCGCTCCGGCAGGGAGAGGGGGTAGGGTTGCGGTCCGTGCCGTCCGAGCACCACGGAGGCGGGCGGCGGCGGTCCGGTTTCCGGCCCGCTCACCCGGGCGCGGAGGTCGTCCCACAGCGTCCGCCCCCCCTCCGCCAGCAAGGCGTCCGCCACCAGGGGCGACGTCCAGGCCACCTCCCTGAGCAGCACGCGGCGCCGCTCGTCGGGAGGCGCCGAAAGGACGGCGGCCCAGGTCTCCTGCGGGAGGTCGCCCGTGGCACCGGCACGCCCGGAGGGCGGCGGTGGGTGGTAGCACCCCCCGCGCCGGAGGGGGCGTTCGCCCGTACGGGTGCGCAGCAGCGCCCGCACCGTCCCCTCGCTCCCCTCGGTCAGGACCGCGTTCTCCTGGTTGGGAAGCAGTTCGAGGTGGATGTCCACCCGCGCGGGCGCGCCCCGGAGGCGCCGCAGCGCCAGACTCAGGACCCGGTCGTCGGGCGGCGCCGTGACGTCGACGACCCGCGCCGGCAGTCGGCGCGCCTCGGCGGGCGGGTCCACCGGGGCGAGCAGGTGAAGGCCCAGGCGGGTGGGGTGCAGCTCCCACACCACGGTCTCTTCCCGCAGGTAGAGCGTGAAGCGGCGGGCGACCGGATCCAGCTGCCAGGCCCGCACCCGGCCCCCCCGCAGGCGGCGGCGGAGCGCCCGAGCGGTGGCCGCCACCAGGGTGGCGTCCCATTGTATGCGCATGGGCCAAGATAGACCCGCCCCGGCGGCGGGTTCCAGATTGACCCCCTCCGGTGTCCGGTCTAGCTTCGTGCGCCCCCGGAATGGCTTCCGGGGCTCGCCTCCCACGGCAGACCGAACACCCCCCGCTGCCCCCGTCCTCCCGCCCATGGCCGAACTCCACCCCGTCGTCCGGGCCGCCGCCAAGGGGAATCTACCCACCTGGGCAGAGGTGGATTCCAAGCGCTACGAGCACATGGAGCGGGTTGCGGCGCTCCTCAAGGGGTGGGCACGCGAGGCGGGGCTTTCCAAGCCGGAGCGGCGCCGCTGGGTGGCGCTCGGGTTCCTGCACGACGCGCTCAAGGGCGGGGCGCCGGCGCGCCTGCGCCGGATCGTGGAGCCGGACCTGCGCGACCTGCCCGACCCCATCCTGCACGGTCCGGCGGCGGCCGCGCTGCTCCGGACCGACGGGGTGGAGGACGAGGCGCTCCTGCGCGCGATCCGCTTCCACACGCTCGGGCACCCGCGCCTCGACGACGCGGGGCGGGCGCTCTACGCCGCCGACTTTCTGGACCCGGGCCGGGAGCTGCGCAACCGTTGGCGCGCCGCGCTCCGGGCCCGCATGCCGGGCGATCTGCACGTGGTCACCCGCGAGATCGTGGGCGCGCGCATCCTGCACCTGGTCCGGCGCGGCCGGCCGGTGCGCCCGGAGACGATCGCCATGTGGAATTCGCTCGCCGAGGGAGAGGCATGGGTGCGCGCGTCCGCGGTGTAGCGGTGGTCCTGGTGGTGCTCGTCACCGGGGCGGCGTTGGGCACCTGGCTGGCCCAGTGGCTCCAGCCGGGGGCCACCCCGCCCGCCGGCGGCGGGGGTGCGGGGGCCGTGGGCGCCCCGGTCTCCGAGACCCCGGACGGGCGCATCCGGGTCGAAGTCCTCAACGGCGGCGGCGTGCGGGGCATGGCGCGTGCGGCCACCGACCTGCTGCGTGACCGCGGCTTCGACGTGGTGGAGGTCGGAAACTGGGAGGACTTCGCAGTCACCGCCTCCTTTGTGGTGGACCGCCTGGGAGACGGGGTGGCGGCCGCCTCGGCGGCGGAGGCGCTCGGGGTGTCGGAGGTCCGCACCCAGGCGGGTTCGAACCTCTACGCCGATCTGACCGTAGTATTGGGCTCCGAGTGGTCGCCCGAGCGGGCGCCCCCGCCGGAGCCGGCGGACGGGGTGCGTCCCTGGTGGGACCTGCGCCGGTATCTGCAGCGGCCGGGACCGGTTCCGGTGCCCGGCACCCGGATGGTGGACCCAGAGAACTTCGAGGGGGGATCGTGAGCCGAAAAGCGGGTCAGGGGCGCAGGGAGCCGGCCGGGCCGGATGAGGGCGGCGCCGGGTCGGACGACGGGGAAGCGCGCGGAGGGGGCGGCCTGAAGGAGAACGTTCGCTCGCTGCTGGCGGCGGTGGCCATCTTCCTGGTCATCCGCACCTTTCTGCTGCAGACCTTCTTCATCACCTCGGGGTCCATGGAGGACTCGCTCCTGGTGGGCGACTTCCTGGTCGTGAACCGGGCCGTCATCGGTAGCACCATCCCCTTCACCTCCTGGCGCATTCCCGGGTACGGCGAGCCCCGCCGAGGCGACATCCTGGTCTTCGATCCGCCCCACGAGCCGGACCTCAAGCTGGTCAAGCGGCTGGTCGGGCTTCCCGGGGATACGCTCGAGATGCGGGACCGGGTGCTGTACCGGAACGGCGTGGCGCAGGACGAGCCGTACGTGAAGGTCACCGGGCTTCAGGACAGCTCCGACCCGTGGATGGCGTGGCAGGCCGCCTACCTGGCGGACGGAGTGGACCGCAGCGAATACCGCCCGACGCGGGACGACTGGGGCCCGCTCGTGCTGCCGCCCGACCGCTACTTCATGCTGGGCGACAACCGCGACGAGAGCCTGGATTCCCGCTACTGGGGTCTGCTGGAGGGGTGGCGGCTGGAGGGACGCGCCTCGTTCATCTACTACTCCTACAACCGGGAGTCGTACCGCCCCCTGGCCTGGCTGCGCGAGGTCCGCTGGGGCCGGATCTTCGACCGCATCCGGTAGCCGGCGTCCGGGGCCCGGACGCCTCTCCCCGGTCGGCTCACACCCGGTCCGACCGCGCCCCCGTGGGCTCGCGCCCGCTCACCCCGTGCCCGGCGCCGGACCCGTCCCGCTCCGGTCCCCGAGCTGGACCAGCGCGTGCCCCCGCAGCTGGCCGCAGGCGGCGTCGATGTCCTGCCCCCGGGGCTCCCGCACCGCCGCCTCCACTCCCGCCGCGCCCAGCACGCGGGCGAAATGGGCCAGGCGTTCGGGCGCGCTCGGCCCCCAGTCCGGCTGCCAGGGGATGGGGTTGAAGGGGATCAGGTTCACGAAGGCGCCCAGCCCCCGCGCCAGGGCGGCCAGGCGCGGTGCGAGCTCGGGGTCGTCGTTGACGCCCCGGATCATGGTGTACTCGAAGGTGATGCGCTTGCCGCCCGCGGCATCGAACCGGCCCAGCGCCTCCATGAGCGTGGGCAGTGGCCAGCGCTTCTCCAACGGGATCAGCTCCCGGCGGAGCGCCTCGTCGGGGGCGTGCAGCGAGACGGCCAGCCGGAACTGTTCCGGGCGGCGCGTGAGCGCATCGATCCCGGGGACCACACCCACCGTCGAAACGGTGATGCGTCGGGCTCCGAAGCCGTACCCCCGGTTCAGAACGGTGAGGGAATCGAGCACCGCCTCGCGGTTGGCCAATGGTTCACCCATCCCCATGTAGACCAGGTTGGTGACGGGGCCGTAGCCGTGCGCCTCCGCCCACCGGCGCGAGCCCCGGAACTGGGAGACAATCTCCCCGGCGGTCAGGTTGCGGCGGAATCCCCCCCATCCGGTGGCGCAGAAGGTGCACCCGACGGCGCAGCCGGCCTGCGACGAAATGCAGAGCGTGAGCCGGTCGCCCGTCGGGATCAGCACCGACTCCACCAGCTCGCCGTCCTCGAGCCGCCAGAGGTGCTTGGCGGTGCCGTCCCGGGAGCGCGCCACGGTCGCCACCTCCGGCTCACGCAGCCGGAACCGGTCCGCCAGCGCGGCGCGTTCGGCCGCCGGCAGGTCCGTCATGGCGTCCAGCGAACGGGCGTCTCCCGAGAAGATCCAGCGCATGACCTGGCGGGCGCGGTAGGCCTTCTGCCCGCGCAGGGCGAAGTGCCGCTCCAGCTCCTGCTGCAGCACGTCGGGTTCGAGGCCGAGGAGGTCGAGGGTGGGGGCGGGGTCGGGCACAGGTGTGGCCTGGTCGCTTGAGAGGGGGGTGGGGGCCGGTTAAGTTAGCCCCCGATCCACCCGAGCAGGAGGCGATACCCCTGTCCCCCGGAATCCGGCGGTCGTGAGTCGCGCGCTGCTGGCGATCGACGACCAGGTGGTGCACTTCGCGCTCTACTTCGTCCTGGGGTCGGCCCTGGCTCACGCGCGGGGCCGCACGCCCTCACCCATTCCCCACTGGATCCTCCTCCTGGCAGGGCTTCTCTACGGCGTCACCGACGAGCTGCACCAGGGCCTGGTCCCGGGACGGACGCCGTCCCTGGCGGACCTCACCGCCGACGCGACCGGGCTGGCGGTGGGCTATCTGGCCTACCACGCGCTCGCGCTTCCACCCCGCCCACGGAACTGATCTCCCACCTCCCTGGCATGACGGATACCTTTTCGGGCGCTACCGCCCTCCGCTCCACCTACCTGGGCTCCCTCACGGCAGAGGATGCGGGCCGCGAGGTCACCCTCGCCGGCTGGGTCCACCGCAAGCGCCTCATGGGAGGTCAGCTCACCTTCCTGGACCTGCGCGACCGCACCGGGCTGCTCCAGGTCTCGCTCAGCCCCGAGTGGAGCGCGTCCGAGGCGGTCGAGGCGGCGCGGGAGCTGGGCGCCGAGGACGTGGTGCGGGTGCGGGGGACGGTCACCCGGCGGCCGGAGCCCAACCCGGAACTGCCCACCGGGGAGGTGGAGCTGCGGGCGGTGACGCTGGAGCGCCTCAACGTGGCGCGCACGCCCGCCATCCCGGTCTACCGGGCCCCCGACGAGGAGCCGCCCTCCGAGGAACTCCGCCTCCGGCACCGTGTGCTGGATCTGCGTCAGCCCGAGCTGCAGGCGACGCTGGCGCTGCGCCACCGGCTGGTGCTCGCGGCGCGCAACCACCTGGACAGGCTGGGCTTCCTGGAGGTGGAGACGCCCATCCTGACCAAGCCCACCCCCGAGGGCGCACGCGACTACCTGGTGCCGTCGCGCGTGCACCCGGGCGAGTTCTACGCGCTGCCCCAGAGCCCGCAGATCTACAAGCAGGTGCTCATGGTGGCCGGATTCGACCGCTACTTCCAGATCGCGCGCTGCTTCCGGGACGAAGACCTGCGCGCCGACCGCCAGCCGGAGTTCACCCAGATCGACGCGGAGGCGTCGTTCGTCTCGGTGGAGGACATCCTGGGGTGGATGGAGGGGCTCATGGAGGCGCTGGCCGGGGTGGCCGGCGCCCGGGCGCCGATCCCCTTTCCACGCATGACCTGGGACCAGGCCATGGAGCGCTTCGGCTCCGACCGGCCCGACCTGCGCTGGACGCTGGAGCTCACCGACTGGACGCCGGTGCTGGGAGCGGTCGAATCGGACATCCTGCGCCGTGCGGTGGCGGAGGGAGGGCGCATTCGCGGGCTCCTGCTGGAGGGCGGGGCGCGCCTCTCACGCCGCGAGATCGAGGCGGTGGAGGCCCGGGCCCGGGCGGCGGGGGCCCCCGGGCTGCTCTGGGCGAAGCGGAGCGACGACGGGGCCAGCGGACCGCTGGCGCGCTTTGTGGGAGAGGCGGCGCTGGAGGCGATGGGGATGCGCAGCGGGGACCTGGTGCTGGTGGCGGCCGGGCCGGACGCCGTCACCTCGCCGGCGCTGGACGCGGCGCGCGCGGGCGTGATCGAGGCAATGGCGCTGCCGCGCGCCCGGGAGCACGCCTGGCTCTGGGTCACCGACTTTCCCGTCTTCGAAGCGCACGACGGGGGGCTCGCGCCCAACCACCACCCCTTCGTCCAGCCGCACGCGGACAGCCTGGAGGCGCTCGAGGCTCGGCCGCTGGAGGCGCGCGGCCTGGCATACGACCTGGTCTACAACGGTTCAGAACTGGGTTCCGGGAGCATCCGGGTGCACGATGCCGCGCTGCAGCGGCGTATCTTCAGAATTCTTGGCTTGGCCGAGGAGGAGATCGAACGGAAGTTCGGATTCCTGCTTTCCGCGCTGGAGGCGGGCGCGCCCCCGCACGGTGGGATCGCGCTGGGGATGGACCGTATCGTACAGCGCTTCGCCGAGGTACCCTCCCTGAGAGACGTCATCGCTTTCCCCAAGACCACCGCGGCGCGCGCGCTCTTCGAGGGCGCGCCCACCCCGGTGGACCCCGGGGAGCTGCAGGACCTGCACATCCGGGTTTCGCGGGAGAACGCCGGAGACGGCTGACCACAGCACGGAGATCGCATGGCCGAAGCCCAAGCCGACGCCACCATGGTCGAACACCGCCTGGACGCGGAAGGGGTGGACCCCCTGCTGCTGGCGGGCGTGAACGACCATCACCTGCAGGAGCTCCATCGCCTGTTCGGGGTGCGCGTCATCCTGCGCGGCGACCGCGTCGTCCTGTCGGGGCCGCTGGAGGCGGTGGAGCGCTCCGCTCCCGTCGTGCAGCACCTGATCGAACTCGCCCGCCTGCGGGCCCCCTTCGACGCGCACGACATTCAGCGTTTCGCCGAGAGCTTCGACGCCATGGGGCATGCGGGCGTGCTGCCCGACCAGGAAGAGATCCGCATCGCGCTGCCGGGGTCCCGCAAGGTCATCACCCCCAAGTCGGAAGGGCAGCGCCGCTACCTTGCGGAGGTGCGGGACAACGACATCGTCATCGGCATCGGGCCGGCCGGGACGGGCAAGACGTACCTGGCGGTGGCGGCGGCGGTGGACGCCCTCTACAAGAAGCGGGTCCGGCGCATCATCCTGGCGCGTCCCGCAGTGGAGGCCGGGGAGAACCTGGGCTTCCTGCCCGGCGACCTGCAGGAGAAGGTGGATCCCTACCTGCGACCGCTCTACGACGCGCTCGAGGACATGATGCCGCTCGAGCGCATGCGCCGCGCGCTCGAGGAGCGCATCATCGAGATCGCGCCCCTGGCCTACATGCGGGGTCGCACCCTCTCGGACGCGTTCGTGATCCTGGACGAGGCACAGAACGCCACCACCGCCCAGATGAAGATGTTCCTGACGCGGCTGGGGCTGAACTCGCAGGTGGTCATCACCGGCGACAAGACCCAGATCGACCTCCCCCGTAACGTGGATTCGGGGTTGCTGGAAGTGGAGCGCATCCTGTCCGGGATCGACGGCATCTCCATCGTCTACCTGGATGCCATGGACGTCATCCGCCACCGGCTCGTGAAGGACATCATCCGGGCCTACGCCGAGGCCGGCGGGGAGGAGGCGTGAGCCGCGCCCCGCGCCCGGGTCCGTCGCCGGCCGTCGGCGGCGGTGAGCGCCCCGACGGGCTGCTGCACCACGGCGTCCGGGTGAGCCTCGTGCTGGGGCTTGCGATCCTCACCACCACCCTCTTTCCGCCCGATCCCCGGTTGCGGGTGCAGGAGTATGGCGAGGGCACGATCGCCGCGGCCGACATCGTCGCGGAGGTCCGCTTCTCGGTGCCGGTCAGCCCGGCCGAGCTGGAGCGGGCGCGCAACGAGGCGCGGGTCGCGGTTCCTCCCACTCTCGACTTCCACGCCGAGGCGGCCGACACCTCGGCGGCGCGCCTGGGCCGGTTCTTCGCGCGCCTTCAGGAGGCCCGCGCGCAGGGCGAGCGTGCGGGGATCCGGCGCCTGCTCGTGGAACGCTCGATTGCCGCCACCCCGGCCCAGGTCGAGCTGCTCACCGATTCCGCCGCGGTGGAGGCGCTGCGCCGTGCCGCGCTCCGGGCCGCGCGCGAGATCCTGCCGAGCGGGGTCACCGAGACCGACCTGCGGGGGGTGCCGACCAGCACGGTGGTGCTGCGCGACCCGACGGACGGGTCCGAGCGTTCCGTGGACCGTGAGGTGCCGCTCAGCGCCAGCGACTTCCTCGACCGCGCCTCGCGCTTCCTCCCGGACGGACTTCCCTCCGCGGCCCAGCAGCTGCTCTCGCTGATCCTGGTACAGAACATCCAGTACTCGCTGGCCCTGAACGGGGAGCTGACCGAGGCCAACCGGGATCGCATGGCCCGGGCGGTTCCGACCACCAAGCAGACGGTGCTCCCCGGTGAGCCTGTGGTGCGCGCCAACGAAGAGGTCACCCCCGCGGTGCTCGAGCGCCTGGCCGCCTATGAGGAGGCCCTGCGCGGCGCGGGCATCCTGGACGAGCGGGCCGAGACGCGAGGGGGGGCGTTCCTGGGGGCCACCCTGCTCAACCTGCTGGTACTCGGCGTCTTCTGGGCCTTCATGTACCTCTTCCGGGGCGAGGTCTACGACCGGACACGCTGGGTGGCGCTGGTGGCGGTGCTGGTGGGCGTGTACCTGGCGGGGGCCGCGGTGGTGGTGCGGAGCGGGTGGCCGGTGGAGGCGCTGCCGGTGGTCTTCTCCGCCCTGGCGGTGGCGGTGCTCTGGGACGGGCGCATGGCGCTGGTGCTGGTCATGGTCCTGGCCGTCCTGACCTCGGCCCAGTCCGGCCTGCAGGGTCTGGACGTGCTGGTGCCGACCTTCGTGGGTGGGGCGGCGGCCGGGATGAGCGTGCGCGTGGTGCGCAGCCGTGCGCAGACCTGGGTCTTCATCGCCTTCATCTTCTCAGCCTACGCCACTGCCCTGGTGGCGCTGCACCTGGTCTACGGCGAGGGACTGGAGAGTCTGGGCGTCTCGCTGGCGGCCGCGGGCGGAAACGCGGTGGTGAGCGCCATCCTGGCCATGGGGTTCATTCCGGTGTTCGAGATGGTGACCGGGATCACCACCGACCAGACCCTGCTGGAGTGGGGCGACCCCAATCGGCCCCTGCTCCGGCGCCTGTCCATGGAGGCGCCGGGCACCTACGCCCACACCATCAACGTGGCCAACCTCGCCGAGGGCGCGGCCTCCGCCATCGGAGCCAACGGGCTGCTCTGCCGGGTGGGCCTCTACTACCACGACGTGGGCAAGATGCTCAAGCCTCACTACTTCGTGGAGAATCAGCCCGACGGGCGCAATCCGCACGACCGCCTCAAGCCGGACACCTCGGCCGCCATCGTGCGGGAGCACGTCACGGAAGGACTCAAGCTGGCGCGCGAGGAGAACGTCCCGGCGGTCATCACCGACTTCATCACCGAACACCACGGTACCCAGCACATCGGCTTCTTCTGGGATCGCGCCGTGGAGGAGTTCGGCGAGGAGAACCTGGACCCGGAGGACTACCGCTACCCTGGGCCGCGGCCCCGCACGCGCGAGACCGCCATCGCCATGCTGGCCGATTCGGTCGAGTCGGCCACGAGGGTGCTGCAGGACCCCACCCCCGAGCGGGTGCGCGACCTGGTGGACTCGGTGGTGGAGGCCAAGATTTCGTCCAGGCAGCTGGACGACGCACCCCTCACCTTCCGGGAAGTGGCGCGCATCAAGGACCAGTTCGTGAAGGTGGTGTGCGGCGTCCACCACCATCGCCTGGACTACCCCGAGACCCGACACCTCACCGAGGCGCCCGATGCGGATGCCGACCGGAACGCGGAGGCCGAGTCGGCCCGGGACCGGAGCGCGGAGGCGGCCCCGCCCCCGGACCGGGACGAGGGTGGAGGTGGAGGCGAGGGTGCGGAGGCGGCGTCCGGCGCCGGCGTCGGGTCGGGACCAGCGCGGCGCACCCGTGGTCGGCGCCGACCGGAGCCGTCCCACCCCGAACTGCCCCTGGACGGGCCGGGTGGGGACCGGCACGAAGGCGACGCTTGATCGAGGTTCTGCTCGAGACGGGCGGGCACCCCGACGTCGCCCCCCTGCTCGAGGCCGCCGTCCGCATCACGCTCGAGGCGCAGGGGGTGGTCGAGGGTGAGGTGTCGCTGACGCTGCTGGACGACGACGACATTCGCACGCTCAACCGGGAGCACCTGGGGCATGACCGGCCCACGGACGTGATCTCCTTCGCGCTCTGGTCGGAAGGGGAGCCGGTGCTGGGGGACGTCTACATCGGCTTTGCGCAGGCGGCCCGCCAGTCCGGGGAGCTGGGCGTGCCCCTGCGGGAGGAGCTGGCCCGCCTGGCCATCCACGGCACCCTGCACGTGCTCGGCCACGACCACCCCGATGACTCCCCGGGGCGGGCCGCTTCTCCCATGTACCGCCTGCAGGAGCGGCTGCTGACGCGGCTGCTCGCCACACCCCCCGTCTGACCCGCTGACCGGCGCGGGCCGCCTGCCCGCCGCCCCGCCGGACCGCGGGCCTCTCTCCGGCGCGCGCCGCCTTGCCCCGCCGGGCGCGCCCGTGGATCTTCCGTGGCCCGTCCCCTCCGTTCCCCTCCGTTCGCCCGCGTTCGCCCCCACGGCCCCCGAAACCGCGCCTCCCATGAGCGACCCTCAGGAGACGGAAGTCACGCCGGAGCGTCTGGCCGACCTGATGGCGGCCGGCGAGGTCCAGGCGCTCGCCGAAGCGGTGGTCGAGCTGGATCTGCACGCCTCCGACGTCGCGGACCTGCTGGAGGAGCTGGACGCGGAGGCGCAGGTGGAGCTGGTGCGGGCCCTGCCCGCGGAAGTCGCCTCCGAGGCGCTTGCCGAGATGGAGGAGGGGGAGGAGCGCGCCGAACTGCTCGCCGCCCTCGATCCGCTCAAGGGTGCCGAGCTGCTCCACGAGCTGGCGGACGACGACGCCGCGGACCTGATCGCGGAACTGGAGCCGCAGGAGGCCAACCGGATCCTGGCCAACCTCCCGGTACAGGAGGCGGGGGACCTGCGGGGGCTGCTGCGCTACGGCGAGGAAACCGCCGGCGGCATCATGACCACGGAGCTGGTGGCGGTGGAGGCGGGGCTCTCCGCGGGCGAGGCCATCACCGAGATCCGTCGCCAGGGACAGGAGGTGGAGGAGTTCTACACGGTCTTCGTCGTGGACCGGGAGCGGCGGCTGCTGGGCACCGTCTCGCTGGCCGAGGTGGTGGTGGCCGAACCCGCGGTGCCGGTCGCGGAGCTGGTGGAGGAGGCGCTGGTCACCGTGCTGCCGGACACCGACCAGGAGGAGGTCGGACGGCTGATGGCGCGCTACAACCTGGTCTCCGCTCCCGTGGTGGACGGCGCCGGTCGACTCCTGGGGCGCATCACCTTCGACGACATCATCGACGTGATGGAGGCGGAGCAGACCGAGGACATCCTCCGTCTGGCGGGCGTATCGGACGAGGAGGAGGTGCGCGCGGACTGGCACGACGCGGTGCGGACGAGGCTCCCGTGGCTGGCGGTGAACCTGGTGACAGCGTTCATGGCGGCCTCGGTGGTGGGGCTGTTCGACGAGACCCTGCAGCGGTTCTGGTTTCTCGCCATGGTCATGCCCATCATCGCGGGAATGGGAGGGAATTCGGGAACCCAGGCCCTGGCGGTCACGGTCCGGCGGATCGCGCTGGCGTCCAGCGACCTGGAGCGCCGCTTCGATGCCGTGAGCAAGGAACTGCTCATCGGGCTCGTGAACGGGCTCGTCCTGGGGGTCATCGCCGCCGCCGCCGCGTGGCTCGCGGCGTGGGGAAACCCCGACATCCCATCCCAGCTGCCGGTGGTGATCCTGGTGGCGCTGTGGGGGAACATCCTCCTGGCGGGCTTCGCCGGCGCCTTCATCCCCACCCTGCTGAACCGCCTGGGGGTCGACCCCGCGGTGGCCTCCTCGGTCTTCCTCACCACCGCCACCGACCTGGTGGGCTTCGCCCTCCTCCTGGGGACGGCCTCCCTCCTCATGCTCTGATGCACCGCCCATGAAGCGCCTCGGGCGGTTCTACCGCGTGGTGGCCCACCTCCTCCCTCTGGTGGTGGCCTTCCTGCGGGACCGGCGGCGCTGGATCGTGGTGGGCCGCCCCGCCCCGCGTACGCCGGAGCACCACGCCCGCCGGGCCCGGCGGCTGGCGGCCTCGCTGGGGAAGCTTGGACCCACCTTCATCAAGCTGGCCCAGCTCCTCTCCGCCCGGGCGGACATCTTTCCCGAGCCGTACCTGTCGGAGATCCGCACACTCCAGGACCAGGTGGAGCCCGACGACCCCCAGGACATCATCCGGGTGGTGGAGGCGGAGCTGGGGCGCCCCGTGGCCCAGGTCTTCCAGGAGTTCCGGCGGGAGCCCCTGGCCGCCGCCTCCCTGGGGCAGGTGCACACCGCCCGGGTGGACGGACGGGAGGTGGTGGTGAAGGTCCTGCGCCCGGGCGTGGAGGAGACGGTGGCGCTGGACCTGGACATCTCCTTCCGCCTCCTCTTCTGGCTGAACATCCTCTTTCCCAACCATCACATCCGCGCCCTCACGGGCGTCGTCCGGGAGTTCAGCGCCAAGGTCCGGGAGGAGATGGACTTCCGCCGGGAGTCCGAGAACATGCGGCGCTTCCGGGCGGGCTTCAGCGGGGACCGGAGCGTCCGGATCCCGGAGGTCCTGGACGACTTCACACGGCGCCGCGTGCTGGTCATGGAGCGCCTCGCCGGAACCAAGGTGGACCAGCTGCGGGAGCACTTCGAGAGCGGACGACTCTCCTTCCAGGCCACCATGGAGTCCCTCACGGGCCTTTATCTCCGCATGATGATGGTGGACGGCTTCCTGCACGCCGATCCTCACCCCGGGAACATCCTGGTGCAGGACGACGGCACCCTGGTCCTCCTGGACTGGGGGATGGTGGTGGAGGTCCCCCGCTGGACCCGCGAGTCCATCCTGAACGTGGCCCTGGCGGTGAGCCGCGAGGACCTGGACGGGATCATCAGCGGCATGTACAAGCTGGGGATGATCTCCCCCGAGGTCTCGCGGGGCGAGATCCGCGAGGCGGCGCTGGAGATCATGCGCATCGTGGAGCGCGCCCAGACCACCAGCCAGGAGCGGATCCAGGAGCTGGTTCAGGAACTCTTCGACACCTTCTACACCTGGCCGCTGATCCTGCCGCAGGAGCTGGTCTACTTCTTCCGTGCGGGCGCGCTGCTGGAGGGGATCGGGTTCCGCTACGACCCCAGCTTCAACGGGCTGCACTTCGTGCGCGGTGTCATCCGCCGCTTCCAGGGCGACATCCTGCGCACGACGGGCAAGGAGCCCGCCGCGCTGGCCCGCAACGTGGTGGACGAAGCCCAGTCCACCCTCCGATCGCTCCGGGACCTGATCGGCCGCGCCGAGCGCGAGGAGCTGCGCGTGCGCGTCCATCCCCAGGACGTGCAGGGCCAGGAGCGCTTCCTGCTCCTGCAGGCCCGGCGCATCCTGCTCTCGGTCTTCGCCACCGCCACCGCGCTCATCACCTCGGTGCTCTTCATCTCCATCCGCAGCTGGTGGCTGTTGGGCGTCGGGCTGCTGAGCTCGCTGGGCATGTTCGTGCTGGTCTTCTTCCTGCCCACTCACCTGCTCGAGAATCCCCTGCGCCACGCCCGCGGCGTCCGCATGAACGACCCCTGGCGGTAGCCGGCGACCGGGCGGCGGGCGCGGAGCCGGGGCTCGGCGGGCGGCGGGTCGGTGTCTCCCGGCGCGCCCCCGCGCGGAACGCTTCCGACGGGACCGGGTTGGCGATAGCGTTCTCCCGTCCGTGCCGGATCCGTCCCGCCCCCACCCGCCTCGCCATGCACGAGCTTCCGTCCGCGCTCGAACCGCTGTTCCACCGCTTCCGCGAGGGCCAGCGGCCGGCCCTCGCCCGCGCAATCAGCGTGGTGGAGAACGAGCGCCATGGATTCCAGGCGCTGCTGCACGCTGTGCTCAGCGAGGGACTCCGGGCCCGGCGGCTGGGCGTGACCGGGCCCCCGGGCGCCGGCAAGTCGTCGCTGGTGGCGGCGCTCGCCACCCACTACCGCGCGGCCGGTGAGGAGGTGGGCGTGGTGGCGGTGGACCCCACCTCGCCCTACTCCGGGGGTGCGCTGCTCGGGGACCGCATCCGCATGAACGACCTCGCCACCGACCCGGGGATCTTCATCCGCTCCATGGCCACGCGCGGCTCGCTGGGAGGGCTGGCCACCACCACCAAAGAAGTGGTGGACCTGATGGATGGCTTCGGGTTTCCGCGCCTGCTGCTGGAGACGGTGGGGGTGGGTCAGACGGAGCTGGAAGTCACCAGCGCGGCGGACACCGTGGTGGTGGTGCTGGTCCCCGAGTCGGGGGACGGCGTGCAGGCCATGAAGGCGGGGCTGATGGAGATCGCCGACGTGTTCGTGGTGAACAAGGCGGACCGCCCCGGCGCCGACCGCCTGCTCAAGGAGCTCCGCACGGCGATCCACCTCCGGTCGGGGGAGGGGCCGGGCGACGTGCCCGCCCACCACGGGGTGGACATGGCCCGGGTGGCGGGGAGCGGCCGGGGGTCCGGCCGCAGGGAGCGCCCGGCCGGGTGGCAGATCCCGGTGCTGGCCACCGAGGCCCCCTCGGGGCGGGGAATCCCCGAGCTGGCCGAGGCCGTGGCCGCGCATCGGGCGCACATGGAGGCGTCGGGCGAGCTGGAGGCGCGTCGCCTGCGCCGGGCCGAGACCCGCGTGCGGGACGTGGTGGCGCGGGAGCTGCGTCGCCTGGCCTGGCGCTCGGTCTCCGGGGCCGCGCTCGAGCGCGGGCTGGCGGACATCGCCCGGGGGAGCGAGACCCCCTACTCGGTGGCGGCGCGCTTCGTGTCGGCCATCCTGGCGGGAAAGGAAGCGTGAGCCGTGTGCGCTGCGCCGGGCTCCTGATCCTGGCCCTGTTGGCGACCGTCGGTCCCCTGCGCGGCCAGCAGCGACCCTTCGTGCTGGACACGCTCCGGGTCTCGGTGGACTCGCGTCTCTCCCCCGGGGCGGGCGCGGTCGAGGTGCTGGACGCCCCTACGCTGGCGGCGCTGCCGGTGCGCACGATCGAGGAGGCGCTCGCCTGGATGACGGGGATCGACCTGCAGGCCCGCTCTCCGGCCCAGGCCGACGTCTCCATCCGGGGCAGCACCTTCGAACAGATCCTGGTGCTGGTGGACGGCGTCCGCATGTCCGATGCCCAGACCGGCCACTTCGACCTGAACCTGGCCATTCCCCTGGACCGGGTGGAGCGGGTGGAGATCCTGCGCGGCCCGGCCTCGGCCGTGTACGGCGCCGACGCGGTGGGCGGGGTGATCAACATCGTGACCCGGGACGGCCGCGGTGCCCCCGCCGGCGGAACGCTGCGCCTGCAGGGCGGAACGCGGGAGACCTGGGCGGCCGCGCTGGACGGCACCCTTCCGGCGGGCCGCTGGGTGCTGTCCGGGGGGGCGTCCCGCGACGCCTCGGACGGGCACCGCGACGGCACCGACTACCGGGTGGACCGCGCCAGCGCGCGCGCCACCGGCCCGGCCGGGCGCGGGCGCGCGGTGCTGGACGTGGGCTATTCGCGGCGCGACTTCGGCGCCGCCGACTTCTACGCCCCCTTCCCGTCCTACGAGGAGACCCGAACCACCACCGCCGCCGCCCGGTGGGTGGGCGCCGTCGCCTCCGGGCTCACCCTGGAGCCGCGCCTCTCGTACCGGCGCCACGAGGACGACTTCATCCTGCGGCGGGGCGACCCGGACTTCTTCCGCAACCTGCACGACTCCGACCGCGTCACCGCGGAGGTGCAGGCGCGCCTCCCGCTGGGGCCCGCCGGGGCCCTCGCGCTGGGCGGCGAGTGGTCCAGGGAGTCGCTCGAGAGCACCAACCTGGGCGAGCGCGAGGAGGACGGGCGCGCCGTCTACTCCGAGGTGGCGCTGGAGGGGCGGAGCGTGCGCCTGCAGGGGGGACTCCGCTACGACGACCGCGACGTGGTGGGCGACTTCCTCTCTCCCAGCGCCGCCCTGCGCTGGACCGCGGCGCCCGGGGTGGGCGTGCGCGCCTCCTGGGGGCGCTTCTTCCGCGCCCCCACCTGGACGGAGCGCTTCTTCACCGACCCCTCGCACGTGGCCAACCCGGAGCTGGACGTGGAGCGGGGCTGGTCGGGCGAGGTGGCGCTCGAACTCCGCGACGAGCGGGGCGTCGCGGGCGTCACCCTGTTCCGCCGGGTGACCGAGGACCTCATCGACTGGGCGCGCCCGGCCGGGAGCGACGCCTCCGTCCCCTGGCAGTCGCGCAACGTGGAGGAGGCCACCACCGACGGGCTGGAGCTCACCGCGGAGGGCGTGTTGGAGGGTGGGGCGCGGCTGCAGGCCTCCGCCTCCTGGCTCACCCTCGACGCCCGCCAGGGCGCAGGCTTTCTGTCCAAGTCCGCGCTCCGCCCCCTGCACCGGGTGCTCACGCTGCGGGCCATCCTTCCCCTGCCGGACGCCTCCACCCTCACCGTTCTGGGCGCGGACCGCTCGCGCATCGGAGGGGGCGGCGGCTTCACTCTGGATCTTCGCCTGGGCTTCCCGCTCGGCGACGGGGAGGCCTTCGTGGACGTGCAGAACGCCACCGACCAGGACTACCCGGACATCACCGGCCTGCCCATCCCCGGCCGCGCCCTGGTCGCGGGGTTCAGGACCCCGCTGGGCGGCTGACGGGTTCTTCCCGGTAGGGTGCGTTGACCCCCGGTCGCCGCCCTGGACATCTTACCAATCCCTGCCCCCACATCCGGAGTACCGGCCCATGTCCACGACCGAGCCCGATCTTCTCGACCCCGCCCGGCTCCGGCGGGCGCTGCAGGAGCGGGACCAGGAGCTCGCCGAGTTGCGGGCGCGCCTGGCGGAGTGGGAGGCGGCCCATGCGGCCGCGCCCCGTCGCGACGCCCTCTTCTCCACCGTCTCCGGGCGCGAGGTGAAGCCGCTCTACACCCCGCTCGACGTGGCGGGCTCGTACGACGACCGGCTGGGGTTTCCCGGGTCCTACCCATTCACGCGCGGCCCCTACGGCACCATGTATCGCACCCGCCTCTGGACCATGCGCCAGTTCGCGGGCTTCGCCACCGCCGAGGAGACCAACCGCCGCTACCACTATCTGCTCGAGCACGGGCAGACCGGGCTGAGCGTGGCGTTCGACTTCCCCACCCTCATGGGGTACGACTCCGACCATCCCCGCTCGCTGGGGGAGGTGGGCGTCTGCGGGGTGGCGATCTCGTCGCTGGCCGACATGGAGACGCTCTTCGACGGCATCCCGCTCGACCAGGTCTCGGTCTCCATGACCATCAACGGGCCCGCCATCATCCTGTTCTGCTTCTACGTGGCCGCCGCCGAGAAGCAGGGGGTTCCCGCGGAGAAGCTCCGCGGCACGGCCCAGAACGACATCCTCAAGGAGTACCAGGCCCAACACGCCTGGGTGTACCCGCCCGAGCCGGCGTTGCGCCTGATCGTGGACATGTTCGAGTGGTGCAGCGCGCACGCGCCCAAGTACAACCCCATCTCCATATCCGGCTATCACATCCGTGAGGCGGGGGCGACCGCCGGCGAGGAACTGGCCTTCACCCTCCGCAACGGCTTCGAGTACGTGGAGCGGGGGCTGGCGCGCGGACTCGATGTGGACGTCTTCGCGCCCCGGCTCTCCTTCTTCTTCGACATCCACAACGACTTCTTCGAGGAGATCGCCAAGCTGCGGGCGGCCCGGCGCATCTGGGCCCGGCACCTGCGCGAGGTCTACGGCGCCACCAACCCCGAGGCGTGGCGGCTGCGCACCCACTGCCAGACCGCGGGGGTCACCCTCACCGCGCAGCAGCCCGAGAACAACATCGCGCGGGTGGCCTACCAGGCCATGGCGGCGGTGCTGGGCGGCACCCAGTCGCTGCACACCAACTCCATGGACGAGACCCTCGCCCTGCCCACCGAGAAGTCGGTGCGCATCGCGCTGCGCACCCAGCAGATCCTGGCCTTCGAGACCGGCGTGGCGGACACCATCGATCCGCTCGCCGGGTCGTACTACCTGGAGCGGCTCACCGACGAGCTGGAGGCGGAGGCGGAGGGACTCTTCGCGGAGATCCACGAGCAGGGTGGGGTGGTGGCGGGGATCGAAAACGGCTGGTTCCAGCGCAGGATCGCCGGCTCCGCCATGCGGCAGCAGGAGGAGATCGAGTCGGGCCGCCGTGTCGTCGTGGGCGTGAACGAATTCGCGGAGGGATCGGGAGACATCGAGATCGACACCCTGCGTATCGACCCGACGGTGGAGGCGCGCCAGCGGGAGCGGATGGCCCGCCTGCGCGAGAGGCGCGAGGAGACGCGGGTACGCACGGCCCTGGCGGCGCTCACGCGGGCGGCGGAGGAAGGGGAGAACGTGGTCCCCTTCATTCTCGAGTGCGCGCGCGCCTACTGCACCCTCTACGAGATCCGGGAGGCGATGGAGCAGGTCTTCGGCGCCTACCGGGAGCCGGTGTTCTTTTGAAGGCGCGCGCCCTCCCGACGGCGCGCACCTTCCCCACAACCCGGGCGGACGGGTCCTCCCGCCGCCCCGACCCAACCCGCGACGAGGTGGCATGAGCGAGGAACGCAGGATCCGGGTGCTGGTGGCCAAGCCCGGACTGGACGGACACGACCGGGGCGCGAAGGTCATCGCTTCCGCCTTCCGGGACGCCGGCTTCGAGGTGGTCTACACGGGCCTGCACCAGACGCCCGAGATGATCGCCAGCGCCGCCGTGCAGGAGGACGTGGACGTGGTGGCCATGTCCATCCTTTCGGGGGCGCACATGACGCTCTTCCCGCGCGTGCGGGCGCTGCTGCGGGAGGCGGGCGCGGACCACGTCCTGCTCACGGGCGGCGGCATCATTCCCGAGGACGACGCCCGCGCCCTGGAGACGCAGGGGGTCGGGCGGCTCTTCGGGCCGGGAACGCCCACCTCCGAAGCGGTGGCCTACATCCGGGAGTGGTTCGAGACGCAGGGCGAGCGCGTCTGATGCCCGAGGGCGAAGGTCGCCTGGTGGCGCTGGCCGCCGAACTGCGGGCGTTGCGCGCCGAACTGCGCCAGGGCGGAGGGGCGGCGCGCATCGCGAAGCAGCACGAGCAGGGGAAGCTCACCGCCCGCGAGCGGGTGGAGCGGCTGCTCGATGCCGACGCCCCCTTCCTGGAGGTGGGGCTGCTGGTGGCCCACGACCGCTACGACGGGCAGGCCCCGGCCGCGGGGGTCGTGACCGGTGTGGGCCGGATCCACGGGCGCGAGGTGGTGGTGGTGGCCAACGACGCCACCGTGAAGGCGGGCTCCTGGTGGCCGGAGACCATCACCAAGATCCTGCGTGCGCAGGAGATCGCCATGCGCTGCCGGGTCCCCATCCTCTACCTGGTGGACTCGGCCGGGGTGAACCTCCCCTATCAGGGCGGAGTCTTTCCGGGCCAGTACGGGGCAGCCCGCATCTTCTACTACAACTCCATCATGCGCCGCTACCTGGGCATTCCCCAGCTGGCCGCGGTCATGGGGCCGTGCATCGCCGGGGGTGCGTACCTGCCCGCGCTCTCGGACGTCATCCTCATGGTGGAGGGCACCTCCTTCATGGGGCTGGGCGGCCCCAACCTGGTCAAGGGCGCCACCGGCCAGTCGGTGGACGCGGAGGCGCTGGGGGGCGCGCGGGTGCACACCGAGGTGAGCGGGGTCGCCCACTTCGCCGTGCCCGACGACCAGGGGTGCCTTGACAAGCTTCGCCAGCTGGTCAAGGAGCTGCCCCGCGAGGTGGATCCGCCCCTCTCCGGGTCGGGCACCGAGCCCCGCCGGGGGCCGGAGGCGCTCTACGACCTGCTCCCCCCCGACCACCGCCAGCCCTACGAAATGCGCGCGGTGCTCGAGACGCTCCTGGACGGCGAGGGACTGGACGAGTTCCAGCCCGGTCACGCCGGGGAGATGATCTGCGGGACCGGCTTCATCCGCGGGATCCCGGTGGGCGTCATCGCCAACCACCGCGGCATCGTGAAGGATGAGCGCCCGGGGCCGCCCCGCTTCGGCGGCATCGTCTACACCGAGAGCGCGCGCAAGGTGGCCTACTTCATCGAGACCATGAACCGACACCGCACGCCCCTGCTCTTTGTGCAGGACGTGAGCGGCTTCATGGTGGGGACGGCCGCCGAGCACTCCGGCATCATCCGCGCCGGGGCGGAGTTCGTGGAGGCCATGGCCACCGCCACCGTTCCCAGGCTCGTCCTGACCCTGAACCACGCCTCGGGGGCGGGTTATTACGCCATGGCGGGGCAGGGCTTCGACCCGGACTTCATCCTCTCGCTCCCCACCGGGCGCATGGGCGTCATGGAGGGCGAGAGCGCCGTCATGGCCCTCTTCAGCGCGCAGCTGGAGCGGCTCAAAGCCGACGGCCGGGTCCCGGACGAGGATCTCACCACCCGCATGGACGAGGTGCGCGCCGAGTACGAGCGGCAGCTGGACGCCCGCTTTGCGGGGGCCCGGGGCTTCGTGGACGAGGTGCTCCTCCCCGAGGAGGTCCGGCCCGCGCTCGAGTTGCTGCTGCGCACGGCGCTGCACAACCCCGGACCGCACGTGGGCGCCTTCCAGCTCCCCCCTCATCTTTTCTGACGCAGGGCACTCATGGCTGACCGAGACCTCATCCGCATCGCTTCCGGCCAGGGCTTCTGGGGCGACGACCTGGAGGCCCCGGTGCGCCAGGTGGAGGGCGGGCCCATCGACTACCTCATGATGGACTACCTGGCCGAGGTGACCATGTCCATCATGCAGAAGCAGCGGGCCCGCGATCCCTCCGCCGGGTATGCGCGCGACTTCATCCCCCTCATGGAGCGCATCCTGCCGGCGTGCGTGCAGAAGGGGATCCGGGTGGTCACCAACGCCGGGGGCGTGAACCCGGAGGGGTGTGCCGAAGCGCTGGTGGAGGCCGGGCGCCGGGCCGGGGTGGCCGGCCGCGCCCGGGTCGGCCGGGTCGAGGGCGACGACATCCTGGATCGGCTGGACGACCTCCTGGCCCAGGGCCACGAACTGAACCACATGGAGACGGGCGAGAGCCTGGCCACCATCCGGGACCGGGTGCAGAGCGCCAACGTCTATATCGGCGCCGGACCCATCGTGGAGGCGCTGCGCCTGGGCGCCGACGTCATCGTCACCGGTCGTTCGACCGACACCGCCCTCACCTACGGCCCCATGATGCACGCCTTCGGGTGGTCCCCGGACGACCACGACCGCATCGCCGCGGGGGTGGTCGCGGGGCACATCAACGAGTGCGGGGCGCAGAGCACCGGGGGAAACTGCCTGGCGGAGTGGTGGTCCGTGCCGGACATGGCGGCGGTGGGCTTCCCCATCATCGAGGCCCGACCCGACGGGAGCTTCGTGGTGACCAAGCACCACGGCAGCGGGGGACGGGTGACCCGGCGCACGGTCACCGAGCAGATCGTCTACGAGATGGGGGATCCGGGCAGCTACATCACCCCGGACGTGATTGCGGACTTCACCACCATCCGGCTGGAGGAGGAGGGCCCGGACCGGGTGCGGGTGCACGGGGTGAAGGGCGGGCCTCGCACCGACTTTCTCAAGGTGAGCATCGCCTACGGAGACGGGTGGAAGGCGACCGGTACGCTGACCTACGCCTGGCCCGACGCCGCCGCCAAGGCACAGGCCGCCGCCCGGGTCCTGCGGGAGCGCCTGGATCTCCTGGGCCTCCACTTCGACGCGGTACGCACCGAGCTGGTGGGGTGGGATTCCACCCACGGGCACCTGGCGGGCCCGCCCCCGGCAGATCTCCCGGAGGTGGAACTCCGCATCGGGGTGCGGGGACGGGACCGCGCGGCGGTGGAGCGCTTCACCCGGGAGATCGCCCCCCTGGTCCTCACGGGCCCCCCCTCGGTGACGGGATTCGCCGGGGGACGTCCCCGGGTTCAGGAGATCATGGCCTACTGGCCCGCCCTGATCCGGCGCGAAGCGGTGGAGCCCCACCTCACCGTCCACGTCTCGGAGGTCTGACCATGGCGCGCATTCCCCTGGTACACCTGGCCCACGCCCGCTCCGGCGACAAGGGCGACACGGCCAACGTGGGCGTCATCGCCTACGATCCCGACCACTACCCGCTCCTCCGGGCGGCGCTCACGCCGGAGGCCGTCAAGGCCCACTTCGGTCCGCGGGTGACGGGTGCCGTGGAGCGCTTCGAACTCCCCAACCTGCACGCCCTCAACTTCCTCCTCCACGGCGCCCTGGACGGCGGCGGCACGGTCTCGCTGATGAACGACGCGCAGGGCAAGGTCTTCAGCACGGCTCTGCTGCGCATGGAGCTGGACGTTCCGGACGAGGTGGCCGCGGCCGTGGCCGGCTGGGGGCGGGTGCCACCGGGGTGGCGTCCGGAGACGTACGGGGGAGGCGACCGTGGCTGAGAGCGTCGCGGCAGGCGGGACGGGGGACGGCGACGTGCTGCTGGTGGAGGTGATGGACGGGGTGGCGACCCTCACGCTCAACCGGCCCGCCAAGCGGAACGCCCTGGACGGCGAGCTGGTGGACGCGCTCCGGGGCGCGCTCTCGGCGGTGGCGGACGATCCGGCCGTGCGGGTGGTCGCGCTGCGGGGTGCGGGCCGCGATTTCTGTGCCGGCGCCGATCTGCGCGAGCTGGAGAGGATCGCCGGCATGGGCGCCGAGGAGAGTCTGGCGGACGCCCGCCGCCTGGGCGACCTCTTGCTGGCGCTGCGCGCCCTGGACCGGCCGGTGGTCGCGCTGGTGCACGGCAAGGCGCTCGCCGGGGGCGCCGGACTCGCGACCGCCTGCGATCTGGTGCTCGCGAGCGAGGACGCCGTCTTCGGGTACCCGGAGGTGCACCTGGGCTTCGTGCCGGCGATGGTCATGACCATCCTGCGGCGGAAGCTGGGCGAGTCGCGCGCCTTCGAGCTGGTGGCCCGCGGCCGGCGCATCGATGCCCACGAGGCGCAGGCGCTCGGGCTGGTGAACCATGTGTTTCCGGAGCAGGCGTTTCCCGAGGCGGTTGAGGCCTACCTGCAGGAGCTCGTGGACCTCCCGCCTACGGCGCTGACCCTCACCAAGCGGCTGCTCTACGGGCTGGACGGCATCTCCTTTGCCGAGGGCATCGCCCGGGGGGCGGAGGTGAACGTGGTGGCGCGCATGACCGAGGCGTGCCGCACGGGCCTGGAGGCGTTCCTGGCGGGGAAGCGGTCGTCCTGATGGCGCCGGCGGGGGGCGGCGGCGCCTACCTGCGCTGGCGGGCGCGCCTGCTGGGCGCCGGCGCGGCGCTGGCGCTGGTGGGGATCGGACTGCGGCGGGAATGGATGGTGGACGTGGCGCTGGGCGTGCTGATCGTGGGCTTCGGGCTGCGCTTCCTGCCCGTGCGCGGCGCGGCGCGGCGCGGTCCCGCCGAGCCGGACGAGAACGCCGGCCGCTGAGCCTTCCCCCGCCCACGAGGCGTCGAGTTGGCCCGCCGCGCCATCCCCTCGCCCGGCGCGGTACGGTTCCTTGCCGGGGTGGATCCCCTGCTCGTCCTCCTGCGCGAACGCTTCGGGCACCCCGGCTTCCGACCCGGCCAGGAGCCGCTGGTTCGGGCGCTGCTCGCGGGTCGGGACGCGCTCGGCCTCCTGCCCACCGGGGGCGGCAAGAGCCTCACCTACCTGCTGCCCGCGCTCCTGCTCGATCGGCCCGTGCTGGTGGTGAGTCCGCTGGTCGCGCTCATGGCGGACCAGCTCCGGCGGGCGCGCGAGGCCGGCCTCCGGGCCGAGGCGCTCGCGGGCCCGGTCGCGCCCCCCGAGCGGGAGCGGGTGCTGGACGCCGTCCGCCGGGGCGCGCTCGACCTCCTGCTGCTGGCCCCCGAGCGCCTCAAGGGGCGGACCGGGACCCGTCTGCTGGAGGCGGGGGTGGGGGCGCTGGTGGTGGACGAGGCCCACTGCCTGGTGCAGTGGGGGTACGACTTCCGACCCGACTACCTGGTGCTGGCGGGGCTGGGCCCGGCGCTCGGGATTCCCGTGCTGGCGCTGACCGCGACCGCCACGCCGGCGCTGCGGCGCACCCTGGCCGCTACGCTTGGGCTGCGCGACCCGGTGCGGGTGGTGCAGAGCTTCGATCGGCCCAACCTCACGTGGGAGGCACGGCGGGTGGCGGACGAGGGGGACCGGTGGCCGGCCCTCTGGCAGGCGGTGGGACGTGAGCCGGGGGCGCAGATCGTATACGCGGGGACGCGGGGTGCGGTGGAGCGCCTCGCCGATGCGCTCCGGCGCCGCGGGGTGTGCGCGGGGGCCTACCACGCCGGTCTGCCGCGTGAGGTGCGCGCCGACGTCCAGGACCGCTTCCTGGCGGGAGCGGTGCGGGTGATGGTCGCCACCAACGCCTTCGGCATGGGGGTGGACAAGCCCGACATCCGCGCCGTGACCCACTGGTCACCGCCGGCTTCGCTGGAGGCGTACTATCAGGAGGCGGGGCGGGGCGGTCGCGACGGCGCGCCCGCACGCGCGCTCGTGCTCTGGTCCCCCCCCGACCTGCGGGCATTGGACCAGCGCCTCGCGGGCTCCTTTCCGCCGCTGTCCGTCCTGGCCCGGGCGGTGCTGGGCGTGCGCCGGGACGGCTGGCCGGAGACGCCCGCGGCATGGTCCGCGCTGGCGCGGCGCTGCCGCACCGGTGGAGGGCGGGAGGGGGGCGCGCCCCTGGAGCGGGCGCTGGTGCGCCTGTGGGGTGGGGACGCCGGGACG
>JAVVFC010000039.1:0-21077 GCA_032250975.1 Longimicrobiales bacterium | reverse complement strand
ACCCGGATCCCGGCCAGCGGCAGGGGCGGGGGCGGGGAGGGCGCCGCGGTCATTCCCGGGACCGGTAGATCCCGAACGCCACCTCGCGCCCCAGCTTGGCCCCCAGCCAGGCGGCCGCCACCAGCACGGCCAGCCACGCGCCGGACGGGAGGGTGACAGGCTGCACGCCCAGCCAGACCCAGAGCCCCAGCGCGGCTGCCAGAACCACCCCGAACGCCCAACCGGCCCGGCCGGCCCGGGCCCGGGCGTCGGCGACGCACGCCTCGCACCAGAGCAGGCGGTCCATCTCCGTGGAGTCCTTCACCTCCCCGCAGCGGGCGCACGGCATCTCCTCGCCCAGGCGCTCCTTCCAGCGGCTTCTGCGGTCGCTCATGGAGACCGGGGGCTCAGAAGAGGGCCTTGACCAGCGCCCGGGTGAAGTCCCGGGTGCCGGCGGAGCCGCCCATGTCGGCGGTGCGCACGCTCCCCTCCCGCACCACCCGGTCCACGGCGCGGCGGACGCGGGCGGCGGTCTCCATGTCGCCGAGGTGCTCCAGCAGCATGCACGCCGAGAGCAGCAGCCCGGTCGGGTTGGCGATCCCCTGCCCCGCGATGTCGGGCGCGGAGCCGTGCACCGCCTCGAACATGGCGGCGTCGGTGCCGATGTTCCCGGCAGGGGCGAAGCCCAGCCCCCCCACCAGTCCCGCCATCAGGTCCGAGAGGATGTCGCCGAACATGTTCTCCATCACCAGCACGTCGAAGCGGTAGGGATCCAGCACCAGGAGCATGGCGGTGGCGTCGATGATGCGGTCCTCGAACTCGATGTCGGGGTAGTCCGCCGCCACCTCCTGGGCCACGTCCAGGATGAGCCCCTGGGTGTACTTGAGGATGTTCGCCTTGTGGGCCACCGTGACCTTCTTCCGTCCGTGTGTGCGGGCGTACTCGAAGGCGTAGCGCACGATGCGCTCGGTGCCGTGGCGGGTGACGATCATCACCGACTCGGCCGCGGCCCGGGGGTCGTCGCCCACTCCGATGTAGTGCTCGACCCCCACGTAGAGCCCCTCGGTGTTCTCGCGGATCAGAACCAGGTCGATGTCGTCGTAGCGCCCGCCCGGAACGATCGTGCGCGCGGGGCGCACGTTGGAGTACAGATCGAACTCCTTCCGCAGCGCCACGTTGATGCTGCGGAAACCCGAGCCCGAAGGCGTGGTGAGGGGGCCCTTGAGGGCGAGGCCGGTGCGCCGGATGGAGTCCAGCGTCTCGTCGGGCAGCGGCGTACCCACCTGCTCGAGCGCCGAGACACCCCCGAGCTGGTGGTCGTACTCCAGGTCGGCGCCGGCGGCCTGCAGCACCTGGAGGGTGGCGTCAGTCACTTCGGGGCCGATGCCGTCGCCCGGGATGACGGTGATGGTGGTGGACACGAACGGGCTCCTCGTGCTGAATGCGGAAGGCTTGCTGCTGCGCGGGGCTCTCCGGAGGCGGCGTTTTGCGTTTCCGAAAGGCCGGTCGAGCGCAGGGGGCGCGGGCGCTACCGGCGTTCGGCGTAGCGGGGGTTGTAGGTGTACTCGGTGTGGTCTTCGCCCCACTCCACCAGGTCCTCAAGAAGCGTCATGCGGCGGGTGCCGTCCCGGCGGGCGAGGCCGGCGATGTTCAGGGCGCGACGCCAGGTCAGGTCGTTCAGAGTGTGACGGGCCAGGGTGGCGCGGGCCACCTCGTCCCCGCCCGCGGCGGTGGTGACCACGCGCACCGCCGCCAGGCCGGGAAAGTCCGTGAACAGGTCCCGGGTGGGTTCGCTGAAAAGATAGATGTAGGGTCCCACGCGCGCCCACAGCACGCCGCCGCGCCGCAGCTGGGCGGCGGACTGGGCGACGGTGACCTCCGCCACGTTCCCGCTCACCTGGACGCGGGCGCGCGGAACGGCCTCGAAGTAGGCGGCGGCCTCCGCCTCGGTGGGCACCGGCAGCACCTCGCTCCGGCACCCGGTGAGCCCCGCCGACAGGGCGAGGGCGAGCAGTCCCGTCCACACGCGCATCGTTCCGTTCATCCCGCCGGCAGCAGCCGGCCCGCCAGGGTGTCCATGGCCCGGGCCAGCCCCGCGGGGTCGTCCGGGGCGTCTGTCGGTACCGACTCCCGGCCCAGCCAGAGCACGCGCCCGGTGGTGATGTCCACCACGGCCGCCAGCACTTCCAGCGCGGCCGGAGCGTCGGGTGCGGCGGGGCGGAAGCCCAGCGCCACCGGGAGCAGGGCCGAGGTGGCGCCGTTCAGCGCCGCCGCGCGCCGCAGCATGCCGTAGAGGGGGTCCCCGATCCGCCTCACCTCGGCGCGCAGGAAGATCCCGACGGGGAGCTCGTGCAGGGGCACGTTGAGCTGCGGGGAGCGCCGCAGCTGTCCGGCCAGGGCCTCGGGAAAGATCCAGCTCCCCGTTCCCCGGCGCGACTGGAGCGCGAAGACCATCTCCCGGGTGGCGTCGTCCGGTGCGGACGCCTGCTGAACCGGAAACACCATCACGACCTGGCCCGCCAGACCGGAGCCGCCCAGCGTGCCGGAGAGGGGCGCGGGCTCCCCCCCCCCGCCCGAGGCGCAGGCGGAGACGAGGGCCGGGATGGCCAGGCAGAGGGCTCGCATCGGATTCGTCATGGGATCAGCCTTGAAAGGTATCTACCGGAACCGCCCGGGTGAACCCGAGCGCCGCATCCGCGGCCCCCGGTTGACGTACGCCGGTCCGGGCCCCCGATTTCCCGTCCCGGCGCGCAGCGCGCACCTCTCCACTCCCCAAGCAGGAAGACCATGTCCTCCGTTCCCACCCCCCACGTGAAGTGGAACGACCTCCCCTGGGAGCCCGTCACCGACCTCATCTCGCGCCGCCTGGTCACCAGCGACCGGATGATGCTGGCCCAGGTCTTCCTCAAAAAGGGCGCCGTGGTGCCCCGCCACAGCCACGAGAACGAGCAGCTCACCTACATTCTGGAGGGGTCGCTCCGTTTCCGCATCGGCGAGGCGCTGGAGCGCGAGGTGGTGGTCTCGGCGGGCGAGGTGCTGGTGCTGCCCGCCAACGTCCCGCACGAGGCGGAGGCGCTCGAGGACACGCTGGACGTGGACGTCTTCTCGCCCCCGCGCCAGGACTGGCTGGACGGGACGGACGCCTACTTCCACCGTCCGCGCGGGTAGGGGGGCGTCGTGGATCTCGGACTGAAGGGGCGCGTGGCGCTGGTGGCGGCCTCCAGCCGGGGGCTGGGCCGGGCGGTCGCCCGCGAGCTGGCGGTCGAGGGGTGCGACCTGGTGCTGTGCGGCCGGTCGCCGGAGCCGCTGGAGGAGGCGCGGTCGGCCCTGGAGGCGGAGTCGGGACGCCGGGTGGTGGCGCGCCCCACCGACGTGGCCGACCCCGGGCAGGTGGGGGCGCTGGTGGCGCTGGCCCACGACACCTTCGGGCGGGTGGACGTCCTGGTGACCAACGGGGGTGGGCCGCCCCCGGGGACCTTCGAGGACCATGGACCGGAGGCGTGGCGGGCGGGCGCGGCGGTGACGCTGGAGAGCGTGGTGAGCCTGATCCGGGGCGTGCTCCCGGGCATGAAGGAGCGCGGCTGGGGGCGGATCCTGAACGTCACCTCCATCGCCGTCAAGCAGCCCGTGGAGGGGCTCATCCTCTCCAACGCCCTGCGGGCGGCGGTCACCGGTCTGGCGCGCACCCTCGCCAACGAGGTCGCGCCCCACGGCATCACCGTGAACAACCTCATGCCGGGCTACACCCGCACCGAGCGGCTCGAGGAACTGGCGGGCCACGTCGCGCACACCCGGGGCATGACCGAGGCCGAGGCCTACGCCGGGTGGGAGTCCCAGGTGCCCATGGGGCGCATCGGCGAGCCCGCCGAGTTCGCGGCGCTGGCAGCCTTCCTGGCGTCGGAGCGCGCCAGCTACATCACCGGGCAATCCATCGCCGTGGACGGCGGCTGGATTCGCTCTCTCCTCTGAACCGTCCTCATCGCGTCTTCACGCCACAGGAATCCCCCCATGTCCGGGCGCATCACCGAATCGAAGTGGATCTGGAAGGACGGCGACTTCATCCCCTGGGCCGACGCCCACCTGCACCTGCTCAGTACAGCCGTGCAGTTCGGCACCTCGGTCTTCGAGGGGATCCGCGCGTATCGCACCCCGCGCGGTCCGGCCATCTTCCGCCTGCGGGAGCACGTCCGGCGTCTGCGCGACTCGTGCCGCATCTACCGCCTGCCGCTCGTCCACGACGACGACGCCCTGGTGGCGGCCTGCGTGGAGACCGTGCGCCGGAACGAGCTGGAGGACTGCTACATCCGGCCCATGGTGTTGCGCGGCTACGGGGCCGCGGGCCTCTACGCCGAGGCGTCCCCGGTGGAGACGTACGTGGCCGCCTGGCCCTGGGGCACCTACCTGGGGGCGGACGCGCTGGAGCGCGGCGTGGATGTCTGCGTGTCGTCGTGGCTGCGCGCGCACCCCGGCACCTTTCCGGTGGCGGCCAAGGCTGCCGGACACTACGTAAGCGCCCAGCTCATCAAGATGGAGGCGGTGGCCAACGGCTACGCCGAGGGGATCGCGCTCGGGCCGGGTGGGCTGGTGAGCGAGGGGAGCGGCCAGAACCTGTTCCTGGTGCGCGACGGGGTGCTCATCACCCCCTTCCTGGACGGCACCTCGCTCTCCGGCATCACCCGCGACGCCATTCTCACCATCGCGGGCGACCTGGGCATCCCCACGCGCGAGCAGCTGGTGCCGCGCGAGTCCCTCTACACCGCCGACGAACTCTTCTTCACCGGGACCGCCTCCGAGGTGACCCCCATCCGCAGCGTGGACCGGGTGGTGGTCGGGGAGGGCCAGGCGGGGCCGCTCACGCGGCGCCTGCAGCAGGCCTTCCTGGCACTGGTGCGCGGCGAGAGGGCGGACGACCGGGGCTGGCTCACGTACCCGGAGTGAGGGCGGCCGACCGCCCCAACGCCGTCATCCCGCGCTGGCGATGTACGCCTTGAGGTGGTCGTTCTCCTCCGCGGTCACCACGCGCAGCGCGTTCACCACGTCGCCGATGGAGACGATGCCGGCCAGGTCACCCTCCTGCAGGATGGGAAGGTGCCGGATGCGCCGGTGCGTCATGACGTCCATGGCGTGCGCGAGCGTGTCGCACGGACCGGCGGTGACCATGTCGCGGGTCATGACGTCGCCCACCGGGGTGTGGGCCAGCAGCGCGGGACCGCCCGCCGTGAAGGTCAGGACGTCCCGCTCGGTGAGGATGCCGGAGGGCAGGCCCTCCTCGACCACCACCAGCGCGCCGATGCCGCGTTGCACCAGGATCCGGATGGCTTCCAGGACCGTGGCGTCGGGTCGGATCGTGACCACGTCCGACCCCTTGTGGGACAGGATCTGGGAGAGGTGCATGGCGAGGCTCCTGTCAGGGGGAATCGCCTCCCCAAGGTAGGCTACCCGTCGTCCGGGTGCCACCCGGATCGCGCCTGGCTGGCGCCACGCGCCACCCCGGTACCCACACCCGCGCCCAGGCCGATCCCCACCACCATCCCGGCACCGATCCCCACGAAGGGGAGCAGCGCCACCAGGGGGGCGGCCACCACCGCGGTGGCGGCCCCCGCGAAGAGTCCCAGGCCGGGCTTCTCCACCACGTTCGTGAAGCGCAGACGGCGGCGCACCCAGTCCCGGGACTTGACGTGGCCGGCCACACCGGCGACGCCGGCGGCGATGATCTCCAGCATGCTTCCCTCCGGACGGTGGATGGTGTCCGCTCTCAGTACGCCGCCGGGGCCTCCCGGGTTTCGTCCGGCCAGGCGGGAGCGGCGTGACACGGGGGTGGAACGCCCGGCCGCGTGCGCACGTCCCGGGCCCGGCGGCGGCGGCGCAGGCGCGCCACCTCGGGGGCGTACCCGCTGGCCTCCGCACCCGCGTTGCGCCAGACTTGGAAAGCGCCCTCCCCCCAACGCCGAACCCCGCCGGGAGGAATCCCATGGGCCTGCACGAGATCTACCAGTTCGCCATCGCGGTGGGGCTCGGGCTCATGGTGGGGGTGGAACGCGAGGGCACGGGCTCCCCCATCGCGGGCATCCGTACCTTCCCCCTCATCACCGCGTTCGGGGTCCTGAGCGGCCTGCTGGCCCAGCCGCTGGGGCCCTGGGTGCCGGCCGCCGGGCTGGTGGTGGTCGCGGCCTTCATGGTCCTGGGCAACGCCCAGCTGGCCCGCCGCGGCGAGCCCGATCCCGGCATGACCACCGAGTACGCCAGTGCGGTGATGTTCACCGTGGGGGTCGTGCTCGCCTTCGGATGGAACGCGCTGGCCGTGGCGGCCACGGGGACGGTGCTGGTTCTGCTCCACAGCAAACGGCCCCTGGAGCGATTCGCGGGTCGGCTGGGGTCCGAGGACCGGCGTGCGCTCGCCCAGCTGGCGCTGGTGGGCTTCGTGCTGCTGCCCGCCATGCCGGACCGGAGCCTGGGGCCCTTCGGCGTCCTGAACCCCCGCGAGATCTGGCTCATGGTGGTGCTCATCGTCGGCATCAGCCTGGGCGCCTACGTGCTCTACCGGCTGCTGGGCGGGAGCGCCGGCGCCCTGCTGGGAGGCGCCCTGGGCGGGCTGATCTCGTCCACCGCCTCCACCCTGACCTTCTCGCGCATGAGCGCGGGCCGCCCGGGGACGGCCGCCAGCGCCGCGGTCATGATCGTGGTCGCCTCCACCCTGGTCTTCGCCCGGGTGGTGGGGGAGGTGGCGGTGGTGGCGCGGGGGGCGCTGCCGGCCATGGCCCCGCCCCTGCTGGTTATGATGGCCGGCATGGCCGGCATCGTCTTCGTCCTGCACCGGAGGGCGGGGGAGGCGCTGCGCGCGCCGCCCCCCGACGAGCCCCCCTCCGACCTGAAGTCGGCAGTCGTGTTCGGAGCGCTCTACGCGGTGATTCTGGTCGCAGTGGCCTACGCCCGCCGGCACCTGGGCCCGGAGGGGCTCTACCTGGTCTCGGCCGTGTCCGGCCTCACCGACATGGACGCCATCACCCTCTCCGCGGCGCAGCTCGTCCAGCGGGGTCAGCTGGAGGCGTCCACCGCGTGGCGCATGATCCTGGTGGGCGGGATGGCCAATCTGGTCTTCAAGGCCGGAATCGTCCTCTCGGCAGGACACCGCGCGATTCGCCGGCCGGTGCTCGCGGCGTTCGGGGCCTCGATCGTGCTGGGCGGGGTGCTGCTCGTACTGTGGCCCGGATGAGGGCGGTCCGGGAGAACGCCGCCCCTGGCCGGGAGGCCGGCGGTGGAGGGCCCGGGGGCCGACGTGCTCCGGCACGGGTTGTGCAACAAAGTCACGCCTGATTCGTCGGATGTCGGAGGAACGGTCAGGATCCATCCCGCCGTTCCGCTCCGCCCCCCATCGTGAGCCTCCCGAACCGAGACGGTCTGCAATGAACCGAGACAGCAAGGTCGCCCTCCTCACGCTCGCGGGACTCCTCTTCCTGGGCGCCTGTGACGACGACGCCACCCGACCCGCCGGCGACACGCTCTCCCAGCAGGAGGCCGCGGCCCTCACGCAGATCCTCATGACCCGCACCTTCGAGGCCGCGGGAGAGGGCGAGCCCCTCGCCCGGGCCCGGGGCAATCCGCTGCGGGCCGCCGCCGTGGTGGACTTCGAGAACTCGGTGGAGCTCACGCTGGGCTGCCCGCTGGGGGGCACCTGGTCCGCGGCCCGCACGATCTCGGGCACGGTGGACACCGAGGCCGGGACGGTGGACCTGCAGTTCGGTCTGGTCCAGATCCCGGATGCGTGCGTGGTCGAGCCCGAGGAGGTGGACGGCACGCTCACCCTGACGGGCGCACCCGACGTGACGTCGTCCTACGCCTTCTCCGGCAATCAGTCGGGGGCCTTCGAGGCGGCGGGCGGCATCGTGGGCGCGCTGGACTGGGCCACCGGAGACCGGAGCGGGCGCTGCGAGGTGGATTTGCAGTTCACCGGCAGTGGAGACGGCCAGGGCGCCCTCTCCATGTCGGTGGCCGGACGGATCTGTCAGGCCACGATTTCGGAGCAGGTCTCGGTCACGCCCTGAATCCGGGCCCGGGCGGCACCGGAGCGGCGCGGCGCCCCGCTCCGGTCCGCCACAGGATCCAGAGGCTCACCGCCACGCCGGCCAGCGCCGGCACCACGGTCCACGTCGGGAGCCGGAAGTCCTCGCCGATCCATCCCAGGCGCACCGGAACGAGCGCCAGCGCGTTGTTCAATGCGTGCCAGAGGACCGCCGGGTAGATGGACCGGGAGAAGAGCACGACGGCGGCCAGGATCATTCCCAGCAGGGCGGTCGGGACGATGCGGAAGAGCGACACGTGGAAGAAGCCGAAGAACGCACCCACCACCAGCACCGTCCCCCAGCGGCCCATCCGCTGCCGCACCCCGTGCAGGAGCGCGCCGCGGAAGGCCAGCTCCTCGAACACCCCGGGCATGACGGACAGGAAGAGGACCAGCTGCCACAGGGGGAGCTCCGGTCCCGACAGGGAACGCCCGAACGCCTCCAGCATCTCCTCGGGCACCGGAAAGACGTACCGGTTGACGAACTCCGCCACCCCGATCCCGAGCGCGAGCGCCGCGGGGGCGCCCACCAGCGTCGCGATCCAGGCCGCCGGGTGGGGCGCGCGGAGCGACAGGGCTTCGCGCACCGGCAGTCGGTAGCGCACCAGCAGGAGGATCGTTCCCCCGAAGAAGATCCCCACCAGGTTCACCAGGATCTGGCCGCGGATCCCCAGAGATTCGCCCGCCCACAGGCTGGTCACCCAGAACAGTACCCAGAAGCCCAGGAACCACCGGAACACATGCCGGGGAAAGAGCGCCGCCCCCCCCGCCAGGTCGGCGGCGTCCAGCTCCGAGCGCGAGATGAGCCGCTCATTGGAGAGGGTGCGCTCGGTGAGGATGGCCAGCCACGCGGCTACCGCCCCGGTGCTCACGAAGGCGAGCCCGGCGAAGAGCCAGTCCACCTCTCCCCCCAGGACCTCACGCACCGCCAGCGAAATCCCGGACACCGGCACCAGGACCATCGCGGAGCGGAGCTCCATCCCCGGCAGCAGCGGCGCCAGCGCCGTGACCAGGAAGACCAGGAAGACGGGAAAGAAGTAGATCTGATACTCGCGGTAGCTCTTGGAGAAGCCCGACACCAGCAGGAGCACGCCCGACACCAGGAAGGCCAGCGGCAGGTAGAGCAGAAAGACAACCAGCGCCCGCAGCGGGCTGACCGCCATCTGGAGCGACGCGGGCAGCTCCAGAACGCCCAGCCCCAGGTAGACCGCCAGGTTCAGGCCGTTCACCAGCGCCACCGCCACCCCCACGACCGTCACCGCCAGCAGCTTGGCCCGCACGATCTCACCCCGGGACGCCGACGTCGTGAGCAGCGTCTCCAGGGTACCGCGTTCCTTCTCGCCGCTGATGGCGTCCACCGCGACGATGGAGCCGCCCGTCAGCATGAGCAGGAGCAGGAATGGGGTGAGCGCGAGGCCCAGGAAGGCCCCGCCCTCCTCCTCGGCGGTGGCCACGTTCTCGTCCTCGACCTCGGCCACGTCGCCGAGCGCCACCGGGAAGCCCCGCTCCGCGAAGGCCGAATCGCGTTCGAGGCGCCGCAGGTCGGTGAGCGCCTCGCGGAGCCGGCTCATGGCACCGCGGGAGAAGTCGCTCTCGGCGCGGTACCGGATGCGGAGCGCGCGTGCGAGGGGCGGCGGCTCCGCCTCCGCGGCCCCGTCCACGCCCCGCTCGATCGCTTCCAGCCGCTCCTCCTCCGCAAGGGCGCCGTACTCCTCGGCGGTCAGGCCGTGGACCACGACGTGAAGGTCTCCTGCGCGCAGCGCCGAGTCCGGGTCGGGCGGCCGCACCTCGGTAAAGCGCACCGCCCGCGCGCCGTCCCCGCCGCCGGAATCGGGGAGCGCCAGGGCCTCGTGGACCGCAGTGCGTGCCCACGCCTCCAGCGTGCCGGCGACCGCGTACAGATACTCCGCCTCGTCCAGTCGGCGCTCCTCGTTCCGCTCCACCACCCGGGAGATGAGGATCCAGGCGGGGAAGAGCACCAGCGGCGCCACCACCGCGATCAGCAGCGTGCGCCGGTCGCGCAGAAGCATCCGCAGCTCGTAGCGCAGGATGGTGGCCAGGACGCCACCGCCCCGGCCCGGCCTCAGGGGTGTCACGCCCCCGCCTCCAACTCGCCGGTGGCGCCCAGCTCAGCCACGTCCACTCCTTCCTCCCGCGTCACATAGTGGACGAAGACGTCCTCCAGGTAGTGGCGTCCGGTGCGTTCACGGAGCTCCTCGAGCGTGCCGAGCGCGAGCAGGCGCCCCCGGTGGATGATGCCGATCCGGTCGCAGAGCTTCTCCACCTCGCTCATGATGTGAGAGCTGAAGAGCACGGTCTTGCCCTCGTCGCGCAGCCGGCGCACCACCCGCACCATCTCGAGCGCGTTGAGCACATCCAGTCCCACGGTGGGTTCGTCGAAGATCAGCACGGGGGGATCGTGGGCGATGGTGCGGGCGATCGACACCTTCTGCTTCATCCCGCTCGAGAGCTTCTCCACGCGGGCGTGCTGGTACTCGCCGATGCCGAACCGCTCCACGAGCTCCTCCACACGCTCCGGCACACGCTCCGGGGGATACCGGTTGATGCGGGCGAAGAACTCGAGCGTCTCGCGCGCCGTCAGACGCGGGTAGAGGGCCGTGGACGCCGAGTAGAACCCCAGGCTCCGCCGCACCGCTTCCGGCTCGGCGGCGACCTCATGCCCCATGACCCACGCCGACCCCCCGCTGGGCCGCAGCACGGTCGAGAGCATGCGCAGGGTGGTGGTCTTGCCGGCGCCGTTGGCGCCCAGCAGACCGAACACCTCGCCCCGGTCGCAGGCGAAGGAGATGCCGTCCACGGCGTGCACCTCGCCGCGGGATTCGTCGTAGAAGGTCTTGCGCAGATCCCGCACCTCGATGGTCGGTGGCGCCCCGGAGGGGGTGGGAACGGCGGAAGCCGTCGCCGCGGAGGGGGCGGGAGGTACGGAGTCCGACATCAGCGTCCTGCCTCGGTTGTGTGGTCCGTGCGTCGGCGGCGTGAGATGCGGTCGCGGACGAAGCGCCAGAAGCTCCCGTCGAACGACCCCAGCAGGAAATCCTCGAACCGGAGCGCGAAGCGGGCTCCCGTCAGCGCCAGCGCGACGGTGGCCAGCGTCACCACCAGCGTCCAGGCGATGAGGGGCCAGAGGAAGACGCCGTTGATGGCGTCCCGGATCATCATGGAGACGTTGGCCACCGGTACGGACGCGATGGCCGGGGTCAGCGTCCGGTCGGTCTGCTGGCCCAGCAGCAGGGGCAGGAAGACCAGCCAGTATACGGGCTGCACCAGGGCCTGGCCGTCCTTGAAGCTGCGCGCGAACGAGGCGAGCAGCATCATGGCCGCGGAGAAGAAGAGGGCCAGCGCGACCGCGCCCGCGAGCATCACCGGCACAGCCGCCAAGGGGATCGAGAACGTGATCTCCTCGCCCGACCCCTGAAGCAGCGGCCGGAGCACCGCACCCACCGAGAGGAAGACCGCGGTCACGTTGAGGACGCCCGCCGCGATGCCCAGGGTGGCCACATAGAGGTACTTGGCGGTGACCACGCTGGCCCGCGAGGCCGCCACCGTCATGAGCGTCTCCCAGGTGGAGCGCTCCCGCTCGCCGGCCGTGGTGTCGACCGAGGGCACGAAGCACCCGAGCGCCACCATGATGATCAGGAAGAAGGAGAGCATCTGCCCGAGGATCATGGTGCCCATCTCACGGGAGGTCGAAACGCTCTCCACGTCGACCAGGAAGCGGACCCGGTCCTCCACCCCCATGCCCAGACGCTCCGCCTCCCGCTGGACCCAGGTGTCCCGGTAGCCGGCCAGCACGGACTCGACCCGGTCCCGGGCTCGTTCGCTCCGGCTCTCGGTGCCGTCGAAGCGCACCTGCACGCGGAAGTTTCCGGGCAGAGTGGAGCCGGCGCCCTCCGGGGGCCGGAAGCCGACCACCGCGTCGACCGCGCCGGACCGCAGCAGGGCCAACGCCTCCGACTCGATCAGGATGTCGGGTGGGCCCGTCGGGGTTTCCTCCTCCGGGTCGCCCCGCAGCCGCACTCCCTCCCGCCCCCGCAGCGAGTCCAGCACCGAGGCGTGGTCGGCCGGCACCGGATCGACCAGGGCGATGCGCGATGTGAAGCCCTCGTTCAGACCCTGGATGTAGGTCTGGGCGGTGAACATCACCCAGAGCAGGACCGGATAGAGGAAGATCGGCATGAGGATGCTGTTCACCACGATGGTCCGCTCGCGGAACGCGGAGCGGAGCTCGCGGCGGTACAGCGTCCAGACGTCTGCCCGATTCAGCACGGCGGGGTGGAGCGGAGTGGGAATCGGAGCAGGAGGGTGTGCGGCAGCCGCGCGCCCGCCGTCATCGGATCGCTTCCAGCTCCGCCACGATCTCCTCGTTGGAGGGCCGCACCCGGTAGTCGATCTCGGTGAAGCGCCAGCGGACGATCCCGCGCCGATCCACGACGAGGGTCGTGGGGTGGGGGATCGGCCGGTCGGGCGCCGACTCCGGATTGAACACGCCGTAGCGGTCGATCACCGCGTGGTCCATATCCGACAGCAGCACCACCGCGGCGGGAAGGTCCATGCCGTACTCCTCCCGGACCCGCTCCACCATCCGCTCCTTCAGCGCTCTCCCCTCGGCGGAGACCGCCAGGATCTCCGTCCCGTCTTTCAGTTCTCCATCCAGCAGTCCACTCAGCTCCCCGAGCTGACCGGCGCACCAGGGTCACCAGTGGCCCCGGTAGAAGACCAGGATGACCGCCTTCCGCCCCCGGTAGTCCGAGAGCCGCACCACGTCACCGCCGTAGGATTCCAGGGCGAAGTCGGGCGCCTCCATTCCTACCCGGATGCGCTCCAGGTCGGCGCCCGGAAGGTCGCGTCCGTCCACGGGCCCGAGCGCGGAAGGGAGATCGGAAGCCGCCGGGGCTTCACCCCGCAGCATCTCGCGCGACGGATCCCCGGCGTCCCCGGGCCCGCCACATCCGGCACCCGCGATCACAGCGGCGGAGAGCACCGCGGTGCGGGTCGCGGTGCGGGTCCCGGTGCGGGTCGCGGTGAGGGTGCGTGCCGCGGCGCGTGCCGCGGTCCGCCGGATGGGGAAGCATGAAGTCCTGTTCATGCCGGGAAAGATGGGCAGGCGCATACGACCGGCAAGGTGCGGCCCACGGGTCCCGTCTCCGGCTCCGGCCTGGAGCCCCGCCCCGAAGGCCCGGCCACGCCGATCGCTCAGGGCACCCGCTCCAGCACGAGACCGTAGGCGGCGCCGGCCACCCGCGCCGCCAGGTCGGCCGCCAGCGCCTGCCGGACCGCCTCTTCCTGTGCCCGCAGCACCGCGGGGTCGAAGTAGTCGACCTCGCGGCGGCCGAGGTCGAGCCCACGAGGGTCCCCGTCGTAGAGTGCGCGGCGGAAGCGGCCCGTGCCGGTACCGATGAGCACGGCGTCCTCGATCGCGACGCCCTCCCGGTCCACCACCACCAGCCGCACCTCGGAGCGCAGGCGCCGGGAACCGGACTCCACCACGTAGGTGGTAGCCTCCCCCTCCCGCGTGCGGGCGCTGCGGGTGTCGCGGTCCACGTCGAACTCGACGGCGTCCACCGAGAGCACCTCGACCCAGGCCCCGTAGTCCGCGTCCGTCAGGCGCAGCAGGAGCGCGAGTCCGCGGGGGGTGAGGCCCGCGCCCAGAGCGCTCGCCTCACCCACCACCTCCCGCACCAGCCGGTCCTCGGTGATCCGCACGAAGGGGGGCGGCGCCCGCCAGGCTCCGGTCGCGAGCGTCCGGTCCAGCAGCGCGCTCACGTCCAGGGCGGCGACCTCCCGGCGGCGCCCGCCCGGAATGACCGGGAGTGGCATCAGTTCCACCTCACCCCGCTCCAGGGCGTAGGCCATGACGTCCTCCGCCTCGGCCTGCACCTCGCGGGGCGCCCCGCCCAGCTCGCCCGCCCGGTTCGCCAGATCGTAGGCGGTGCGCAGGCTGCCGCGCTCCAACTCCGAGCGGCTCCAGGCCAGCAGCGCCTCCGACTCCCCCGTCAGGGACCGGTCCCGCTGCGCGGGCGAGGGGTCGTAGGGGCCGCGTGCCTGCCGGTAGGCCGACACGGCGTCGTCGTAGCGCCCCGAGGCGGCCGCCCCGTCCGCGTAGTCCAGGTGATACTCCAGCGCCGCGTCCAGGGCGCCGCGCCGGCGCTGCGTGTAGTCCGCCGGAGTCGGCAGCCGGACCCGCACGGTGCGGGCCCGGGCGAGCAGGTCGTCGACCCGCAGCACGTGCTCCGCCGCGCGCACCGGATCTCCTCCCGCCGCCCAGCCCTCGGCATCCGACAGGTGCAGGGTGACGGCGGAATCCCCGGCGGCCAGGAGCCGGTCCCGGGCCTCGACCAGGTCGGCGTCCTTCTCCAGCGCCTCGACGTAGCGGTACACCGCCTCGTCGTAGCGGCCCTGCGCCTCCAGCTCCACCCCCTGCTCCAGGCGCTTGCCCGCCGACGCGCACGAGGCCACCGCCCCGGCACACACCGCGAGCAGCGCGAGCAGCGCCAGGCGCACCTCGCGACGGGCCCGGACCCGGCGGACGCGGCTCGAGGCCACCGCGCCCGGGTGCGTCACCTCAGCCCTCCACCCGCAGACCATCCACGAAGAGGATGCGCGGGAAGGTGCGCTCCAGGGAGGGGCTCGCGAAGTTCTCCATGGGCGAGCCAGCCTGCCAGGCCACGGTCTGGCCCTCCGAGACGGCCACCCCCATGCCGGCGATCCACTCCTCCGAATCGCCCAGGTCCACCCGCACGTACGTGTAGCCGCCGCCGTAGATCACCTCGAGGGCGGTGCCGCTCTGGCCCTCGGGCGCCGCAGCCCGCCCCGCGAAGCCGTTCAGGAAGAGGATGGACTCGAAGGTCCGGTCCAGCGAGGCGGCGTGGAAATTCTCCATGCCCATCGCGCCCGCCAGCGAGATCTCCTGGCCCACCTCGAGAGAGGCGGTCGGCCCCGCGACCCAGATATCCTCCCCGTCCGCCGCCACACGCGCGTAGGTGTAGCCGCCGGAGGCGAGCGTCTCGACCACGGTGGCGAAGGGCCCCTCCGCCGTGGCCTGGGCCTCCGCACCTCCGATCTCGGGGTGCCCGGGCGGCAGACCCGCCGCGGACGCCCCGCTCGCGGGTGCCGCGGCCTCCGGACCCGGAGAGGAAGGGTTGATCACGAAGATCGCCACCGCCACCAGCACGCCCACGCCGAAGATCAGTCCTGCCGATTTGCTCATCATCTTTCCCGCCCTGCCACCGTGAGAGGGTCACCAGACTGCACGTTTCACGCTGAAAAGAGCCGGACGTCGCCGCAAGGGGGAAGTTCCCCCCACGAGGGCGCCCCGGCTCCCGGCGTGGGGTCCGGAGATCTCCGTCCGGCGGACGCGATCAGAAGGTGCGGCCCAGTTCCAATGTGACCCGGAAGCGGCCCGGGTCGTCGCGGCCCACCAGCGCCAGGCGGGCGGGGCCGAGCAGGGAGAGGTGGCCGAGTGAAACGCCCCATCCGGCGATCCAGTCCTCGGGCTTCAGGGCCCAGGCGTCGCGTACGTCGCCCGCATTCACGAGCGCCGTCACGAACCAGTTCCGACTGAATTCCACCTGCACCGCGCTCCGCAGCACCTGGGCCACGCGGCCCCATTCGTCCTGGCTCTCCATGCCGTGGAAGAGCGGGTGGGAATAGGCCAGCACGCCCGGGGTCACCGATCCGCCCAGGAAGAAGTTCTTGTAGAGCGGCAGGTCGTCCCCGGCCGCGGATCCGGCGAAGGCCTCCAGCCTCAACGTCACGGCCGGCGTCACCGGAACGGCCACCCGCAGCTCGGCCAGGTGCTGCTCGAAGTCCGCCCCGGTGCCCAGGGCGCGCCGGGACCACTCCGTGCGGGCCAGCAGAGACGAGCCCGTGGTGGGAAAGTCCGCGCGATCGAAGGTGTCGCGAATCCACGTCAGCGACGCGCTGCCGTAGCGCCGCCGCCGCGTGGAGAGCCCACCCCCGACCTCGGGGCGCTCCCGGACCTGCTCCCCGCGCAGCTCGAGGGCCAGCAGGCCGCCGCTCCGCTGCACCAGGGTGAACATGCCGGCCAGGTGGATCTGCTCGTTGCGGATCTGGAAGAAGCGCTCCCCGTCCCGAGAGAAGGAGATCGGCACGCGCGTGAACCCCGCCGAGAAGCCCAGCCCCAGCGCGGAGGTGATCCCCCGTCCGGACTGGTGCGTGAGCCGCACCTCGATGGCGTCTCCCAGGCGCGCGTCGAGGCGGGTGCTCGACCCATACCCCAGACGGCTGAGCAGCGTCGCGCTCAGCAGTACCGCCGCCTTGTACTGGTCGTCGAAGCGGAACCCCATTCCCAGCCGGTCGCGCTGCGCCGGGCGCAGCTCCACCTCCAGGTCGACCTCGCCCTCCGCACCCGGGATCAGCCGGTAGCCGACCCCCTGGTAGAGCTCGGTGGCCTGCAGCGCCGCCATCGCCCGGTCCAGACTCGCGGCATCCACCACCTCGCCCCGTTCCAGGCGGAGCGCCCGCCGGGCCGGAGCCTCCTGGTCTTCGCGGGCGAGCCCCACGAACCGTATGTCGCGCACGCGCACGGACGGAGGGAAGAGCGGGGCGGCAACCCGGGGGCGGGCGCGCAGGAAGGTGGGGAGGCTGCCTCCCACCCGGCGCTGGGCGAATGCGGCTGCGATCTCCCCCGCCGACCCCGCGACCGCGTCCCGGCCGATGCGGATCCAGGTATCGAGCGCATCGAAGTCGGCGGCGTCCAACTCATCCGAGACCGGTCTCAGCACCACGTCGCACTGGTCGTACTGGCGCTGGCGGTCCCCCTCGCTGCCGAGCGTGACCGCCACCGAGAGGATGTCCATCAGGGACCGGAACTCGCGCGCCTCGGCGGAGCGGCCCACGTCGCTGCAGATGAGCAGCTCGGCGCCCAAAGTCCGGGCGTCCTCCGCGGGCAGGTTCCGCACCAGGGCCCCGTCCACCAGCAGCCGCCCTCCCTGCTCCTGGGGCTCCAGCAGCCCCGGGATGGCCACGCTGGCGCGGACCGCGTCGGCCAGCACGCCCCGGCGGAGCACCACCGCCTCTCCGGTGCGCAGGTCGGTGGCCAGCGCCACGAAGGGTCGGGGCAGGTCCGCGAAGCTCTCCACCCCCTGCGCCGGCCAGAACTCGCGGGCCAGCGCGCGCCGCACCGCCATCCCCTCCACCGCCGCTTCCGGCAGCTGCACTCGCCCCTCCCGGATGGGGAGCGTGAGCAGCGTCCGCTCGTCGAACATCCGCTGGTCGGGCGCCATAAAGCTTCGGGGGACCCGGTCGTTGAACACGTCCTCCCGGTTCAGCCTTCGGGCCACCGCCTCCAGCGAATCGCCTTCCAGCCCCATGGCGAAGAGCCCGCCGATCAGACTCCCCATGCTGGTGCCCGCCACCACGTGAACCTGGATCCCGCGCGCCTCCAACTCCTGGATCACGCCGATGTGGGCAAGCCCCCGGGCCGCACCCCCACTGAGCGCGAGGCCGACCACCGGCCCCGACTGCTCCGGCCCCTGCAACGCGCGCACCGCCTGCGCGCCCGGCCCGGCGAGCGCGAGCAGGCCGGCGGCCAGCAGAGAGGCCGCACGAAGCGGAAGCGGGCGGGAGCGGGAAGGTGGGGGCATGGGGGGATTCTCCGCGTCAATCCTAGCGCATCCCCGAAGGGACGGGGTACCCCGGGAGGATGGCACGTGACCGGAGGACCCGTGGCGCCGCCGCGCGGGACCGGACATCTTGCCGATCCCGTTTCCGGAACCGTGGAGGCAGAGCATGCCTACTCCCCGCGGTCGGCTCCCGGCCCTGCTGCTGGCGGCGCTGGCCACCTGTCCCCTCTCTGTCCCCCTCAACGCCCAGGTCCCGGCGGATTCCGGGCCCGACAGGACGCAGGCGTCCGGTGAGACGGTGTCGCTCCGCTTCGCGTGGCCCCCAGGGATCACCGCCGACGTGGTGTCGGAGACCAGCCGGGTGCGCGGCGACGAGGTTCTCCACGCCCTGCGCATCACGTCCGTGATGGAGGTGCTGGAAGGGGAGGACGGAGGACTGGTGATCCAGTACCGGGACAGCGAGCTGGTCGAGCCGGACGCGGCTCCGGCTGCGGTGGAGGACCCGGCCACGCGGTTCATGCGCGCCCTCGCGGAGCAGGACCTGGACTACCGCGTCGGCGGGGACGGAGAGCTTCTTGGCATCGGTAACCTCGACCGGATCCGGGAGGTGATGGAGCGCGAACTGGGACAGATGCTGCACCAGTTGGACTCCCTGGTCGCGGAGGACGGTGCGGACGGATCCGTCCGCGAGGTTGCGGCCAACCTCCGCGGTATGATGGACCAGGCGCTTTCCGAAGAGACCCTGGCGCAGGGGTTCGCGGAGCAGTGGAGCGGAATGGTCGGATTCTGGGTCGACGCCGATCTGGACCTCGGCGTCACCTACACGGTCTCGTCCCGCGAAGCCAGCCCCTTGATCCCGGGGCTGATCCTCCCCATGGAGATGGAATTCGGCGTCGAGGAGCGCGTTCCCTGCCACGCGGATGCGGCACCCGACTCCTGCGTTCTGCTGTCCATCCTGTCGATCCCCGATCCGGAGGTCGCGGGCGGGGCGGTGGGGGAACGGCTCCGCGGTCTATTCGGCGCGACCGTGGACTTCCGGATCCTCACCTTCACGCAGGAGTCGGAGATGCGGGTGGTGGCCGAGCCCGCGACCCTGCTGACCCACAGCTTCTCGCTGGTGAGCCGGATGGGCATCGAACTCGAGGTGGACGGAGCGGTCCAGGCCGAGCGCCAGGTGGACGAATCCAGCATGATCCTGCGCTACCGGAGGTAGCCGCCCGAGGTGGTCCGGGACGGGCACCCACGGCCTACGGCTTCCGGCACCGTCCGGCACCGGGCTCCCGCGAAAGGGACCCCCGGCGCCGGCCCTGCCTTCTACGCCTGCGGCAGCGCCTCGCCCGCGTGCCGGAGCCGGTCCGCGGTGAGCGGGTGCCAGTGCAGGAGCAGAACCCCCATGGCGAGGGACGCCAGCAGGTTGCCCCCGAGCACGGTCCACCAGGCCATGAAGCCCAGCAGGAACTCGGCCGCGATGGCCACGCCGCCCACGAAGAGCACCTCGAGCACCGCCGTCGCGAGCACCAGGAAGGCCACCGTCGAGGGTGTCCGGTCGGCGCTCCGCAGCAGCCCGGCCGCCACCAGCCCCACCAGGGCGAAGGCGGCGCCGTGCACCACGGTGTAGAGGCCGACCGTCCATGCCGTCACCTGGATCGCGCCCGCCTCCCGGGCACCCAGGAAGAGCGCCGAGCCCAGCGCGCCGGGCGTCTGCAGCGGCGTGCCCCGCACCACGTCCAGCAGCAGGAACCAGACCGCAACCACCGTGGCGCCCACCAGCCCGACCAGGAGTCCCTCCCGCAGCAGACTCCGTCCCTTCCCAAGCTCGCTCATGGCCTTCTCTCCCGATTCGAGTCGCTTCCCCCGTCCAATCCCCACACACCCGGCCCGAGTTCCAGCGGCGCCCCGCCGAAACGCGGGCCGGGGGAGGACACGGGGCGGACACGCGCTGGCGCCCGGCGATCCGGTGGCGACGGGCTACGCACGGTTGCGGCCCGGTCGGAGCCTCCCTCCCTTGGGACGGTGGCCCCCGGCCCGTCCCTCGAACCCGCCCCCGACTCCCGAGCCCATGCCCCACCCGACCTCCCCCACCCCCGCCCGCCCCGTCCCTCTCTTCACCGCCCTCGCCCTGGTCCTGGCCACCCCACCGGTCGGCCTGCACGCCGTGCAGCTCCAGGGCGTCGGCGACCCGCCCGCACCTGGCCAGCGCGTGATCCTGGTCACCGGCTCCACCAGCGGACTCGGCCGCGAGGTCGCCCGCGCGCTCGCTGCGGACGGCGCCCACGTCATCCTGCACGGCCGCAGCGAGGACCGGGCGGCGGACCTCCTGGACGAGATCCGGAACGCCGGCGCCGGGAGCGCCCGCTTCTACCGGGCCGACTTCGCCGCGCTGGACGAGGTGCGTGCCCTGGCGGAGGCCGTCCTGCGGGACTATCCCCGGCTGGACGCCCTGGTGAACAACGCCGGCGTCCTCGTCGTCGGCGACCCGGAGCGTCAGCTGAGCGCGGACGGCCACGAACTCCACTTTCAGGTCAACTACCTCTCCGGCTACCTGCTCACCACCCTGCTGCTGCCCCGCCTGCGGGAGAGCGCGCCCGCCCGCATCGTCAACGTCGCGTCCGTGGCGCAGTCGCCCCCCGACTTCGACGACCTCATGCTCACGCGCGCCTACACCACGGGGCGCGCCTACGCGCAGAGCAAGCTGGCGCAGATCCTCTTCACCCTTGACCTGGCCGCCGCCCTGCGGGGCACCGGCGTCACGGTGAACGCCCTCCACCCGTCCACCTTCATGGACACCAACATGGTGCTCGGGGCGGGCCTGGAGCCGCGGACATCGGTCGAGACCGGCCGGGACGCGGTGCTGCGCCTGCTGGACGACCCGGATCCAGGGACCGGACGGTACTTCGACGTCTTCGAGTCCGCCCGCGCTCACGACGCCGCCTACGACCCGGAGGTGCGCGCCCGCCTCCGGGCGGTGAGCGACGCGCTCACCGGCGTGGACCACCGCCGCTGGGGGGAGGCGCACTGACGCCCCGGGGGCATCCCACCCCCCCGGGGCCCACCGCCCGCGTCAGACCGCCGCCAGGATCCCGTTCAGGGTCGCGCTCGGCCGCATGGCGGCCTCGGCCCGGTCAGCGTCGGGACGGTAGTAGCCGCCCAGGTCCTGGGGCGACCCCTGCGCGGCCTCCAGTTCGGACAGGATCTTCTCCTCGTTCGCGGCCAGCGCCGCCGCCACCGGGGCGAAGCGCTCCGCCAGCGCCGGGTCGTCCTGCTGCGCCGCCAGGGCCTGCGCCCAGTAGAGCGTCAGGTAGAAGGTGCTGCCGCGGTTGTCCAGCTCGTGCACGCGGCGCGAGGGCGAGCGCCCCTGTTCCAGGTACTCCGCGGTGGCGGCGTCCAGGGCGCTGCCCAGCACGCGCGCGCCCGGGTTGTCGAAGCGCTCCCCC
>JAVVFC010000398.1:0-505 GCA_032250975.1 Longimicrobiales bacterium | reverse complement strand
CGGCCCACCGGCACAGGGCGTCGACGAGGCCGTCGATCGTGTGGACCTCGGCCTCGACGTCGACGGTGAGGCCGTGGCGCCGGGCCGTGGCCGCGGTGACCGGCCCGATGGCGGCGACCACCGGCGGCACCGCCTCCGCCCCCACCGCGGCCAGGAAGTTGGTGACGGTCGACGAGGAGGTGAAGGTGACGATCTCGGCGCCCTCCAGGGCGGACGCGGCCGGCTGGGTCAGCGGCACGGGCTCGGTGCGGTAGGCCTCCACGCGATCCACCCGGGCGCCCCTGGCCTCCAAGCCGTCTTCCAGGGTGGGACGCGCCAGCGAACCGGCGAAGAAGAGAACCCGGACGTCGGTCAGGGACCCCACCCCCTCGAGGGCCTGGACGAGGCCTCCGGCCCCACCGCCCTTCCCCACGAGGTGCACCGGCCAGCCCACCTCCCGGAGGGTCCGTGCGGTGGAGGGCCCCACGGCCGCAACCCGCCCGCACGCGTCGTTCCAGGGAGAACG
>JAVVFC010000397.1:0-508 GCA_032250975.1 Longimicrobiales bacterium | reverse complement strand
CCAGAGCGCGTCGATCTCGATCAGCGCGCGATCCCTGCTGCGACCGCGCCAGCGATAGCGTTGTCCGTTCACCGTCCCCGCCTCGACGCGACCGGCGCGAACGTCGTAGGTCGTCTCCGACACGACGAGCTCCTGCTCGACGCTCACCTCCACCGTCCCCGCTCCGAGGGCCTGCGCCAGGAAGTGGATCTGGTCTTCGAAGAGGCCCGCGTTGAAGCGCGCGAAGGGATTGGCCTCGAGGCGGGCGGCTTCGGGGGGATGGCCGAAGCGCATGTTGTCGAAGGTGATGCGGGGGCTGTCGTAGTGGGTCCAGTCCGCCTTCTCCTGGATGCGCAGGTTGCGAATCGAACGCGACATGCCCGAGAGGGCGAGGGGCAGCACCATGCCGACGAAGCCCGGATGGATGCCCGTGCCGTGCACGGAGCTGCCACCCTCTTCGCAGGCCCGGCGAAGCGACTCGCGCGCGGCCTCGGGCTGGGCCTCGGGATGGAAGAGAAACGGGGTGCAG
>JAVVFC010000396.1:0-508 GCA_032250975.1 Longimicrobiales bacterium | reverse complement strand
TTAACCGCGAACGCCGAATCCCCCACGACCCCTGGAGGGCACATGCGAATCCTGGTGGTAGAAGACGACAAGAAGGTGGCGAGCTTCGTGGAGCAGGGGCTCCGTGAAGAGGGCTACTCGGTCGACGTGGCCCACGATGGTGAGGATGGCAGTTTGAAGGCGGCGGTGTACGACTACGACCTGGCGATCCTCGATGTGATGCTCCCGGGCAAGAGCGGGTTCGAGATCGTCCGCGACCTTCGGAAACGCGAGAAGTCCGTCCCGGTCCTGCTGCTCACCGCCCGCGACACGAAGGAGGACATCGTCCAGGGGCTGGATGCCGGCGCGGACGACTACCTGACCAAGCCGTTCAGCTTCGACGAGTTGCTCGCCCGTGTCCGGGCGCTCCTGCGTCGGGGCGGATCGGCGCGGGAGGAGCGACTGCTGTACGCCGACGTGGAGCTGGACCGACTGAAGCACACGGCCACGCGCGCCGGTCGCGATCTGGACCTGACGCCCAAGGAGTACC
>JAVVFC010000395.1:0-508 GCA_032250975.1 Longimicrobiales bacterium | reverse complement strand
CCTGTTTGCGGAAACACGCCACGGCCCGGGGCAGGTGGAACGCGCTGGTGACCAGGAAGAACGACTGGATGCCCCGGCGGCGGAGGATCGCGGCGGTGCGCTCGGCGTCCTCGGCGGTGGTGCGACTGTCGCCCTGCAGAAGGATCTGCCCCGACGGCACCCCCAGCCGGCGCGCCAGGGTGGCCAGGTACTCGGCCTCCCTGGCCTCGGGGCGCAGGGGGTTACCGCTGCCCCCGGAGATCACCAACCACCGAGCGCGCCCGGAGAGCACCAGTTGCGCACCCTCGATGATGCGCTCCGGGCGGTCGTAGAGCTCGATGCGCTCGGAGGTGGAGCGGGCCAGGTCCACGGTGCCGGCGAGCACCACCGCGGCGTCGGCCCGCACCGCCTCCGGCGGCACCGGGTAGCGGGTCTCCAGGGGCGCCACCAGCAGGCGGGCCCCCACGGGCACCCCCAGGCCCCACAGGGTCGCCAGGGCCAGCACCAGGCAGAACCGCGATGCCCAGGG
>JAVVFC010000394.1:0-510 GCA_032250975.1 Longimicrobiales bacterium | reverse complement strand
CTCGTCGGCGCCGCGGCCGCGGCGGTGGTCGTCGCAGCGGCAGATGAAATGGTCGAAGTGACCGGCGGCGACGTCAGCGATGTCCTCGATGTCCTGATCGCGCCGGTCGCCGGGCGCGCTCAACACCACCAGGCGGCGGCCCTCGACCTCGAAATGGTCGACCAGGCTGCACATGGCGCGCACCGCGGCCGGGTTGTGGGCGTAGTCCATGACGACCCGGAACGGATGGTCGTCGAAGATGTTCATCCGCCCCGGCGTCTGGAAGAAGGTGCTGTCGAAGGTGCGCAGGCCCTGGCGGATGTCCTCGAGGCTGAGGTTCATGTTGTAGGCAAGGGCGGCGGCGAACATGGCGTTCTGGACGTTGTGCAGCGCGCGCCCCTGCAGCGTGGCCGGAATCAGGTGCGTCCACAGCAGCGGCATGTGCTTGCCCTGGTCGTAGATCGTGATCATGTGGCCGTTCATGCCGTCCTCGAGCACGAAGGCCTGGCCGCCGGCCTGCACATGCTTCTT
>JAVVFC010000393.1:0-511 GCA_032250975.1 Longimicrobiales bacterium | reverse complement strand
ATGTGGTCTCGCTGCGAAGGAGATGCTGAAGGAAGCCGTCGGTAGGTTCGAAGCTTCGAAGAGAATCCCGCTTGCGGAAGATCCGACCACAGGATAGCGGGTCGGGCCCGGGAAGGGAAGGGGGCGGCGGCCCCGGCGTCAGGTCGCCGCCCCCGGGGTCAGGCCGCCGCCCCCGGGCTCAGGCCGCCGCCCCCGGGCTCAGGCCGCCGCCCCCGGGCTCGACCCGCGCTACCTCGACCGGCCGAGGCGCCGGTCCAGGGTGAAGAAGTCTTCCCTGGCGTTCAGGACGATGGCGACGTTCGCGGCCATGACGACGATGGAGGCCAGGAAGAGGTGGGTCCCCCCGTCGGTGAGCCCGAGCCAGCCCCACGGGTCCAGGATCTGGCGCCAGCTCGCCCCGGTGGAGACGGCGTTCACGAGCAGGGCGATCCACGCCACGGGAACGCGGAACAGGCCCGCCGCCAGGGCGAGGCCGAGGAGGATCTCCGCCACGCCGCCGGCGGCGAGCAGA
>JAVVFC010000392.1:0-512 GCA_032250975.1 Longimicrobiales bacterium | reverse complement strand
CGCCCATTCGCTTCACCGCGACGAGAAAGGCCTCGTCCGCGGCGAGCCCCGCCCCGGTCAGGGCCGCGACCTGCTCGCGCAGGTGATCCTCCAGCTCCGCGACGTCCACCTGGTGGATCGCCTGCCGGCGCCGGAGGTAGCTCCGCCACTGGTCGATCTGCTCCTCGAGCGAATCCGGCCGGTCCGTGTCGGACATGAGTCAGGCTCCCTGCGGGACTGGGGGGGCCGCGGCCGGTCCGCCGGCGGCGAGGGGCACCCGGACCGCGCGCCAGATCCCGCGCAGCGTCGCGTCCACCACCTGCCACTGGCGGTGCTCCTCGGCGAGCTGGTCGCGGCCCCGGGGCGTGATTCCGTAGTACTTGCGGCGGCGGCCGTTCTCGGCCACCTCCCACCGCGCCTCGACATGGCCCAGCCGCTCGAGGCGGTGCAGGACGGGATAGAGCATCCCGTCCGTCCACTCCATCCGTCCGCCGGAGAGCTCCCGGACGCGCTTCAGGATGGCGTACCCGTAG
>JAVVFC010000391.1:0-513 GCA_032250975.1 Longimicrobiales bacterium | reverse complement strand
GGAACCTCCCCAACAGCACCGGCGACGTCACCTTGATCACCGCCAAGACGAGGTACTGATGCATACCCGGCCCCCCTCCGCGACCCGCGGCCCGGCCCCACGCAGTGCTGGTTTCACCCTCAGCGAACTGCTGGTGTCCCTGGCGGTGGCGAGCATCATCGTGGTGCTGGTCTACCAGGTGTTCGTCTCCCAGCAACGGGTGTTCACGACCCAGGAGGACGTGGGCGAGGCCCAGCAGAACGCCCGGGTGGCGGTGGACGAACTGACCCGCACCGTGAGCCCCCTGGGCGCAGGCGCGGCGGTGGACCAGGGACAGGTGCGCATCCTCATGGCCCACCCCGACCAACTGCTGTTCAACGCCGACCTGAGCGGCGACCACGACGCCCTGGCGGCGGGCACCGACCTCACCGCGGTGGCGGGCTACAGCGCCGACGACCCCTACGCGGCCGTGCCCGGCAGCTACGCCAGCTCCGCCGCCGAGACCTACCGCTACTACCTGCGCCCGGATGCCGG
>JAVVFC010000390.1:0-513 GCA_032250975.1 Longimicrobiales bacterium | reverse complement strand
CCTTGCGGTTCGCGTTCCACAGGTCCACGCGGGGCTCCCGTTCGGCGCGGGCGACGATCCGGATCCGGCCGTCGCGCATCTCCGCCTCGACGTCCGTGACTTCGCTCCCGTGCGTGCGGTCCAGGCCATCGGCCACCCGCAGCAGGCCGGCCAGGCGGCGCACCCGCTCGCGGTCGTCGGACCCGAGGCGGGCCCACGCCTCGTGCGACTTCTTCGGGTGGGCGCGGCGGTGGTAGCGGGCCACGTTCGCCACGATCTCGATCTCGCGGCCCGAGAAGCCGGGCAGCCCGCTGTGGGTGATCAGGTGGTAGGCGTGCTTGTGATGACGCGCGTGGCTGATCAGGTAGCCGATGTCGTGCAGGATCGCCGCCGCGACCAGGAGCTCCCGGTCCTCCGGGTCCAGGCTGAGCGGATCGGCCAGCGCGTCGAACAGGCGCCCGCCGAGAAAGGCGACCTGCTCGAAGTGCGGCTCGTTCGCGCGGCACTTCCGGGCGAACTCGCGCACCCACTGCA